>DATDGG010000584.1:0-5480 GCA_036522235.1 Xanthobacteraceae bacterium
TGGCCGCGGCTGGCGCCGCGCCGATAGCTGTAGCCGCCGCGGCCATTGCGCTCCGCCTTGGGAAAGTCGGCGCGCTTGCAGAACTGCTCCAGGACCGACCTCGGCCACCAATGGAAATGAGAATCGATGATGTGCATGAGATGTGGCTCCGGCTGTATTCGATTTCTTCTTCTTGCGCTGATGTCGTTGCGCTCATGTTGCTGCGACGATTTTAGGGAGAGGTCGTGGCCCGGTCAATGCATCCGGTCCACGGGTTCTGCCCGGGAATCGCAGCCAATGACTGCCCTCGGTACGTGAGCCGCGTCGATCGTGGCCAAGCAGATGGGAGGCGTCGAAAAGTTTGATCGCCCAAGAGCTGGTCAGCCGTATGAGAAAAAGTGGCTGTGGACCAGTCCCGGCCGATTCAGGGTCCGGTCGGCCCCTTCAGCCCCGCGCCATCGAGAGCGAGAATCTGCTCAAGAATTGCCTTGACCGTATCGTCTATCTTCTGCCGGTACTCCGGCAGCAAGCGGAAAGTAAGGCGCTCGAGCGCAAGGGCGGAGCTTAGGCTACCAGAGCTTGGAGGAAGTGACCCACAAAAGGCTCTGATCGCAGTCATGTACTCTAGGGAGCCCGCTACAATCCTGTTGTAAAGGACGCGAACGTCGCTCATTCGATAGTACAGATTTGCGAGCTTCGTCATGTCAACGACGCTAATCTTGCGCACGATGTCCAGATTAGCATCATATGCCCGGCGTGTTATTTGGTAGCGGACCGCCTGCTGGTCGGAGAGAGACTCAACGGTTGATTTGGTGCGATCCACGAATCGACTGATGGCTGCACACGCTTCTTCCGTGCGTCTTCTTTCCGTTATATCCTCCCAAAGCCGGCTTTGAGCCAGCCAGTCCAAGCGCTCGATGTACAGGTTCGTCAGTGTCGACTCGTCGACGGTCGTCTCAATGTTTTGGACGGGAAAGAGGCCAGCAAGGATTTTAAAACGCCGGTCGCGAAGGATGCCTGCCAGTCCCTGACCAAGTTGAGACAAGGAATCTGTGTTCTTGCCCAACTCGGACACGACAGTGACATTGGTTTCAAGCTCATTTGATATTAATCCGGCGGCCCTCCGTTGCTCGCCTTCGGACAGCTCGCGGTATTTAAGGCCCATCCCCAACAAGATGATTGCAAGCCCGAGTACGAAGCCGTAGCTCAGAAGAAGGCGAAGTATCTTGAACCCCTGACCTTGCTGAAGGACAGGAATGATGCCCGACTTCAGCAGCTGACGAAGGGCCAGAAATCCGACAAATATGACGAACCCGGAGAGGACCAGTGGGTCCTTCAGGTAAAGCGCGACCTTCGCGAATGCATCCAGCTCACTGGCCACCCGCGCCCCTCCACAAATTGAGGGGGCTGTACCCCCACTTAGCGTTGTCAGTCTTAGTGCCAAAGCAAGCGACGGTGTCGCGGCAGGTGTGACCTCGCAAACGGGTCTTCACTTACTGGCGAGTGCAGTAGGCGCCGTTGAAAGCTGCCGCGCAGGACCACTTGCGCCCCGAAGCCTTTGTTGCATCCGATAAATCTATTTGAAAGCTTTGAATGCTTCCAGGGCCCTTGAGGCCCTTCTCAATTGAGGTTGCAATGGCAGGTGCCCGTTTCGCAAGCTTGAGCGACACGCAGCTGCAGTCACAACAGCCATAGCTACAGCAGGCATAGGCTGGACTATTCCAAGCCGTGGCGAGAATCACGGAACCCAGAACGAGAACAATTTGGAGCAGGCGACGGTAGCGGCTGAGCATGTTGTGCCTCCCAATTCTGCTAGAATAAGGAGGCAGAATAGGATGCAATCGTGGATAGCGCAAGCATAAGTGGTAGGCTCAACACTTCGACGTCCGGACCTGATCATTGAGTCGATGGCCGCGAAGTCGCATACAGGAGAACTCGATGACACGTCTTGCCTCATTCCTCTTCCTCGCTTTCGGCTTCGCGGCCTGCGTCCAAACCCCCGCCGATGCGGCGGGCCAAGATCGCATCCTGGCGCAGGGCGCACCCCAGGTGTGCACCGAGATCTATCAGCCGGTCTGCGGAACCAATCAAAGCGGGATGCGGGTGACTTATTCGAATGCCTGCTTCGCCCGCGCCGCAATGGCCAGCAATGTGACCCCGGGCGAGTGCGCGAAGTAACAGGCGCCGATCAACGCGCCTGCTCGGCCGCGGTCGGGCGCTTGGCGGGGACCGGCGGGCGGGCGACGCTGGGACGCGCAACGGCCGCCGGCGCCACCGCCGCGGGCTCGCGGCGATCGACCCCGCCGACACGCGCCGCCGGCCGATAGGTGGTGCCCTTATCGGCCTGCGGATCGAGGGGAACCGCCTCCTTCGTGGCCTGCTCGACCGGGGGGTTTCGCGTCAGCCGACGGGGCGTATCGCAACCCGGATCGGCGACGGCCGCAGCCGCGGTTTTCGGCGGCGGGCTTGGCGCCCGCTTGGCGGTTTCGGCTGCGGATTGAACCACGACCTGCGCCCCGTCTGGGCGTGCTGCACCCGCAAAGCCGAGCGGCGCGCAGGGATCGGCCAGGGCCTGCGCGGGCTCTGGGACGGGGGCTGCGAGCGGCACCGGCGGCTCGCTCGGGACGATCATGCTGCGGCCCAGGCGGCCCGCGACAGGGGCCAGATCGATGGCGCGCTCGATTGGCTTCTCATCGGGGACCGCCGCCACCGGGACCACCGGGATTAGCGGCACCGCCCAGCCATCGCCGCGGGGGTCCGCGTTCCGCAACATGAGCGACCACGACAGGCCGCCGCCCATGGCCAGGACGGCAAGCGCCGCCGCCACATGCCGGCGCGGCATAAATCGTGACCAGATGATAATGGGCCTCCGCCCCCCCTTGGCGGCTGCCCGCGCCAGCGCCGGCACCGGACCGGCGGACTCCATGACCTGCTCCACCAGATGGGCGGGCGCCGCCAAAGGCGCATCCTCGATGCCGTCGACGTAGGCGAGCGCCGATTGCGCCTCGAGGCGGATCGCGCTCGACGTCGTGGCGGCCTCCTGGAACGCATCGCATTGCGTCTTGGTGGCGGTGCCGGACAGGATCGCGGCAAGCGCAGCAGCGTCCGGGCCTCCCGGGTCAGCCGAAACTCCATCCGATGGCTGCCCCACCGCCTGCGACAGCGCCCGCGCGGCGCGGTGCGCAATCTCCAGTTGGTGCGTAAGGTCGTGCGGGTGCGTAATGTCGTGCGGGAGGTCGTGCGGGCGCGCGCCCTCCTGATCGCCCGCGAAGGGGCGCTCGCACAGGGATTCGAGCAGGGCAGCTAGCTTATTCCGATCCAAAACCAAACGCTCCTATCCTTCGCTTAGACGGACAGCCTCCATTTTTTGACCACGTCGGCGTCGCCGAGCTCATCGCGCAGCCGCCGCTTGAGCCTCTGGGCGAGTCTGTGAACGTCCTCGACCGGCAAGCACAGGAGCCGCGCGATCTCGCGCGCCGGCTCACCCGAAAGCGCGAGTTGCAGATAAAGCCTCTCGACCGCCGCCAGCCTCGGCAGCGCCTGATACAGCGCATCGAGGGCCTGCTCCAACAGGCCGGCCGCCTCGCCTTCGACCAGATCGTCCTCCGGCGTGCGCACGCGGAAATTCTCCGACCCTCCCGCGAAATCTTCAGCCGCCGAAAGCTCGACCATCTGCCCATCGCCGCGCGGCTCGGCATAGTAGCCGGAAGGCAGCACCGAGCGCACCCGGCCGATCGCCTCGGCGATCGTGGTCGCGGCCGGCGGCGCCTCGCCGGGACGCGTGAGATGATTGCGCAGGATCGCAGCGTCGTCACCGAGCCGATCCCAATAGATGAGCCGGAAAACCGACTGATCGAGATCCGACAGGCGGGCGATCGCGGCCGGAAGCCGTCGGCGCGGAATGATAGTCCGCACGAAATCGATGACCAGGTTCTCGATGATCTGCAGCACGAAGCCCGACGGGCTGCCACGCCCCGAATAGGCGCGCAGCCGCTGCAAATCGTTCTTGAAGAGGGCTTCGCAGACCGCCTGATAGGCGTCTTCGCGGTTCTGCCGGTGACCGGCGCCGGGCAATGCTCGTTCGATCATGCGCCGCATGTCCTGACCGAAGAAGGCCTCGAATGCCTGCCAGCCGCGCGGCGTGTCGAGCACGAGCAGCTTGATCGCCCGCTCCAGCAGCAGGTCGCGCACCACCAGCGCCACATAGACGCGAACGCGGGCGCGTCCATCATAGTCCCTGAGGCGTGCAAATCCGTCGGCGGCGAGCGCCGCCATCACCTCGCGGAAGGCCAATTGCGCCTCCGTGTCATCGCGGGTCACCCGGCGGCATGCCGTCCAGACCAGATCGGCGAGCGAGCGCGCCAAGGCCTCGGCGGCGCCGGCGGTATTCCGCAGGGCAGCACCGAGCAGCGCTTTTTCCGGATCAAGAATGGGGGCGGTCATGTCAGGGATCAGTAGTCAGTATTCAGAGGATCATCATTCAGAGGATCATCAGAGCATCAGATGTCAGAACCTTAGGCGCCGGAGGTCACATAGGTCTACGTCTGAGGTCTCCTTCTGATTTGCTGACCTCCGGCATCTGACCCCTGAATTTTGTCAATACCCGGGCCGCCGAAAATCTTTCCCTGTCCGTCTAACCCGCGTGACGGCCGAACCGGCGGCGCATCCGGTCGGACGCCCCCTCCCTCTTTCCCGCCCCCGCGCGCGGGGGAGGGCCGGGAGGGGCGTTTCAAGCGCAATCAGGAGTGTCTGATGTCGATATGGAATTTGCTGGCGGCGGGCCTCTCGCTCTGCCTCATCCCGATCGTCGCAGGCTCGGCCAATGCCGAAACCAGCGACGGCTATCGCCTGTCCGAACCGGCGGTGCACGGCAACCTGGCGATTTATTTCGTGCACGGCGAGTCCCGCAGCGGCCCGGTACCGCTGACCCTGGCCGAAGCGCTGACCAAGAAGACCATCGAGCTGCGCGAGATCGGCCAGGTCAACGAGCTGCAGGTCGAGAACACCGGCAACGAGGAAATCTTCATTCAGTCGGGCGATATCGTGAAGGGCGGGCAGCAGGACCGCGTGCTCAGCGTGAGCCTGCTGTTGAAGCCCCGTTCCGGACCGCTGGCGATCGCGTCGTTCTGTGTCGAGCAGGGCCGCTGGTCGGCGCGCGGCGGCGAGGACGTGGCCAGGTTCTCGAGCGCGAACGCGTCGGTGCCCTCGCGCACCGCCAAGATCGGCTTGGCGGGAGTGGCCGCACCGCAGGCCGCCGGCGCGGAGGCCGCGAGCGTGAGCAAGCGGCAGCAGGAGATTTGGAAGACCGTGAGCGAAATCCAAGGCAAGCTCACGAACAATCTCGGCGCGCCGGTCGCGGCGCCGCGCTCGCGCACCAGCCTCCAGCTGGCGCTGGAAAACGGCGGCCTCGAGCGCGCCCAGGCGGAATATGTCAGCGCCCTGCAGCCGCTCGGCGAAAAGGACGACGACATCGTGGGTTACGTCTTCGCGGTCAACGGCAA
>DATDGG010000585.1:0-1566 GCA_036522235.1 Xanthobacteraceae bacterium
ACATGAAGAACCTCGGCGCGACAATTGTTGATCCGGTCGATTTCAGCGGCGCCATCGCCGAGATCATGACCGCCTATGAGCCGGGCTTTTTCGCCCAGGCGTTCCCGGCCGCTATTCCCGCCGGAGCAAAGCCGATCGACCACCTGGCGGCGATCGCCGGCGATCCGAAGCTCCTGTCGGGCGGCGTGCGTGGCGTCAATTTGCGGATGCTGGCTGCCCAGAACCCCCGCGTCGAAGCCAGATACGCGCTCGATCTCTACCTCAAGGAGCGCGGCGACAAGAAGTTTCGCAGCGTCGAGGATCTGTACAACACGAAGTCGTTTGCCGGGGAGAACGACTGGCTGCGGTTTGCGCTCGGCGCCACGGCGGAAACGCTCGCCACGCCGGACGAGATCAGTCACACACTGCGCATGACGAACCTTCAGCGTATTCTTTACAAGGTCATGGCGGACAACAATCTCGACGCCCTGGTCTATGTCTACACTACGATTCCGGCGCCGCTCGTCTATCCGAGCCGAGTTGCGGATGTTTACAACCGCCTCGTCGAGCCGCGCGTGCTCAAGGCGGGAACGAAGATGTCCGATGCCGATCTCGTGCCGGGAGAGCCAAGTCTCAAAACCGATCTCGACACTTGGCGTAGTGCCGGCGGCAGCTGGGCGGTGAATCTGAGCCCGGTCAGCGGCTTCCCAGCGATCGTGGTGCCAGCAGGCTTCACCCGCTTGATCTATGATCGCGTGCCGGATGCAAACGACCCGAACGGCAGCCGCCTGGATGCACCGAAATCCGATCAAATGCCCGTCGCCATGGAATTCCTGGCGCGGCCCTTCAATGAAGCGCAGCTGTTCGAGATCGCGTCGGCCTACGAAGCAGGTACCAAGCACCGCCGACCGCCGAAGGGATTTGGCCCGCTCGCGAGTGAGCCCTAGCTGAGGAGAATGGCGTCAAACGTGCGACCTCGGACCGGCGGCTTCGAGCCGCTGCGGTTCGTTCCGAAGGGGAAAGTGGTGGTGCTCGGGTTTCATCAGAACCAAAGCAGGAGATCGTCAGCTCCAAGCCCGTCATCGCCTCTCAATTGGCGGGTACGGTCAGCCTTCGTGACCTCTCATGAGGGAGAAATGGTCAATCAACCGACTGCGGAAGCTAGGCTTACCGACCGGCGCAGCGTGCTGCGGGCCGGGGCGGCGCTGGCTACGTTGGGGCCGGCGCTGCTACACGGAGCGCATGCCTAAGCGCAACCGCGACCCAGTGGACCGTCGCCGACAACGATCATCGATGGACGACCCCGGCTTCGACCGCATCCTGCGCGCAGCCGCCATAAACGATTTCCCGGTCAACGTCCTGTTCTGGGGCAATATCGACGCGGGCACCGCGCTGATCGACCGCCACCCCGATGCGCGCTTCATAATCGATCATCTCGCCATCCAGCAGCCGAGCGTGCCGCCGGCGCCGCCGCAACCCTGGGCCGACCTCCCCAAGGTGTTGGAACTCGCCAAGCGCAAAAACGCAGTGATCAAGGTCACCGGCGCCTGCACGCTATCCCAGGAGCTGTACCCGTTCCCGGATATC
>DATDGG010000586.1:0-54905 GCA_036522235.1 Xanthobacteraceae bacterium
ATCTCGCGCGCGAGCTTGGCGTCGGGCCCGAAGCCGCCGCCGACCAGGAGGTGGTAGCCTTCGATCTGCTCGCTGTCTTCGTTTTCCTGCACCTTGCAGGCCAACAGCCCGATATCGCCGACATAATGCTGCGCGCAGGAATGATGACAGCCGGTCAGGTGGATGTTGATCGGCCCCTCGAGCTCGACGCGCGGCTCGCACCAGCGCGCGATCTCCTCGGCATGCCGTTTGGTGTCGGAAGCGGCGAACTTGCAGCCGACATTGCCGGTGCAGGCGACCAGGCCGGCGCGGATCGAGCTTGCGCTGGTCGCGAGCCCGAGCGCCGCGATGGCGGCGACCGCGTCGTCGATGCGCGCCGACGGCACGCCCGAGATCAGCAGATTCTGCCAGACCGTGAGGCGCAGCTCCCCGTCGCCGTGGTCACGCGCGATGCCGGCGAGACCGCGCATCTGCGCGGCCGTGAGCTTGCCGACCGGCAACACCACCCCGATCCAATGGAGCCCGTCCTGCTTCTGCGCATGCACCCCGATATGCGCCGCGCGATCGAAGGGAGGGCGCGGCTCGAGCGCTTCGGCTTGCACGCGCGTCAGCTGGCGGCCGAGCTTCTCCTCGACCAGCGTCAGGAATTTCTCCATGCCGAAGCGGTCGAGCACATATTTGAGGCGCGCCTTGAGGCGATTGGTGCGGTCGCCGTGATCGATGAAGACGCGCACCACCGCGTCCGCCACTTGCGTGGCCTCGCTGGGCTTCACCACCACGCCGGTCTCGCGCCCGAAATCGTGGTGGCCGGTGATGCCGCCGAGCAGCAGGCGAAACCAGACACCGGGTTCGAGCCCGAAGCCGTCCTTCACGCTGACCGCCTGGAAGCCGATATCGTTGGTATCCTCCAGCACCGGGATGATGCCGCCGCCGTCGAACCCGACATTGAATTTGCGCGGAATGCCGTAGAGCGCGCGCTCGTTGAGGATGTGGAAGTGCCATTCGCGCGCATAGGGACGCGTGTCGATCAGCTCTTGCGGGTCGATGCCCGCGGTCGGGGTACCGGTGACGTTGCGGATATTGTCGGCGCCGGAGCCGCGCGAGCACAGACCGAGATCGAGGACGCCCTCGACCATGGCGACGGCATTCTTCGGCTCGACCTCGCGCACCTGCAGGTTGGCGCGAGTGGTGACATGGGAATAGCCGCCGCCGCAACGCTCGGCGAGATCGGCGAGGCCTGAGAATTGCCAATGGGCGAGGACGCCGTTGGGTATCCGCAGCCGGCACATATAGGACTTCTGGTTGGGCGCGACATAGAACAGGCCGAAGAACCGCCAGCGGAAATTGTCGTCGGGCTTGGGCGGCTCGTTGTTGGCGGCCTGCGCCTTGAGCTTCTCATAACCGTCGAGGGGATTGAGCTCGCGCTTGAACTTTTCCTGGTCGGACAGCTTTTTTCCTTCAGCGAGCACGCGGTCCTGCGCCTTGATGTGGGCCGCGTCGGGCCCGATCGGCTCGGTGCCAGCCTTGGGCGCCGCTGCGGCCGGCAGGCGGGCCGCGCTCAATTGCTGCGCGGCGCGGCCCACATTGAGGCCGGACGTGAAGCCCTCCAGGTAGCGCTTCTGCTCGTCGCTGAAATCAGCGCCCGTCGCGATATCCGCCATTGTCCATCTCTCCTGCGCTGCCCGCTATCGCTTCATTCCGCCGGGACCTTCGCCGCGACGGGATCGCTCATCGGCTCGTGCGACGTCGCCGGCTTGTAGGTGACGTAGAGGGCAAGACCCGTGAAGGCGAAGCCGCCGACCAGGTTGCCGAGCGTCACCGGAATCTGGTTCCACAGCCACCAATCCGAGACCGTGACCTTGGCGCCCATCAGCATGCCGGTCGGAATGATGAACATGTTCACCACCGCGTGCTCGAAGCCCTGGGCGAAGAACACCGAGATCGGGAGCCAGGTGCCGACGATTTTTCCGATGGTCGACGACGAGGTCATGAACATGACGACGCCGAGGCAGACCAGCCAGTTGCACAGGATGGCCTTGACGAAAGCGACGGTCATGCCGGCGGCGCCGAGCGCCTCATAGGCGATGGTCTTGGCCTCCGCGGTGGCGACGATGCGGGCGGCGACGCCGGCCGGCTCCGCGTGCCAGAAATTGGTGAGCGCAATGGCGAGCAGCACCCCATAGGCGATGCTGCCGATCAGGTTGCCGAGGAACACCCATCCCCAATTGGCGACCACCGCTCCTATCGACGACCGGCCTTCCAGGTACGGCAACGGCACCAGCGCAAAGCTGCCGGTGACGAGCTCGAGGCCGAGAACGACGATCATCACCAGGCTGACCGGGAAGATCAGCGCTCCGACCAGCGGCTGGCCGGTGGTGACCGCGCCCGTGAAGGCAAAGCTGGTCGCCGTGCCGAGCAGCGCGCCCGAAAGGGCGCCGCGGATCAGCAGGTCACGCGGCGACAGCGACAGCTTGATACGGCCGACATCGATCATTGTCTTCACGACCTCGGCGGGTTTGACGTAATCCATCTTGAGCTCCTCCCGGCTTGATGCGACGAAGTGTTGGTTGTGGTTGGCGAGCGGCGGCTATTCCGCGGCCGCGGTGCGGCCATAGGCCTCGCCGATCATGAATCCCGAAAGCGTGGCGTAGGCCGCCGACCAGGCGTCCGCGACCTCACGCGTCCAGCCCTCGCCGAGACCGCGCTCGAGCGTCCACAGCAGGGCCGATCCGACCGAACCGTAGTGCTCGGTCTTCACGCCGTAGCCCACGTGGCGCTTGGCGAGCGCGCTCGCGGCCGGCAGGACGGATTCGAGATTGCCGAGCCCGCCGACGACGGTGGCGAGCGTTGCCATGAGCTTGCGCCGCTGCTCCGCCATGTCGCCGTGGAACAGCGGCTTGACCTCGGGGGCGATCTCGAACAGCCGATCGTAGAACATGACGGCCGCCGGATCGGCGATGGGGGCGACTTGGGCAAAGCTTTGTTGCACCAGGCTGACCTGATCGGGAGTCATTGAAAGTCTCCTCGCATATTTGTTTGCTGCGCGGCCCCGACGAGGCTGTGACGCCTCGTCGGGGAGTTTTTCATCTGATGCGGTGCCATGGCTCCGCTTCTCGACGTGCCGGTGGTCGGTGTTCGCGCCGATCTCACACGCGTGCCTGGGCGAGGCTTGCCGTGCTCGGCGAGTAGCTCCGGCGCAGGTAGTACCACCACGTCAGCGCCAGGCAGGTCGCGTAGAACGCCAGGTAGATGACCAGCGCCAAATGCGGACCGCCGGTGGCGGCAATCGACGCGCCGAAGCCGCGCGGGATCAGGTAACCACCGCAGGCGCCGACTGCGCCGATAAATCCGAGCGCGGCGGCGCTTTCGATGCTGGCCGTCTTCAAGGCGCGCGCGCGGCCTTCCTCCCCGGATCCTCTGGCGTTCGCCAGATTTTCCTCGCGGAAGATCGACGGGATCATCCGGTAGGTGGAGCCGTTGCCGATCCCGGTGGTGATGAAAAGAACGAGGAACATCGCCAGGAAGCCGGCAAAGTCCTTGATCTCCACGAAGTACATGACACCGATCGTGGCGGCGCCCATGGCGATGAAATTCCAGAACGTCACGATGGCGCCGCCGACCTTGTCGGCGAGCAGGCCGCCGAACGGACGCGAGAGCGAGCCGAGCAGCGGTCCCAGGAACGCGATGGCCACGGTGATTTCAGGGAACTGGGTCTTGATCAGCAGCGGAAATGCGGCCGAGTAGCCGATGAAGGAGCCGAAGGTTCCGATATAGATGTAAGACATGATCCAGGTATGCTTGCGCCCGACGATGGCGAGCTGGTCCTTGAACGTCGAGCGCGCCGAGGTGAGGTTATTCATGAAGAAAACCGCGCCGGCGACGGCAATGACGAGCGGCAAGAGCCACATCAGCCCGGCGTTCTGAAGATAGACGCCGCCCGAGGTCGGCGTTGCCTGGTAGAGGTTGATCAGGCCGACCCCCATCAAGATCGGCGTCAACAATTGGACGCTGCTGACGCCGATATTCCCGCCGGCCGCGTTCAAGCCGAGTGCCCAGCCCTTCATGCGGTCCGGGTAGAAGAACGAGATATTGGCCATGCTCGAGGCGAAGTTGCCGCCGCCGAGACCGGCGGTTGCGGATACCAACAGCATCAGCCGGAACGGCGTGTCGGGCTGAGTCACGAAATAGGCGAGCGCGGTCGCCGGAATGAACAGCGCGGCCGCACTGAAGATCGTCCAGTTCCGGCCGCCGAACGTCGTTACCGCGAACGTGTAGGGAAATCGCATGAGCGAGCCGATCAACCCGGGCAGCGCCACGAGCTGGAACAGTTCGTCGGTGGTGTAGTGAAAGCCGGCCTGCGGCAATTTGGTTGCGACGATGCTCCAGATCAGCCAGACCGAAAAGCCGATATTCTCGGCAACAATCGACCAGATCAGATTGCGCCGGGCGATGAATTTGCCCTTGGAGTTCCAGAACTTTTCATCCTCCGGATTCCAGTCCGAAATCCAAGTGGTGGTGCGCTCGCTCATAGAGAATTTTCCCCTGGTTCGAATGATCGCTACGTCCGCCCGGCGCGTTCCTGTGGCCCAACAAAAAAACCGCAGCCCGAAGGAGCGCCTTGGCGCTCTCCCCAGACAGCGGCTTTGCTTGTTGGTCCGTCGTTGGACCTTGCAGTGCCATTGAGTGACCACGGCACCGTTTCGGTCCTCTGCAATTCAAGCTTCGTGCCAGTTCGAGCAAAACAGAGAAAGACAAGCGAAATCAGTCGCTTGGGTAATTCCGGCGATCTTTGAGAAAGTGTTAACGGCGTTGATTCTGACTGATCGGATCGCACACGATGCGGCAATTTTGTGCAGCGCAAAAAATAGGCAACGATTGCTTACCTTTTGTTAGGGCTTGCCCTTCCAGGCCGCCAGGTAGCCGGCGATGTCATCGGCGTCGAACGGCGGTCCCGCGAAAGCGCCGATCCCATCGGGAGGCTCGCCGATCAGGTCGGGCGTTGGCGGATCGAGCGCGGCATCAAACAAATCGGAGCGGAAGACCGCTTTGGCGGCGGCCAGCATTTCGGCGGAGAGCGGCGCCTGTCCCCAGCGCACCATCTGGGCATAAAGCCAAGCCGCCTGCACGCCATCGGGCCGCGCCGCGCCCTTGCGGCCGACCAGAAGATAGCGATCGCTCGCCCGCACGGTGCCATCGGGATCGGTCTTGATCATTCCGTCGAGGCTGCGCCGGATCACATCGGCGGCGACGCCCACCCGGTTTGGCGCCGCCAGGAGAGCGGCGACCTCGTCGCGATTGGCGCTGTCCTCGACAAAAGCGGCGGCGCGGCGATGCGCGCGCACCAGGCGCGCCAACACCTCGGCGTGGTCCTGCGCCCAGCGGCCGCGCACCGCCAGAATCTTCTCGGCAGCGCGTGCGAGGATTTCCGAGACCGAATGCAGGATGAAGCCTAAGCCGCGATCGACCGCGACCGAGTTCCACGGCGCGCCGACGCAAAAGGCGTCGACCAGCCCGTTGGCGAGGCTCTCCACCATATAGGGCGGCGGCAGCACGACCAGGCGGACATCCTCGTCGGGCTTGAGGCCGCCGGCCGCCATCCAGAAGTGCAGGCTGTAATTGTGCGAGGAGAACGGAAAGGTCATGCCGAAGGTGAGGGGGTCATTGCCCTTGGCCTTGCGCTCGGCGACCACGCGGGCGAGCGCCCGCGCCGACACCAGCGGATCGGCTATGCTGCCGTCCGCCGCCGCCGCGAGCGCCGCGTGCAGGGGCGGCGATACCGTGATGGCATTGCCGTTCACGGCGAGCGCCAGCGGCGCAATGAGCGGAACCTTGACGTGGCCGAGGCCGAGGCTCGAGGCGATCGCCACCGGAGCCAGGAGATGGGCGGCGTCGAAAATGCCGATATTGAGCTTGTCGCGCACGTTCGACCAGGAGACCTCGCGCACCAGCTCGACATCGAGCCCTTCCGCCGCGGTGAAGCCGCGGTCGGCCGCCACGATCAAGGCAGCCGCGTCGCACAGCGGGATGAAGCCGATGCGCAGGCGCTCATGATTTGGCCCTTGGCTCATTTGAGCAGCTCTGCCGCGGTGATCACCGATTGCGCGACCTCGGCGATCTTGCGGTTCTCGTTCATCGCGGTCCGGCGCAGCAGCGCATAGGCCTCTTCCTCCGAGATGTGCTTGAGCTTCATGAGGATGCCCTTGGCGCGGTCGATCACCTTGCGCTCCTCGAGCGCGGTCTTGGTCTTCTCGAGCTCGGTCTGCAGCCGCGAGAAAGCGTAGAAACGCGAGATGCACAGATCGAGGATGTGCTTCACCCGCTCTTTCTTCAGCCCGTCCACGATATAGGCGGAGACGCCGGCATCGACCGAGGCCTGAATGGAAGCCGTGTCGCTCTGGTCGACGAACATGGCGATCGGGCGCTTCACCGCCCGGCTCACCTGGAACATCTGCTCGAGCACGTCGCGGCTCGGATTTTCCAGGTCGATGAGAACGACGTCCGGATCGATGGCGTAGATGTGCGTCAGCAGGTTGTTGGTCTCTTCGAGCCGCACGACCTGCGTGAATCCGGCCTCCTTGAGCCCGTCGGCGAGGATCGCCGCCCGCACCGGATTTTCGTCGACGATCACGATTTTGAGGGAGGGATCCATGGATGGCATATCGTAGCCGTGATGTTGCGGTGCCGCAATTGCGCGCGCCGCCTTCGCCGCAGGGTCAGGACCCAGGCTTCCCCCGCTTGGCGTTCTCGATCGCGGTCCAGACCCGCAGCGGCGTTGCCGGCATGTCCACGTGGTCGATGCCGAATTCCTTGAGCGCGTCGACGAGCGCGTTGATCACCGCGGCCGCCGCCGGCGTGATGCCGCCTTCGCCGCCGCCCTTGATGCCGAGCGGATTGCCGGCGGTCGGGTCGAGCGCGAGCGCGACGTCGAAGCACGGCATGCTGTCGGCGCGTGGCAGGCCGTAGTCCATGAACGAGGCATTGACGACCTGTCCGCTGCGATCGACCGCGACGCCTTCCGACAGCGCCTGGCCGATGCCCTGGACGATGCCGCCATGCATCTGCCCGTCGACCAGCATGGGATTGATCGGGACGCCGACGTCATCGACCGATGTGTAGCGCTTGATGTCCACCACGCCGGTTTGCGGATCGACCTCGAGCTCGCAGACCGCGCAGCCGGTCGGGTGAGCCGGGATGCGGTGCGAGAGCTCGGCCATGGCCGACAGTCCGGCCGGGGCGATGCGCTCGGCGAGGTCGAACAGGCTGAAAGCGCGGTTCGATTTCGGCGTGCTGAAGAAACCGTCCGAATAATTGATCTCGGTTTCGCTCGCCCCAAAGGCCTCGGCCGCGAGGCCGCGCGCGTGCTTGAGAATTTTTCCGCAGGCCTCGACCAGGAGCGTGCCGACGAGCCGCATGGAGCGGGCCGAATGGGAGCCGCCGCCCTTCTCGACCTGCGTAGTGTCGCCGGTCACGAGCTTGACGCTCATGAGCGGCACGTCGAGCAGGTCGGCGGCGACTTGCGCGAACACCGTCTCGTGCCCCTGTCCGCTCGATTGCGTTCCGCAGATCATTTCGACCTGGCCGTCGGCCTTGACGGTGAGCACGACGCGCTCGAACGGCGCGCCGACCGGTGCCTCGATATAGTTCGCGACCCCGACGCCGCGCAGCCGCCCGGCGCGGCGGCTTTCCTTGCGGCGCTGCGGAAAGCTCTTCCACTCGGCGCGCGCGAGCGCCGCCGCCATGTTGCCGTGGAAATCGCCGCTGTCATAAGTGAGGCCCATGGCGTTGCGGTAGGGCAACTGGCTCTTGCCGATGAGATTGCGCCGCCTGATCTCGATGCGATCGATGTGCAGCCGATCGGCCGCGAGATCGAAGAGGCGCTCCATCACGAACATGGCTTCCGGGCGGCCGGCGCCGCGGAACGGGCAGGTGGGTGTCGAATTGGTGAGCACGGCGCGCAGCTCGAGATCGATCAGACGCAGGTCGTAGACCGTGGTGGCGAGGCGCCGGTAATTGTTGAGCGACACGAAGGCGGCCGGATGGGCGCCGAGATTGCCGTCGATCGCAAAGCGCGCCGCCAGGAGCCTGCCGCGCCGGTTGAAGGCGCCGGCGATGCGGATCGCGAGGTCGCGGCCCTGGAAGTCCGACAGGAAGGCTTCGCTGCGGTCGCTGTTCCAGCGCACCGGCCGCTTGAGGCGCTTGGCCGCCCACACCACCAGTGCATATTCGGGATAGAGCAGGCTGCGCGACCCGAAGCCGCCGCCGACATCCGGCGAGATCACTCTCACATTTGCGGGCGGCACCCCAAGCGCGCCTGAGAGCGCGCCGCGGTGGCGGGTGACGCCCTGGCTGCCGGCGATCAAGGTGTAGCAATCCGCGGCCTGGTCATAGAGGCCGATCGCGGCGCGCGGCTCCATCTGGCAATTGACGATGCGCTGATTGGGCAGATCGCGCTCGATCACCAGCGCTGCCGCCGCAAAGCTCTTCGCGACCGCCGCGGCATCGCCATAGCGCGCGCGCAGGCTGACATTCCCGGGCGCGCCGTCCCACAATCGCGGCGCCGAGGGCGCGAGCGCATCGGCGATCGTCACCACGGCGGGCAACACCTGGTAGTCGACCTCGATCGCCTCGGCCGCGTCGCGCGCCTGATCGAGCGTCCGCGCCACGATCAGCGCCACCGGCTCACCCACGAAGCGCACGCGGTCGCTTGCGAGCACCGCCTGCGGCTGCTCGAACACGAAATGATCGGGGTGGCCGCCGAAAGCCGGCTTCTGCGGCTCGAGCGCGTCGGAGGTGTTGGCGAAATGGAAAATGCCCTTGTGGCCGTCGCGCGCATAATCCTCCGCGGTCAGGACCGTGAGCACGCCGGGCCTTGTGCGCGCCGGCCCGGTGCCGATCGCGCGAATGTGCGCATGCGCATGCGGCGAGCGCAGCACATAGGCCCAGCACGCGTCGGGCGGCGGAATATCGTTGGTGTAGCGGCCGCGGCCGGTGACGAAGCGCTCGTCCTCCAGGCGCGGGATCGACTTGCCAATGAAACGCGGCATCTCAAGCTCCTACCGCTCGTGGGCAGAGCGGCGCAGCATTCTCCGCCTCGCCCCGTTTGCGGGGAAAGGTCGGCGCGAGGCGCCCGGCCCGCGGAGAAGCCCCTCACCCTCACCCTCTCGGGGGGTATAATGATCTCTCCCAAAGTAGGCCACTTCGGAAATTTCATCAGAATGTATTCCTAGTCACCGGAAGGGGCGCTAGCCCGAGCATGCGAGCCGAAGATTCAAGTACTCCCATGCCTCGAATTCGTGGTAGACTGGTAATATTGAAATAAGACAACTAGTCGGCGCTACGGAGGGGTCTGCGCTACGGCAGTGTCTGCGCGCCATATCGGCGATTCCCACAAAAAATTCACGTCCCCCATGCGGAAAGTAGATGAGTGTCTCAACCAACACCATTCTAGCCTACGTTTCTCCGCTCTACGACGCATTGTTGGTTCCGTTTGGCAGCCCAGATTTCGGACCGAAGCTGGCGACCGGGCTGCTAGCCCTCGCCCTCCTGGTTCTCGTCGCTTTCATTGGCCTTGCTTTGCCACAGGCCTTTCGACTACGTGCGGCATTAGTTGCAATCAAATGTGGTACAGACAACGAAAGTGAGCAGCAGAAACGGGCAGCTTTTCAGACCAAATATGAAAAAATCGATATGGCCTTACTGTCGAATAGGGCCACATCAATAGCCTGGCAAGAATTTCGCAAGACACTAATGTTTCGTGGTGACTCTCAACGGACGATTATTCTAGCCTCAAGCCGACCAGAAAATTTCTTCAATCCGCGAAATCTTCTTATTCAATATGACTTCGTACGCAGCCTTCCAAATTTTTTCGTTGGTTTGGGGCTTCTCGGAACATTTATCGGCTTAATTGCAGCACTCACTTTCTCCACACAAAGCCTAACAAGTGCTGTCGACCAACAGCAAATCAAAGATGCGTTAAATCAACTTCTGACGACGGCGGCAGCAAAATTTTATATATCCGCCGCTGGTCTTGTGGCTTCACTTGTGCTCTCGCTGTCAATAAGGCTTATTCTAAAACGCCTTCACCGAACAGCACATCAGATAAACGATGCGCTCGGGGAGCGAATTCTTTTCGTCACCGAGCAGTATATCACTGAGAAACAGCTTTCTGTCCAGCAAGACAGTTTGGAGGAACTGAAGTTTTTCAACACGAACATTGCGATGAAGATTGGGGATGCCGTTCGTTCCGCCGTTCAGGCCAGCAATGACACCCTTGCTGCCAAGTTGTCCGAAATTGCCGATTCGTTTGCGCAGTTGGTCAGCACCTCAGGTGAGGGAGCGAGTAAAGCTGTAGGCGAGGCGATGAAGGGAGCTTTTGACACTAGCCTAAAACAGGCAAGTGAGGCATTTGGGAGTATTGCCGCTGAGCTGAAGGACTTGCCGGCCCGTCTCACTGCCACAACTGATGCCATTCAAACTGCGGGACGTGCGGCCGCACAACAACAGGAGCAGCTGGCTGAAAAGACCCAAGACATTGTAGCAACAATTCTTCGCAATGTTGGCACGCAACTGTCAGAAAATTTAGAAGATGGAACGCGGAACCTGCTGGCGAACTTAAGAGACTCGGGTTCTAGTTTCGGCGAGACTGCGACGAAGATTGGTGCGTTCCTTGAGCGCTTCAGCGCCGCCGGCGACGACTATATGACTTCACTATCTGCTTTGGCCGCTCAAAATAGCAAACTTGAGACTGGCCTCGCCTCAATCTCCTCACAAATCGTTACAGCCTCGGAGGGCATTACCAAGGCCAGCTCAGCGATTGATGGCAATCTCGACAAATTGCTATCGGGCGTCGGTGACCTCACACGCGTTTCTGCAGAAACAAGTCGTACGGTTCGGGAATCGCAAGAATCCGTTCGCTCCACTGTAGAGAGCCTTCGGCAACAAATGACGCTCCACATTCAACGCTTTGACAGCGTCGATGAGAAGCTTGCTACTGTATTCAACTCCATTGCATCTCATTTGGAACTGCAGTCGACGCGGATGGGCGAGCAGCTCACGACTATGGATCAAGCCCTCGCACGCGCGGTGAACCAGTTCGAACAACTAATTGATGATTTGACAGCGGCAACGTCGCCGCGGCAAGCAGCAGAATAAGGGTTGCACATCAGAATGTCTGCCGATGCCCATCAATATCATAACGAGACGGAGGAAAGCTACTTCGTATCTATGACCGATATCATGGTCGGCATGCTTTTTGTGTTTATTATTTTGCTGATGTACTTCGTTTTTAGAATACAAAATACGACTGAACCCGTGGTGCCAGCGTCCGTACATCAGGCCGTCATTATGGAGCGCGACGAAGCGCAGGCTAAGATTAAGGAGCTTGAAGATGAGGTCGCCTATCTAAACCAAAACCCTCTCGAAAAATACCTGCAGTCTGCGGAGACGGCCCGGGAAAGCATTCTCAGGAGCTTGCAAAGCAGCATGCAAGCTATCCCGGGCATAAAAGAGGGAGATGTCAAGGTTGTTGCCGATCAAGGTATCCTCCGCCTGTCCGGCGATTTGCTTTTTCCTCAAGGTCAGTCGACGATCGCGCAGGGATCGCCAAGCGACGCGGCGGTCAAGGCTCTCTCGACGGCACTTCTCAAAGTGCTGCCGTGCTTCAGTTTGGGACCAGCAAGCAAACCGATTAAAAGCTGTAACCCCAACGCCGTGTTTGTCGACGCTGTCTTTATTGAAGGCCACACTGATAATGTGCCGATCACGGGTCTCCTTGAAGGCTATATTATAGACAATCTATCTCTGTCTGCTCGGCGGGCGATTAATACTGAGCAAGCTATTTATGCACATCAGCCCCTCCTCAAAAAGCTATTTAGCATTTCCCCCAGCCAGGAGGGTCGTCAACTCGGGCAGGGAGATTCACCCCTCATCAACGCGGCAGCCTTTGGCGATACCCGACCCGTTCGGCCCAATGACTCTGCTGATGGCCAAAGAAGCAATCGAAGGATCGACCTTCGTTTGTTGATGTATTCCCCACGAACGGAGAACCTCGAGACCGTTCGAAGACTCTTGATTCGATGATGCAATTCCTCAAGGCACTCAACAACTTCTCGACAAAGCGCGTTACTCGCTTGCAATTACCCAACGTCACTGCACTTAGTAAGGTTTGCAAGGGATTTGACGGTGCGAGTTCACCACTGGAAGATGATCAAGATCGAATCAAAAGGATACTATACTTAATCCGAACGGGTGAAGCCGCTTTGCTAGTTCACCGCGACATCCGGTTCATCACAGTGGCGATTGGCAGCACCGACCTGATCGGCTCGGGGGAAATCAGTGGTATCCTGGTCGAGGTCGAGCGTCGGCATGACCATCGCTTGCTGCCTGCTGTCTTCAAAGCGCTGCTGGCAAGCTACCGCGAACAGAGATTGCGCTCGTCACTACGCGCCTTCCTAAAGCGACACGCAAGCGCCTTACACGGCCATATCCGCCACTTTTCCGATCAGTCTGGCATTTTGGATGCCGACGACCACCTGGAGGCAGTTGCGGCCGATCTGTCCGCCGCCAAAGACATCTATAGTTTCTGCCTGAAAAAGGGCATTGGCAGCAATATTCTCGCCTCCAATTATGGCACAGAGCTGAAGCTTGCGGTGATTCGCAGAGCAGTAAAGTTGGGAGACGCAAAGTCTCTACGGGCCATTCTCGGTTGGGCCTTTGCGAGTGCGACCGGAACACCGATTGGGGATTACTACGAAGCAATGCTTTCGCCATTTGAGGCGGAGGTACCATCACTTGACGTGCAAAAAGCGCTAATGAGTACACTTGTTCTCAAATTTGGTGATCCGCGCATCGTGGATTGGCCGGGCCTGTTGGGAAATGATGGGGAAATGCGCCGCGAGGCGTGCGCCGCGATCCTAAGACGTTGGCTCTCAATAGAGTATCTGGACCTTTTCATCAAAATAATCGAGAAAACAGCGGAAGACCGGCAGTTTAGGCCCAGGAAAGCTTTCTGGCTGAAATATTTTGAGAAGGGACTTATTTCTGATTTGACCCTGGTTCTAGCATCTGATGCGAATAGGATCGCTCGCAAAATGCGAGGAGAGTTGAACAATGCCGAGTACATGAAGTGGGCAACTCTTAATTCGGCATTACCCAATCAGTCAGTTTTATTAATGCGCCTTGGTGATCTGGTCATTGCTGAATGGAGCCATAGTGGAGCGATGAGATTTTGGAAGATAACTGATAAGAACGTTCCTAAATTTCACAACGATGAGTATTTCAGTTCCGCGCTGAGAAGCGGCAGCCTAAAGGTGAAAGTGGGGGGGAACTTTAGGGATTCCATAATTCACCACGACAATGGCCAGTGGATGGCATGGGCACGCAATGCAATAGAATATCATACGGGTGTGAGGCCTTGAAATGTTGGAAGTGCGGTCTGCGTTGGTTGACCGGGGCTATCGAATTAGCCTTGGCCGTCGGCAGGCGGGTTTACTACGTAGGAGCGCAACATTTGAGGAGGTTGCGGATTGGGAGTCTGGAGTTAAGCAGATTAATCCACTCGCGGCCGCTGTTATCGATGAGCTGGAGCAAGGAGGAAAGCTTGCTCCGTTGGAGCCGGGTAGCAAAGTTCTAGGCTTCGCGGCGGCGGCTGAGCTTCCGAATAGCGATGCAGAAGCCCTGAACCTACTTCCACCCTTCCCCTATCAACTCGACATTCAGAGCCGAGGTACTCTCGGCACGGACAATTTTCAAATTCAGTGTCAGGTCACTAACGGGGGTGTCCGAGTGCCGGGGGGGCTATCAGAGGGATTGTTTACGGCCGATGGAAAGAGCTACCGCGTGTCAGGGCTGATCTTTGCGATTTTGGACAGAGTTGGTCGCTTGAATGCGGAAAGGAAGGCCGAAGGCAAGATTGAGCAGTTCGCCGCCCTTCGGTTGCTTATGCCTGAGGAGCTTAAGGACTCAAATATTTCGCCTGAAAAATTTCTGCTTCGAATTCGTATTGCCCATGTTACCGCGATAAGTCTGAAGCCCACAATCGTAAATGGGAACGTCAACTTTGATCCTGTTCCCATGCGGCGAATCGATCCTGAAAACTACGAGGCGGGAGCGGAGCTAGCAATCACGCCGGCCGCCTCCGACAAGTTCGCTGAGGAGTTCCGTGGGCAGAGACTTGTAAATTCAACTTATGCGCTTGAGTCTGGGCAATATCTTTATATCGATCCGTCTATTCGGACTGCATTGCGTGTGGTGAGGAAGAAACAAGACGCTCCACTTGAGGAGCGCATGGCCTTTCTTATGTCCCCGGCGGCCGCGATTAACGAAGCTTACCGAGAGGTCGGGGCTGAAGAGAGGGACGTATCCGTTGGAGACACGATTTTTTTTGAAACCGCGGAGTACTCCGAGCGAATTACGGGATTTGGGGACTGGGTACCTCCCCAGCTTACATGTTTAGAGGGAGAGCAGAACAACTGGCTTCCGGAGCGGTTCTCTGTTGTGCTGTCAGGGAAGCTCGTCACCGGAAAGCCGGACGATGTGCCTCAGTGGATCGCACAGGTGCAAGGTGCTATCTCGACTAAGCAGCAAGAGGTGCTGCTCGGAGGCGTGAGCATACCAACTGATACTCCGGGCTTGCTCGCAACTCTTCAAAGGCTTCAGCCTCCGGAATCCAAACCCACGGACAGTGATTTCTCAAAGCACGAAAAAGCCGAGCCGGTGCCGAAGAGTCGCATTAAAATCTTCCAGACAAAAAGCAATTTCGATCAGTCCGAGTTCAAAAGACAATTCAGGGAACGGAGGCTTGGCGACACCTCTCTCCCAGTGATGAAGGCACGTTTGAAGGCGCATCAAGAAGAGGGCGTCGCATGGTTGACGAGCTGCTATGTTGCGGGTTGGCCGGGAGTCTTACTGGCTGATGACATGGGGCTAGGAAAGACGCTGCAAAGCTTGTCTTTTTTGATGCTATTGCGGCGGGAAGGTGCCATCAAACGTGGTCGCCCAGCCCTTGTCATAGCGCCAACAAGCCTCTTACGAAATTGGCAGGACGAGCACGCAAAGCACACGCTGGATGAAGGTTTAGGGAAACCTCTTGTCGCATTCGGAACTCAACTTCGAAATCTTAAGCTCGGAGGTACAAATGCTGACGGTGTTATGATTTTGGACGCATTTCAAATCGCGGAGAGCAGTTGGGTACTCACCACCTACGAAACCATCCGGGACCATCACATAAGCTTTGCGCGAATACCGTTCAGTGTTGCAGTGCTAGATGAAATTCAGAAAGCGAAAAACCCGGTCACCCGTATCAATGCGACCCTAAAAACATTAAACATTGATTTTGTGCTTTCAATGACGGGGACGCCTGTCGAAAATAGCATTTCCGATCTTTGGGCAATCACCGATATTACTGCTCCTGGATACTTTGCCCCCCTTAAAGATTTCATGAAGGCATATGGGAAGGCACAAGACCCGGAAACTCTCAGGCAGGCTCTTGAAAGACTCTCCAGGGAGCTGCTGCAAAAGGCAGAAGTGGACGGACGGCGGGTTCCGCCATACGCGATACGACGTCTCAAAGACGACGTCGCAAAAGATTTGCCGCCGAAGCATCAGGGGCCAATGATACGAGCCGAGATGCCCGTTACTCAAGCTCAGCGATATGCCGACGTTAGTGCTGCGACACAGGCGGGGCGAATCAAAATACTACGCGCCCTACATGACTTTCGTTCAATTTCTCTCCACCCGGTTGATCCAGAGACGGTCATGGGCGGGCTCATGTCGGGCGACGAGTACATAAGGTTGTCGGCACGACTCAGGCTGGCATTTGACAAGCTGGAGCAGATCGCTTCAAGGAACGAGAAGGTTATCATATTTGTGCACAACAGGCGCATGCAGACCGTCTTATCCCGTCTAATTGAACAGAGATTTGGCTGTTCTAGGCCAGAATATATACGAGGCGACACTATTCCGGGCCAACGGCAAGAGATTGTAAACCGCTTCTCCGCGTTATCTGGATTTGCCGCACTGATCCTGTCGCCGAGAGCAGCAGGAGTGGGCCTTAACATCGTCGCGGCCAATCACGTTATTCACCTGGATCGCTGGTGGAACCCAGCGGTTGAAGACCAATGCACAGATCGTGCCTACCGCATCGGCGCCACTAAAGAGGTGTTTGTTCACACAGTGGGAGCAGTGCACCCGCTGCTTAAGGACAATTCGTACGATGTGATTTTGGACAATCTTTTGCGGAGTCGTCGGGAGACTTCCCGACGGATATTTACTTCATCAGAGATTTCAGTGGCTGACTTTGTGGACTTGCTAAAAAGATCGGGTGGGCAGCGCAGCGCTGACGATATACTAGCTGAGATCGACCGGTCCGGCTATCTGGGGCTGGAAGAGTTTGTGCGAGACCAACTGATCTCAGAGGGAGTTAATGCTCTTCTTACGCGGCGGACCGGCGATGGCGGTGCCGATATTGTTGTTAGAGATGAAATCGGACAAATTATTCGCCTCATACAATGCAAGCACACGGCGAACATTGACCTTGCGATTGATGCGGGCCTTTTGGAAGATGTCAAGCGCGTTCGCAATAGTTGGCGAGCCCCTAATGCGGTCGTGATTGGCGTTTCAAATGCCAAGAGATTTGCTCCAAGGGTCGTAGATGAATTCAAAAAGATAAATGGACGCTTAGTCGCGCGAGATGAACTGGCGGACGTTCGCTTCAGTTAATGGGCTTTAAAGTACGGTGTATCAGCGGGACGTACGTCATCTCCGTCTTCGCCCCGCAAGCGGGGAGAAGGAGTCCGAGACGCGGTGCCTTCATAACGATCAATGCGATGGCCTATCGGGGAGGGTTGGGATGGGGGTGCACAGGCTGTAGCGGCCCTCGGCCGCATCGCGCGCGAGGCGCCCTTGCGCCCGCAGTTCCTCGAGCGCGAGCACGATCTCGCGCCCGTCGTCGCTGCCGAGAGCGGCCATGAGGTCTTCGAAGAATTTCGGACCATCGCGCAGCGCGGCCTCGATTGAGTCAAAGCGCGCGCCCGAATAGCGCGGCGGTTCGGGAATCTCGGCTTCGAGGCGGGCGGCGACGCCCGGCGGCATGGTCAGATCGTAGCCGCCCTTGGCGCCGAGGCCGCCGGGCTCGAGCGATGGATCGAGCGGGATGGTGCGAAAGCCGCTCGCGCAGACGAAATCGCGATCCGGCTGAAACCTGGTGGCGAGCGCCCATTCCATCTGCTCGTCGGAGAAAATGTCGATGTCGGGATCGACCACGAACACGTTCTTGACATTGGCGAGCGAGCCGAAGGCGGCCGCGATGGCGTTGCGGGCTTCGCCGGGCACGCGCGCCCGCATGGCGATGCGCACATTATAGACGCCACCCGTCGCGGGCGGCGCATAGACTGCCAGCGGCTCGCGGATCGCGGTTTCGAGCGCCCGCCAGATCAGCACTTCGGTGCGCAAGGTGCAAAGCTGCGCCGTATCGGTGCAGCTCATGGCGCGCCCGCCGATGGTGAGCGTCTGGAACAGGGCGTCGCGGCGGCGCGTGACCGCGGTGACGTGAAAGACCGGATTGATCTTGACGCCGCCGTAATAGCCGAGGAACTCACCATAGGGGCCTTCGGCTTCGGCATAGCCTTCCTCGCCCAGATAGCCTTCGAGCACCCATTCGGCATCGGCCGGAACCAGGAGATCGTTGGTGATGCATTTGGCGAGCGGCATCGCGGTGCCGCGCAGGCGCGCGAGCAGCGACAGCTCGTCGCCCGGCATCCGCATGGTCGCGCCGAAATAGTCGACCGGATGGCCGCCGACCACCACGCTCAGCGGCAACCGCTCGCCGCGCGCGAGCGCCGCGACATAAATGTTGCGCAGGTCGCTCGGCGCCACCAGATCGACGCCGGTGGTGGCGCGGCCGCGCAGCATGAAGCGCCGCAAGCCCACATTGGTGAGGCCGCTGGCGCGGTCGCGCGTGAAATCCATGCCGGCGGAGATGAAGGGACCGCCATCCTTGCCGTGCTGCAGATGCACGGGCAGCTTGGTGAGATCGACCTCGGCGCCGGTCTGCACGATCTCCTGCACCGGGGCCTGGTCGCGGCCGATCTCGACGAAGTCCGCCTTGCCGCGCAGGCGCGCGAGGATTTCCGGTAGCAGCTTGGCTGGGGCGACCCCGAAAGCATGGGCAAATCGCCGGCGGCTGGCGAGCGCATTGCCGACGAGCGGATGGCCCTCGCGCCCGGCGGCCTCGAACAGGACGGCCTTGGGATTGGCCTCGAGCGCGCCCGCGACATGCGCGAGCTTGGTCCCCGGCCGCGTCTCCAGCTCGCCGATGGCGGCGAGCCCTTCGACAAAGCGGCGCAGGCGAAACCGGTCGAAATCGACCGCCGCTGCCGTCCCCGTCCCGCTCACCTGTTCAAGTCCCATCAGACAAGCTTCCTCCAGGCGTCTCGACAATGCAGTGACTTAGCATTCAGCCCGACCCTGCGCGAGCCGGAACATTCTCATGCCGGCCATTGCCGGGTCGTGAGACGTATTGCAATAATCAGGCATCGCGACCGATTGGGGGGGCTTGGTTGCGTTGCAGCGATCACAGGGAGGACAGCAATGCGTTTGCGAAACCCGATCGGTGCGGTCACGCTTGCGGCAGTAGCGGCCCTGACCATGGGCAGTTCCTGGGCGATGGATCTGCCCAGTTTTCCGGATTGGTCGGGCCAATGGATCAGGATCGGCGGAACGCAGTGGGATCCGACCAAGCCCAAGAGTCGCGGACAGGAAGCCCCGCTGACATCGGAGTACCAGGCGATCTTCGATGCGAGCCTGGCGGATCAAGCCGCCGGCGGAACCGGCAATGACGAAAGGTTCACGTGCAGATCGTCGGGCATGCCACGGATAATGACCGCCGTTTATCCTCTCGAAATCATCATTCAGCCGAGGACGACGTATATCCTGTTCGAATATGTGATGCCGCGTCGGATTTACACCGACGGCCGTGATTGGCCGGCGAATGAAGAGCCGGCTCTGCCCGGCTATTCGATCGGAAGATGGATCGATGCGAAAGGCGAGGGCCGCTACGACACGCTCGAGGTGGAAACGCGAAACATGAAAGGGCCTCGCGATTTGGACGTGGACGGCCTTCCGCTGCATAAGGACAATCAGACCATCGTCAGGGAGCGAATCTTCCTCGACAGATCCAAGCCGGATCTGTTGCACGATGAGATTACGACCATCGACCACGCGTTGACCCGTCCGTGGACGGTGACCAAGGACTTCCGTCGCGCCAAGAATCCAATCTGGTTCGACTATGATTGCAACGAGAACAACAATCATGTCTCGATCGGCAAGGAGAGCTATTTCCTCAGCGCCGATGGCTACTTGATGCCGGCGAAGAAGGATCAGCCACCGCCGGATTTGAGATATTTCAATCAATCGCGGAAGTGATGGAGAAGTTGGTTGACGAATCGCCCCGATCGGCGTACTCGGGAAATTGAAAGTGGTGAATTGGGTCCGGCGCGGAAAACCGCGCCGGACTTTTCTTATGTGCTGAGCTCTTAGCTGCGGAGCTCTTATGCGCCGAGCGCGACCGTGTGGACGCCCCCAAGAACCGCACCGCGGTCGGCAACCGGGCTCGCTTGTTTTTTTAGTTTGTTATTAACAAGCAGGCCCGAGCAGTGGAGGGCAACGTAGTGGCCGTCGATCTGCGTCGGCTGCATGGCTAAAGCGCCCCCGCGACGGCGGTTTATTGTTTCCGGATTGTATTTTCAATAACTCAGCGCCCCGCAGCCATGCACTTCTGTTGGGTCATCTACCCGTGCGCGGAGACGAGCGGCACGAACAGCTCCGCGATCGGGATCGGCTGCGGGATGAAGTGTTGCTCGGCCATATACTGCACCAGCGCTTCGAGCGTCGGGCGATTGGCCTCGACCCCGTAGGGATAGGGGTCGCCGCCGAACACGTCGTCGATGTCCTCGACGTCGTGATGAACCCAGGGCAGCATATAAGGATGCGCGCCGGTCTTGCGCATGCGCGTGAGCGCCTTGGCCTTGGCTTCGAGGAGGCCCTTGTAGAGGCTGTTGCCGATCCAGGGATGGCGCTCGTAGACGTCGCGGCGGATCACGATGAGATGCATGATCGGAAAGATGCGGGTCGCGCGGTAGAAGGCGCGCTCGACGGCCCGCGAATCCGGGAACAGCGGCGCAATATCCGGGTGGGGCAGGGGACGCTGCGAGCTCGCGATGGCGTCGATCTCGCCGCTCGCGAGCAGGTCGCGCAGCGAGCGGCCCTTGGGGTCGTGCTCGACGCGGGGGGGCCGCAGCAGCGCCGGCGCGTTCGGTTCGCCGTGCCGGCCCGCTTCATTGGTGGCGCCTTCGATCCAGCGGATGCTCGAAAGATCGACGCCATATTGGTGGAACAGATGCCCGCGAATCCAGACCGCGGCCGTCATCGTATAGAGCGGGACGCCGATGCGTTTGCCGGCGAGGTCTTGCGGCGCGCGGATATCGGATTGGCGATTGATGTAGATATAGCCGTGCCGAAACACGCGCGAGGGGAACACCGGCAGCGCCACGAACGGGCAGCCGCCGCGTGCCAGCCGGCTGATGAATTCGGCGCTCGAAAACTCCGCGACATCGAACTCCTGACGGCCGCTCATGCGGTCGAAGATTTCGCGCGGCGCCTCGATGGCCAGGAAATTGAGGTCGATGCCCTCGACTTCCACGTCGCCGGTGCGCAGCGCCTCGGTGCGATCATAGACGCCGCAGGCAAACGTCAATTTCAAGCGAGACACGTTGCGAACCTCGGGGCTGAAAGAAAAATGCGGGCGGCAGAGTACGAAACGCCTTGGGTGCTCTCAAGCCGTGAGATAGCGCGCGGCCGAGAACGCCGCCACGGCGCCGCCCAAGAGCGCCAGCAGGACGCTCAGCCATGGGTGCGAGGGGTTCTGCGGCTCCTCCGGCGCGGTCAGATCGATCTCGTTGAGCTCGCCGGCGTCGACGACCGTGATCCGATTGGCGACTTGGTCGATCTCGCCCGCATGCTGGGCCGCCGCGAGCCGCACCGTCAGGGAGCGCGCGTCCGCGGTCGCGAACGGGAAGCCGAGCCACACATCGCACGCGGTCAGGATCGGGCTTTCGAGCTGGCCGGGATCAGGCTGGCGCGACTCGGCGACGCGCCACCAGGGCAGCGTGGCGATCAAGCTGATCGTATCGCCGCCCCGCATCACGTTGCCGCTCGCGGCCGGATGGCTGCCGCCGTGCGACTTGCGAGCAGGCGGCGTGACGGCCGGCTCGGCGGGTGGCGCGGATGGCTGCAGAGACTGCGGCGCGTCCTGCGCCCGCGCATCCCGCCCCTGCAGCAACGGGAGCCCGGTCGCCATCACCGCAATGGCGGCGATGATCGCAATCCGGTGGGTCATCGGCGCGCGGTCCTCTTGTCGTGCCGCGGTCGGATCAAGGTCGGTAGGCGTGGCCGCAGATTGGCGCAATTGTGGAATTGTTGGCGCTCCGGGGGGCGCAAATGCGGCGAACTGCTGTCGGGTTGCGGTACCATGAACGTCAGTATGATACCACGACCACCGGTAATCGTGAATACCGTGTCGTGCACGCAAGGCCCGAGCGCGAACACCATCACGCGGACGGCGGACGCCAGCAAAGCAACGTTCAGGCCCCCGCTGCCCTCAACGCTCCGCCCGGAACCGGCACGGGCGGCGCGACCACATCAATCGATGCTCACGCCGCTCGCCTTGATTGGGACGGCCCATTTCGCAATCTCGGTCTTCACGAATTGTCCGAGATATTCCGCGGTGGCCCGATCGTCGGAAACCAGCACGGCACCGAGACCTCCCATGCGATCGCGCACGACGGGCGCGTGCATGGCCTCGACGATCGCGCCATTGAGCTTCTTCACCACGTCCGCGGGCGCGCCTTTGGGCAGGAAGATCGCACTCCAGGTATAGGCCTGCACATCCGTGCCCTGCTCCAAGGTGGTGGGCAGGTTCGGCAGCACGGCCGCGCGGTCCTTGGTCATGATGGCGAGGCCCTTCACGGCGCCCGCGTCGATCTGCGGCTTGGCGGTGGCGATGATGTCGCACAGATAATCGATGCGGCCGCCGGCGAGGTCCTGCATGGCCGGGCCGGTGCCGCGATAGGGGACATGCGTGATATCGACCCCGATCACGTAGTTGAGGACCACGCAGCCCAGATGCGTGGCCGAGCCCGCGCCCGCCGAGCCGTATTTCATCATGGCCTGGTTGGCTTTCGCATAGGCGACGAATTCCTTGAGATTGTTCGGCGGCAAGTCCTTGCGGGTGATGAGGGCGATCGGGGTCTCGGCGATCAGCGCGACCGGCGTGAAATCCGTCGCCGCGTCATAAAGCGGCTGCTTGTACAGGGTCTGGTTCTGCGCGTGGGTCCCCACGCTCGCCAGCACGAAAGTGTAACCGTCGGGCGCCGCATGGGCGACGCGCACCGAGCCGGTCATGCCGCCGGCGCCGCCGACATTTTCGATGATCACCTGCTGGCCCAGGATCTCGCTCATGCGCGCCCCGATGATCCGGCCGAGCACGTCCTGCGGGCCGCCGGCCGCGAACGGGATCACCATCACCATGGGATGGGTCGGAAAATTCTGCGCCAGGGCGGTGCCGCTCCACGCGAGCAAGGCACCCAAGGCGGCAGCGGAGACTTGTCTGAACATGTGAACCTCCTTGAAGCTGGGGCAGTTTGCGTTTGTTGCGGGCCAGGTCAACTCTTCTTTTGCCGCACATCAGCGAGTGGTGCCGGAGGGGGGCGCCGTAAGGTCAGGGGCTGGACCATGCCGGGTTGCTTGTGAGGCGAAATCAAGCCGCGTATGACGGCATTTCAGGGAGGTTGTCCAATGAGAATCGCGGCATGACCCGCGTCGCCATAGCCGGTCTTGGCGCGATCGGCCGCGTGGTTGCGCGCCGGCTGGCCGACGGCCTGCCGGGCCTGAGCCTCGCCTGTGCGGCCGCCCGCGACCGCGCCAAGGCGCAGGCTTGGCTCAGGGCCGAAGGGATCGACTGCCCGTTGGTCGAGCTCGAAGCGTTCCCGGATCTGGCCGACCTCGCGGTCGAGTGCGCGCCCGCCGCGCTGATCGAGGAGATCTGCCGACCCATGCTCGAAGCCGGCAAGACCGTCATGGTGCTGAGCGCCGGCGCGCTCTTGGCGCGCGCCGATCTCATGGCGCTGGCGAAGGAGCGGGGCGGACAGATCATCGTGCCGACCGGTGCATTGCTCGGGCTCGACGCGGTGACGGCCGCCGCCGAAGGCTCCATCCGGATGGTCCGCATGACCACCCGCAAGCCTCCGAACGGCCTCGCCGGCGCCCCCTACCTGGTGGCGCACGGCATCTCGGTCGACAACCTCAGCGAGCCCAAATGCGTGTTCAGCGGGACCGCGGGCGAAGCCGCGGCGGGCTTTCCGGCCAATGTCAACGTCGCGGCGGCGCTCTCGCTCGCCGGCATCGGGCCGGAGCGCACCCGCACCGAAATCTGGGCCGATCCGACCGTCGACCGCAATTGCCACACCATCGAGGTCGAGGCCGACTCGGCGCGGTTCACGCTCAAGATCGAGAACGTCCCCTCGGAAAATCCCAGGACCGGCCGCATCACCGCACTCTCGGTGGTCGCAGCCTTGCGTAAGCTACACTCCCCGTTGCGGGTGGGGACATGAGGCCTTGGCGAATCGTCGCCTGGTTCGATTGGAGTGGTTAACAATTGGCAGACGATAATGTCATCGTGGCGGGCTTGGCGGCCGATTGCCGCTTGATCGCCATTTTTTTGCGAAAAGCGGCGCTTTACGTCCGGAAATGCGGCAAATTGCGGGGTCGAGACCAAATGAATCCACCACCTTGCGTCAGGCGGGCGGTTGCAAAAGCGCTTTATGGGCTATGATCATCGTCCGGTTTGGTACCGGTTTTGCCGGCCGGAGGGCGGGGGCGCGGTTCCGGGGGGTGGCCGCGCCACAAAGTCCATCACGGATCGTTGAACCGAACCTCACCCCCGCGCGACTAATCCTCGAGCCGACCGTCAGGGCGCGATGCAAGCGACAGCCGACGAAGTCCTGATCGGGCGAATTGCTTCTGGCGACCGGCTCGCCATGCAGGTGCTGTTCGCTCGGCACCATGTGCGCGTGTATCGGTTTGTTTTGCGACTTGTGCGTGATGAAAGCACGGCGGAGGACTTGATCAGCGAAGTGTTTCTTGACGTATGGCGTCAGGCTGGTCGGTTCGAAGGGAGGTCCGCGGTGTCAACTTGGTTGTTGGCGATCGCGCGATTCAAGGCGCTGTCGGCGCTTCGGCGTCGGCCCGACGAGGAATTGGACGAAGAGGCGGCAGCCGGGATCGAGGATCCCTCGGATGACCCGGAAACTGCCCTGGAGAAGAAGGACAAGAGTGCGATCATCCGGAAGTGCCTGATGGGACTTTCGGCGGAACATCGGGAGATCATCGATCTCGTCTACTACCACGAGAAGTCCGTGGAGGAAGTGGCGCTGATCGTCGGTATCCCGGAAAACACGGTCAAAACGCGCATGTTCTACGCGCGCAAGCGGTTGGCGGAACTGCTTAAGGCGGAAGGAATAGAAAGAGGTTGGCCATGAACACGATCAACAAAGAGCGCGAGGACCTCGAGACCCTTTTGCCGTGGCATGCGGCGGGCACGCTCAATCGGCGCGATGCCGAGCGCGTGGAAAAAGCGCTCGCCGCCGACCGCGAGCTGATGCGGCGCTTCAATCTCGCCCGCGAAGAGCTCAACGAGACCATCCATCTCAACGAGACGCTGGGCGCGCCCTCGGCGCGCGCCATGGAGAAGCTGTTTGCCGCGATCGACGCCGAGCCGGTGCGCAAGCCGCAGGTTTCCTTCAACCTCGCCGGCCGGTTCGCGGGCTTCATCGCGAGCTTCTCGCCCCGCACGCTGGCGATGGCGACGGCCGCCGGCGCGCTCGCGATCGTACTGCAGGCGGGCGTGATCACCACCGGCTTGATCAAGCATGAGGCCGGTACCGAGGTGGCGAAGCAGGAAACGGTTGGCCCGACCGGCATGGATTTGGCGTCTGCCGAGGTGAACGATGGCACGCTCGCGTCCATCCGTTTTGCCCAGAAGGCGGAGATGAGCCAGATCACGGCCTTTCTCATCGCCAACAAGGCTTCGATGATCGATGGCCCGACGACGGCGGGCGGGATGTATACGATCCGCCTGCCCGAGACCGGCAAGGCCAAGGAAGATCACATCAAGGTGATGGCGGCCCAAACCGCGATCATCGATTTGATCGCGCCGAAGCAATAGCGCCCGCTCCCTCCGGTTCCCTCTCCCGCAAGCGGGGGAGGGCTTGGGGCGGAACGCGGAGACACAATTCGGCCCCCGGAGCAGGATCATGCTCCTGCCATAGGGCCGGCCTGAAATTGAGCTGCACCGCGTATCAACGGAGGCATGGTCATGCGCTCTGACAGGGAACTCGCGCAACGCAAACTGCTTCTTTCGGCAGCCGTGGTGGCGCTCATCGTCGCCGCCCCCGCGGGCACATCGGCGCTTGCCATGAACCTCGGCTCCGGTATTGCCGGCGTACACGCCATCGGGCCGGTCAGCACCGGAGTCTACATCCCGAGGGGCAATCCGGGCGGCGGCACGGTCGGCGTTGGTGGGGTCAGCGGTGGGGCGGTCAGCGGCGGCGCAATCAGTGGCGGTGCGTTCAACAACGGCGCGATCGGTGCCGCCCGCGGGATCGGCAATATCAGGGGGGTGGTGGTCAATCCCTGCCTCAGGTCAAGACGCAACAACAATCCGGACCGCTGCGGCAAGGTGGTGGTCAATAACGGCGGCGATGGACCGGGCAATGGCAACGGTGACGGCGAGCCGCACGGTCCGCGTCATCCGATCTGGACCCATCCGCCCCACTGGATCGTTCCGGTGCAACCGATCGTGCCGACAAATCCCGTGATCGTGACGACCCAGCCGGTCGTGACCGGCGGCTCGCAGCCGCCCGGCGGCCAGGGCCCGCAGGCGCTTCGGCGCGGCGGCAGCGGCGTCCCGGCGGCCAACGAACGGCGCTACGTGCCCGACGAGGTCGTGGTCGAGCTCGCCAATTCGACCACCAATCAGCAGACCGACGCGCTGGGGCGGCGATATCGGCTCGCGCGCCTGCAGTCCGTCCCCTTCCAGCTCGGCGGCACGACCTTGGTGCGCTGGCACATCACTGATCGCCGCTCGGTGCCGGTGGTCGTGCGCGAGCTCGAGAACGATGGCCTTTCGGCGCAGCCCAATTATCTGTTCGTGCTGCAAGACGGTGCCGCGAAGCCGGCAGCGGCCAGCGAAGGCGATCCGGCGCAATATATGCTGGAGAAGATGCATCTCCCGCAGGCCCATGGGCTCGCCCAAGGCAACCGGGTCCTGGTCGCGGTGATCGATTCCGGCGTCGATGTCACCCATCCTGATCTCGCCGGCGACATCGCCGGCTCATACGATGCGCTCGGAACCGGTTTCAAGGCCCACAGCCACGGAACCGCCATCGCGGGCGCCATTGCGGCGCATGGCCGGCTCATGGGGGCGGCGCCGTCGGCGCAGATTCTGGCGGTGCGTGCGTTCAGCGGCAACGGCGCCGAGGACGGCACGGATTTCGCCATCAGGACGGGACTGGACTGGGCGGTGAGCCACGGTGCGCGCATCGTCAATATGAGCTTTGCGGGTCCGCAGGACCCCGGTATCGCGCGCGCCGTCGCACAGGCTCACGACAAGGGTGTCATTCTAATAGCGGCGGCCGGCAACCGGGGCGCCAAGTCGCCGCCGCTTTATCCGGCGGCCGACCCCAACGTCATCGCGGTCACGGCGACGGATACCAACGACCAAATGCCGGCCTTCGCCAATCGGGGCCCCTATATCGCGGTGGCCGCGCCGGGCGTCGATCTCATGCTGCTGGCCCCGAACGGGACCTTGCAGGTTTCCTCCGGAACCTCGTTCTCGGCCGCTTATGTGACCGGAACCGCGGCCCTGATGCTCGAGCGCAAGCCCGATCTCGGGCCCGAAACGCTGCGCCAGGCCCTGACCGGGACCGCCCATCACCTGGTGCCCAGCCCATTCGACAAGGCGGCCGACAATCAATCCGGCGCCGGGCTGGTAGATGCCTACCAGGCGGTCCTGTCGCTGGCGCCCGCCCCGGTCGATGCGGCGAGCGTGATGCAGGTCTCGGCCCCTCGGTAGGGGGGGCATCGCGGGCGGAAAAAAAGATCGCCCCCCGGTGAACCTTTTTCGCCGCTGCTGCGTCAAATGATTGAAGGCGGCCGCGTGGCTGCCGGTTCAGAAACCCCGATCGGCGCTGCCCCCCCCCGATCCCCTGGCGCCGATCAATGCGGCCCGCCCGGCTCCCCCCGCCGGGCGGGTCTGTTTTTTTGGGGATGCAATCCGTGCAAAAAAATCTGCCGCCGCCCGCGCTCGTGGATTGCGCAGGTATTGTTGCAGGGCAACATGGGAGCGCCGCGCGATTGCTTGAGAGCTTCAGCCGGCTGGCGCCGCGAGCGCGGTGCCGTCGTCGACGCCGATGCGGCCGAAGCCCGGCAGCTTGATGGCCGGATGGCGCAGGTCGAGGCCGGCGACCAGGCCCAGGAAGTTGACTTCGACGCCCTCGACCCAGCCGAGCTTGACCCCGACAATGCCGAACAAGGAAGCCTCGATCCCGGTACGGCTGTCGGTCAGGCCAAGATAGGGGCCGGCGCGGAAATCCTTGCCGATGGCATTGGACGGCAGCGTCGTCTCGAGCTCGGGCATGGCGCGCAGCAGGCTCGCGGTGAACGTATTGCTGTTGGGGCCCGGCCAGATCCGATAATCGCCGGCGTGGCCGTACTGGTAGCTGGTAATCGCGGCCTCGACCCGCGGAATGAGGGCGGCCGCCTGCGCGCCGCGGATGTCGAGCAGCACGCGCGGCGCCGTGCCCCACCAACGGCTGTCCGGCGCCCAGTAATTGTTGCGCACGGGCTCGCCCCAGCCGACGACGTCGTACCGGTTCCAGCTTGGCGCGCCTTCAGCCTTGAACACGACCCAGCTGTGAACGGCGAAAATTCCGCGCCAATGGCCGGTGCGGCCGGTGAAGATCAACAGCCGCGCCTCGCGCTCGGTGCTCGCCGGCCGCAGCATGCCGATGCTCGACCAATCGGCGGTGGCATAGCTCTCCGCGCGCGTCTGCATGGAGTAAAGGGCGCCGTGGAGCGCCAAGGGAAACAGGAAGATGGCAAGGATGGTGAGCACGATACGTCTGATCGGACGGCGCATGGCGTGAGGTGAGGTTGGTCGACGACCCAGTGTCCAGCGAAATATGGCGCGCATATGTGCGATCGCGCAACGCCGGCGCGGCCGGCATGCAGGTTAAATGACGGTAACAAAAGGGCTTAGCGGACGCGGTTTCCGCTGATCGTCAGGTGAGCATGGGCCTCGAGGCCGCCTTGGGACAGGTCGGCCGTGACCGGCTTGGCGCCCGCCATGCCGACGATGGCGCCGCGCCGGAAATCCGTGATGACATTGTCGGCGACGAGCGCCGTGGCGGCGCCCGGCGTCACCGAGACGGCGATGCCGATATCGGCCTTGCGCACCACATTGCCGGTCGCCACCACGTCGCGCAGGTAGCGGCCGAAGCCGAGCATGATGCCGGCGAGCGGCGCGTTCTCGATCACGTTGCCGGTGACGGCCGTATCGGCTTCGACCGCGATGCCGATACCGGCGGCGTCGCCCGGATCGGTGCCGGCGGGGCGTTGCGGCTTCAGGTTCCGGATGATGTTGCCCTGCACCGCCGCGAGGCGCCCGCCGTCGTTGAAGTTGGTGACGCAGACGCCGATGGCGGCGCCATCGACGCTGTTGTTGGCGATGAGCGCGCCCTCGAATCCGAACTCGGAATAGATCGCGACCTCGCCGGCGTCGCTGATGCTGTTGCCCTCGATATGGACGTTGGAGGCGGTATTGCCGCGCACTGCGGAAAATGCGCAGCGGCGAATGCGGTTGCCGCGCACGATCACGTTGGCGGCGCGAAACGCATTGATGGCGTTGCCGTACTGGCCGGAGCCGCCCGAGCGATTGGCCACGTTCTCGATGCGGTTGTCGATTACGATGGTGCCGTCATCGCCGGTCTCCCAGCGGATGATCTGGATGCCGTTATTGCCGGCGCCGGTGATGGTGTTGCGTGCGACCAGGAGTCCCGCCGCGTTGTAGGAGAGAATGGCGACGTCGGCGATGTCGGTGAGCGTGCTGTCGCTGACTTCGCCCTCGACCGCGACCAGGCGGATGCCGTGACCCCCGCTGGCGCCGATCTCGCAATCGACGATGCGCAGCGCGCGGCAGTTTTCGAGGTTCACCAGGCCGTGCGCGTCGCCGAGCGGGCGTTTGCTTCCGTCGAGCGTGAGGCCCGACAGCGTGACGTGATCGGCGCCGGCGGCGGCGAGCAAAGCGGGGCCCTCGGTCAACACGATCTGCGTCGCCCCGCGCACGCCGACGAGCTGGGCGCCGGGCGGCAGCTTCAGATTGCCGGCCCGATAGGTCCCGGGCGCGATGGCGAGCGGTGTGCGTGCGCGCGCGGCGGCATCGATGGCGCTTTGCAGCGCGCGGCTCTGGTCGTCGCTGCTGCCGGGACGCAGGCCGAAATGCGCCGCATCAAGACCGAGCGTTCCGATCGGAGCGGTTGCGGTGCGCGCCGGCGAAGCGATCACGCTCGCGGCGGCCACGCCGGCCACGCCGGTGCCAAGCCCAAGCAGATTGCGGCGATCGATATCCATGGCAGGCCTCTCCGGCGAAAGCTCTCGCACAGATCTAAGGCCTGAAGGGTTACTCGGGATCGCGGGCGGGCAGGCAAATGTGCGCAGGGTTAATCAGTTAACATCGCAGCGCCGCCTGCACCGCACGCAGGATCGCCTCGCCCGCAAGGACGAGATCGGCGAAGGCTGCCGGCGGTCGCGGCCGCCGACCAAGCCGCTGCCGCGCGCGCGGCACGCGGGCGCTTGTCCGGTGCACGTTCGGCACATGCACGAATGCCACCAGGCGTGGACCCCCGTCCCGTTCGGCGGCTTCGCCGGCACGCCAGCAGAGATAGTTGCAAAGATAGTCGCCGGCGTCGTGGGAGAGCGTCGCCGACGCGCCCCCAGCACGGACCGCCGCAACGAGCCGCGGCGCTGGAACCCGCAAGCGTCGCGTCGCGCGCTCACCCGGCGCGATCATGCGCGCGGTCGGCACGTGCCCGTATGCATCCGCCACCCGGCCGGTGAGCGCGTTGCGGGCGCGCGTCTCGATGCGGATGTGGCGGCTGCGTGCTGCGAGCCCAAACATGACGAGCGCATCGGGCCGCTCGCGGGCGAGCAGCGCCGGGAGTTCCTGGTCCACGGTACGGTAGCTGGTCGCGAACACATGGGCGATGCGGCGCGTGTTGCGAAAGTTTCCACGCCGGTGCCGTGCCAGCGCCACCACCAGCGGTCCGGTCGGATTGAACGGCGCGCCCGGAAACGGGCCGAAGCCGGTGAGGAGGATCGTGGCGGTCAAACGAACCCCGGCAGCAGCGGCGTGCCGGCTTCGATGCGCACGCCCTCGAGCGCAAGCAAGTTCTGCTTGGTGAAGGCGCCGCCGGGGGCCGAGAAGCCGCCGATGCGATGGCCCTTGGCCAAGATACGGTGGCACGGAACGATGATCGGAACGGGATTGCACGAGAGCGCGCGTCCGACCGCGCGGGCGGCTTCGGGTGCCTCGATTTGACGCGCGAGCTCGCCGTAGCTCGTGGTGCGTCCCCATGGGATGCGTCGCGCCGCCGCGTAGACTTGCCTCTCGAAGGCGTCGACGCCCGTCAGGTCGAGCACGACCGATGAAAAATCGGTGCAGCGACCGCTCATGTAGCTTTGGACGTCCGCGATCAGCCGATCGATTCCCGGCGGCGGTGCCTCGCACGCCTTGGCGGCGCGTGCCTTGAGCCGCTTCTCGGTCGCGCCGCGATCGGATTCCGGCAAGCGCAGCCGGGTCAGCCCGTGCTCGCTCCACGCCACGCCGCACGCCCCGATGGCGGTGTCGAAAAGGCAATAATGCTCCCGGACAGGAGACTTGGTCCGTGTTTCCATCAATTCACTTCCGGCGGCGAGGGAGACAAGCTTATTCATTGTGCTCCCCTACCGCCCCCGGTCCAGCCTTGCCGCCTCAAACTCCAAGCGCGGCGGCGAGTTCCTCGACCGCCAGTGACGCCGACATTCGCCCGTCGCCGACCGCCGCTTCGAGGCGCGGAAGCTTGGCGCGCAGCGCCGGGTCCGTCCGCAGCCGAGCCGCGATGCGATCCTCGAGCATAGCCCACATCCATTTGACCTGCTGGGCGCGCCGATGTGCCGCAAGCGCGCCGAGCTCCGTCATGCGTGTGTGGTGCTCCATGACCTTCGCCCACAATTGCGCAATGCCCTCGCCGGTCAAGGCCGAATAGGTCACGACCGGCGGCGACCAATGGGGCGAGCGGCTGCCCAGAATATGCAGCGCCGCGCGATAGTCCGCCGCTGCCGCCTGGGCGCGCGGCAGGTTGTCGCCGTCGGCCTTGTTGATGGCGATCATATCGGCAAGCTCGACCACGCCCTTCTTGAGGCCCTGCAGCTCATCGCCGGCGCCCGGCAGCATCAGCACCAAGAAAAAATCCGTCATGTCGGCCACCACGGTCTCGGACTGGCCGGTGCCGACGGTCTCGACCAGCACCACATCGTAGCCGGCCGCCTCGCACAGCAGCATCGATTCGCGCGTCTTGGCGGCGACCCCGCCGAGCGTGCCGGAGGCCGGCGAGGGGCGCACGAAAGCCTGGGGATCGACCGCGAGGCGCGCCATCCGGGTCTTGTCGGCCAGGATCGATCCGCCGGTCCGGGTCGAGGACGGATCGACCGCGAGCACCGCGACCTTGCGGCCCTGCGCGGTGAGAGAGCTGCCGAGCGCATCGATGGTGGTCGATTTGCCGACCCCGGGCGCGCCGGTAATTCCGACCCGCACGGCGCCGCCGGTGTCGGGCAAAAGGTCCTGCACCAGGCGGCGGGCGGCCTGCTGGTGGTCGGCGCGCCGGCTTTCGATGAGCGTGATGGCGCGCGCGATGACGGCGCGCTCGCCGGCGCGGATGCCGCGCGCGAGCCGCGCGATATCGGGAACTGCGGGTTCGTTTCGGGTCATTCAGTGTTTCGCGCCATCGCGGTCCGGAATCACCACCGCGAGCCCGCCGGCTTCCGGGGGCTTGTCGGCGCTGGCTCGGGCGAACACGAAAAGCTGCTCGGGCGTTGCGATCCGGCAGGAGGCATCTTGCGTCTTGGTGCAGAATTTGTCGCGCGTCGGGCCATCGGCGTCGTCCTCATTGATGGGCACGAGCAGATAGACGCCATCGGCGAGCTTGCGGGCGAGGCCATATTCGACCCGGCGCGGGGGACGCTGCGTCGTGCCTTGCACGATCCAGTCGCGCCCCTCATAGGCGTAGGCGGTGAAATCGCTGATGCCGATCGACTTGCCGGCAACCACATAGCGGCTGCCGCTCCATTGAAACGACACCAGGCCGGGCTCATGGGCGGCGCCCCCCGACAGGCTGAAGGTGTGAATCACCCCGCGCTCGCCGAGCAACGGCTTGGGGTCGCTCAGGATTGGGGAAGTCGAGCTGATGCAACCGCTGAGCGCAACACCGATGCCCAAAATCCAAAAAATTCCGCCCCGAAATTTCCAGATTTTCGCCGCTAAATTCAACATGTTAGGTCCAAATCGCACGCTCGCCCCCGATTTTTGGTAACGGATGGATGAACTTTCCGGCTGCCTCGCCCGACCAATTCTGTATCATATGCCTCCGGTGGGGGCGGCGGAGGGGAAGTCATGCGTCGGCACGCGCTCTCGACGAGCCTTTGGCTCGTCGCGTCCTTCATTACATTCGCCGCCGGTACGGTCCAAGCTGCCGAGTTGGTCTGGCAGGTCGAAAGCCCGTTCCGGTTCTTCAAGTCCACGCACTCGTTCGCCCTGCACGAGGCTGCCTTCACTTCGGTGCGCGGCGCCGGTCCGCTGCCGGCGGACATCGTCTGGCGCCTGGAGCGCCGTCTCAACGATCCGGACTGCAAGGACGCCTCGACCCCGGATCGCTGCGCCGAAACCGCCGGCCCGCGCTATCAGCAAAGCCGGCTCGGCTGGGCCGCGCAGACTCTCGGCGACACCTGCTACGAGAGCAATAGCCGCCCGCGCCACTATCTGCCGATCTGCGAGCGAAAATATTCCTGGGGCTCGGCCAAGGAAGACTACGTCCTGCCCGACGCCCACACGGTGCAGATCGGGATCGCGCCCGACCAGCTCGCCGGCGTGACCGGCGACTGCGTCTGGACCTGGCAGCCGCGCAAGCCCGGCGGCAAGGCGGAGAGCAAGAAGCTCGCCTGCAAGGACAAGCTCACCGTCGCGCGCGTTCCCTATGCGCTCGACCGCGCTAGCTCCGGCGTGTCGGTCACGGTGAAATTGCCGGACGGCCGTGAGCTCGCCGAGCACGATGTGGTGGTCGAAGACCTCTTCATCGTGGCGCTCGGCGATTCGTTCGCTTCGGGTGAAAGCAACCCGGATCGGCCCGTCCAGTTCAGCGCCGGGCGGCAGATGGTCTATGACCCGAAGCTGCTGCGCGATGAGGTCGCGTCCAAGGATCTCGACAAGAAGCCGGCTTTGGGCGGCATGGCCCCCGGCTTCGGCCTCGCTTCGGCTGAAGACCAGTTCAATCCCAAGGTCTTGCCGAAGCGCTACATGGACGACGAGGCGGCGGATCGCATCTTCAAGCCGAATTCGCCGGAATTCCAGGCGGCCTTCGACAAGGCGGCCGCCAAATGGCTGAGCCGCGATTGCCACCGCTCGCAATACGGCTATCCGTTCCGGGTCGGCATCGAGCTCGCGCTCGAGAATCGCCATCGCTCGATCACGTTCGCGAGCTTCACCTGCTCCGGGGCCGAGATCGCGCAAGGCCTGTTCGGCGAGATGGACGCGCGCGAGGGCTTCAGCGAGCAGGGCGGCGCCAAGGTCAAGGCGCAGCTCGATCAGTTGAGCGACCTGATCTGCCGCGGCGGCGCCGCCGCGCGCACGCAGGCCGCAGCCTATACGCTGCCGGAATTTACCCAGGGCAGCACCGCGATCAGCTCGGCACGGGTCAGCAAGATGTGGTGTCCGCCGCAGCTGCGCAAACGGCCGGTCGATCTTGTGATGATGTCGATCGGCGGCAACGATGTCGGCTTCGGCGCGCTCGCCGCCTATGCGATATCGGACAGCGCCGCCGATTTCGCGCCGATTGCGAGTTGGGTCGGCAGCTCCATCCGCTTCGGTCCGCAGGTGGCGCGGTCCTATCTCAGCGTGCTCGATGTGCGCATGAAGGCCGTCAAGGACGCGCTGGCGGACGGCTTTGGCATCCCGCCCACGCGCGTGCTGCAATCCTCCTACGAGCCGATTCAGTACGATGAGACCGGCGCCCTGTGCGGCTCGCAGCCGACGCTCGGAATGGACGTGCATCCCGGCCTCAAGCTCGATCGCGGGCGGTTGGCCGAGACCGCCGATTTCCTGCACGAGCTGCTCGACAAGCTCGAATGCATCTCCAGCACCAAGGGCAAGTCTTGCCCGGCCGGTCTTGCGACCGGAACCGGCACCGGCTTCACCTTGGTGACCGACCACCTCCCGGAATTCACCAAGCGCGGGATGTGCGCGCGCGATCCCAAGAAGGCCTTTGCGGACGGCATCGAGATGCGGGTTCCGCGGGTGCCGCTCGGCGGCAACGAGTTCAAGCCCTACTCGCCGGCCGCGACCTTGACCTACGAGCATCATTGGCGGCTCTTCCGCTCGCCCAACGATGCATTCCTGGCGGCCAATACCCACCGCGAGGGAACGGCGGTGGTCGACATGCTGCAGCCCGCCTGGGCCGGACTCTATAGCGGCGCGATCCATCCGACCGCCGAAGGGCATGCGATCGTGGCCGACCATATCGTCAAGCACGCCCGCGCCGTCCTCGACAAGCGCGACGTGGCGGAAAACGTCAGGTGACGGCGGGCGCGGGATAGCGCCGCGCCTGAACCGTTTGGAGCGACGTAAAGGCCGGGCCCATAGCCCGGCCTTCATTTGTTTGCGATGCCCAAAGGAGGGCGAAAATTTCGAGCTGATCGAGGTGACCTGGTCGTGATGGACCGCAGGACACGCTGACCACGCCGGCCTTGCCGGGCTTCTCCGTTCGTCTGAGCGATATCGGGTGAGGCGACAATTGCTCCCGATCACTGCGCCGCGCTACGCGTGTGGCGCAGCCGTGCATTGAGCCGCGTGAGCAGTGCCTCGGCCGCCTCGGTGATCACGGTGCCGGGCGGGAAGATCGCCTCGGCGCCGGCTTGGCGTAGTGCGTCGCAGTCCTGCGATGGCACCACTCCGCCGACAACAATCATGATATCGCCGCGGCCTTGGCGCTCGAGCTCCGCCTTGAGCTCAGGCACCAGCGTGAGATGGGCGGCGGCGAGCGAGGAAATGCCGAGAATGTGGACGTCGTTCTCGACCGCCTGGCGGGCGGCCTCGGCCGGCGTCGCGAACAGCGGCCCGATATCCACGTCGAAGCCGAGATCGGCGAACGCGGTCGCGATCACTTTCTGGCCGCGGTCGTGGCCGTCCTGCCCGATCTTGGCGACCAGGATGCGCGGCCGGCGGCCTTCATTCTCCTCGAATTCGGCAACGCGCTTCTTCACCTGCTCGACGTTGCCGGTCATGCCGACCTCCCGCTGGTAGACGCCGGAAATCGTCTTGATCTCCGCCCGATGGCGCCCGAACACTTTCTCGAGCGCCGAAGAAATCTCGCCGACGGTCGCCTTGGCGCGCGCGGCGTCGATGGCGAGCGCCAGCAGATTGGCGTTGCCACCGGCGGCGGCGCGCGTGAGCGCGTCGAGCGCCTGCGTGACCGCGCCCGGATCACGTTCGCGCCTGAGGCGGGCAAGCTTGTCGATCTGCAGCTGCCGGACCGCGGCATTGTCGATCTTGAGCAGCGCGATCGGCGCCTCGTCCTGCGGACGGTAGACGTTCACGCCGACGACCGCCTGCTGGCCGGCATCGATGCGCGCTTGGGTCCTGGCCGCGGCCTCCTCGATGCGCAGCTTGGGCAGGCCGGCCTCGATCGCCTTGGCCATGCCGCCGAGCTTCTCGACCTCCTGGATATGACTCCAGGCGAGCTTGGCCAAGTCATGGGTCAGGCGCTCCACGTAGAAGGAGCCGCCCCACGGGTCGATCACGCGCGTGGTGCCGGATTCCTGCTGCAGCACGATCTGCGTGTTGCGCGCGATCCGGGCCGAGAAATCGGTCGGCAGCGCCAGCGCCTCGTCGAGCGCATTGGTGTGCAGCGACTGGGTGTGGCCTTGCGTCGCCGCCATCGCCTCGATGGCGGTGCGCACCACATTGTTGAAGACGTCCTGAGCGGCGAGCGACCAGCCCGACGTCTGGCTGTGGGTGCGCAGCGACAGCGAACGCGCGTCCTTTGGCGCGAACGGCGCCATCAGCTTGGCCCAGATCAGGCGCGCGGCGCGCAGCTTCGCGACCTCCATAAAGAAGTTCATGCCGATCGCCCAGAAGAACGACAGGCGCGGCGCGAAGGCGTCGATGTCGAGACCGGCCTTGAGGCCGGTGCACACATATTCGACGCCGTCGGCGAGCGTGTAGGCGAGCTCGAGGTCGGCGGTCGCGCCCGCCTCCTGCATGTGATAGCCGGAGATCGAGATCGAGTTGAACTTCGGCATATGGGCGGCGGTGAAGGAAAAGATGTCGGAAATGATGCGCAGCGACGGCGCCGGCGGATAGATATAGGTGTTGCGCACCATGAACTCTTTGAGGATGTCGTTCTGGATGGTGCCCGAGAGCTTCTCCGGCGCCACGCCTTGCTCCTCGGCGGCCACGATATAGAGCGCGAGCACCGGCAGCACGGCGCCGTTCATGGTCATCGATACCGACATGTCCTCGAGCGGGATGCCGGCGAACAGGGTGCGCATGTCGATGATCGAGTCGATGGCGACGCCGGCCATGCCGACATCGCCGGCGACGCGCGGATGATCGCTGTCGTAGCCGCGGTGGGTGGCGAGATCGAAGGCGACCGACAGACCCTTCTGGCCGCCCGCCAAATTCCGCCGGTAGAACGCATTCGAATCCTCGGCGGTCGAGAAGCCGGCATATTGCCGGATCGTCCACGGCTGAGTGACGTACATGGTCGGGTAGGGGCCGCGCAGATAGGGCGCGATGCCCGGATAGGTGTCGAGAAAATCGAGCCCGCGCAGATCGTCGGGGCCATAGAGCGGCTTGACCGCGATGCCCTCGGGCGTGAGCCAGGGCGACGCCGCTGTTGCGCCGGCAGCGATCTGGGCCGGCGCGAAATCAACCTCGGCAAAGTTTGGAATAGGGCTCATCGGGATGCTCCTCTGTTCCAATATATCGCTTCTACTAACGGACGTGTGCCGCGATTTGCTCCTGCGCCGCCTGCAGAATGGCCAAGGCATCGCAGCCGGCATGGATGAAGGCGGCGATGGCGGGCGCCGCCGGATCCGCCTGCCGGCTTGGGTCGCCCGCAGAGTAGATACGCAGCGCGCCGGCTTGGTTCAGCGCATGGGCTGCCGCCGCCGCCTCGCGGCCGTGGACTTCGTCGGAGGCGCAGAGGCACGCGAGCATCGCGCCGGAAGCCTTGAAGGCCGCGACCAGGGCGGCGAGGTCGGTCTTGGCCGCGCCGCCTGGAGCGCCCGCAAAGCCGTCATTGCTCACGGCCGCGATGCCGCCGGCCTCGAAGAAATTCTTGGCGAAGGCCGCGCGCGGCGAGAAATCGGCCGGGGCTCCGAGATTGGCGAGGAAGATTTTCGGGCGTGATCCGCGCTCGGCCAGCATCCGGTCTGAGGCATCGCGCAACTGCTCGAAAGGCTCGGCCAGGCGGATGGGCGGCAGCGGATCGAGCGCGGCGCTGGCGGGCGGTGACGGCGCGATCGGCGCGACATCGAGCACCGCGACCGCGGCCTCGTCGAGATCGGCAAAGTCGGTGGTGCCGGTGAGCGTGTCGGTGCGGGCGGCCGCGGCCGCCTGGCGCTCGCCGCGCACCGCGGCCACGCGCTTCTGGATGAGGCCGGCTTCGAGCGCCGCCGTCGCGCCGCCGCTTCTTTCGATGTCCCGGAACAGCGTCCAGGCGGCGCCACAAAGTTGCGCGGTCAGATCCTCGATCACGCCGGCGCCGGCGGTCGCGTCGCTCACCTTGGCGAGGTTCGATTCCACCGACAAGATGAGCTGCGTGTTGCGCGCGATCCGCCGCGCGAAGCCGTCGGGCAGGCCACGCGCGAGCGTGAACGGCAGCACCGTGATGGCATCGGCGCCGCCGAGGCTCGCCGAGAATACCGCGATGGTCGCCCGCAGCATGTTCACGTAAGGATCGCGCTTGGTCATCATGCGCCAGGCGGTTTCCGCCGAGATGAAGATCGGCGCCGCCGGCAGACCGCAGGCTTCCTCGACGCGCGCCCACAGGCGACGCAGCGCGCGGAATTTGGCGATGGTCAGAAACTGGTCGGCGTCGGCGCTGAGGCGGAAATAGATCATCGCCCGCGCCCGATCGAGCGCGATGCCGCTACTTTCAAGCGCGCGCAGATAGGCGGTCGCCGCCGCCAGCACAAAGCCGAGCTCCTGCGCCTCGGAGCCGCCGGCATTGTGCACCACGCGGCCGTCGGCGACCGCGAAGGGGCCCTTGTGGCCTGCGCCCGCGAGGTCCGCGGCCTCCCGGCCGAGCCGTTTCGCGGTTTCGTTCCAGTGCAATGGTGCCGCGCCGCTGCGCGCCATGGCGCCGAGTGGATCGAGCCCGAACCGGATATTGGTTGCGCCGGGCGAAACCCCAAGCCGGCCCACCAGCGCGGCGAAGCTGCGCGCGGCGTCCTCGGCCCGCGGGCCGCTATCGAGCTCGATCGTTACGCGGTCGAGCCCGATGCCGTCGAGCGCGCGCCGGATTGCGGCTTCGCTTCCCGCGATGCCGTAGCCGTAGGCGCCTGCCGCGCCGGCAAAGGCCAGCGCGAGGCCGGTGGCGCCGTTGTCGAGGTCGTGCCGCGCCTGCGCATTGGCGGCTGCCGGGTCCGGATGGTCGACGCGCTGGAGGATCTGCCAGGGCGTGCCTGGCTTTCGGCCCGGCTGGGCATGCGGCGCCGCGGCACCGGCGTAGAGCGGCTGGATGGTCAGCCCGTCATGGGTCCTGGCTACCAGCTCGCGCTCGAATGGCGCGCCCTTGAGCACGCGCTCCACCAGCTTGAGCCACTGCCCGCGGCTCGCCGGTGGAAAATCGGCGGCGAGCGGAAGGATATCGGCAGACGGGTCGGTCATTGCCCTTGATCCATGCAACGAAGGTGCCACGGCAGGGGGCGCCGGCCAATCCTCGGCAAGCGTGCCATCAGGGGCCCGCGCGTGGGGGCAGGCGGCTGATGCCGGTCGTGTCGACCTTGGCCAGGGCGTCGCGCACCCGTAGCCCCGCGATCAGACGGTCGGGGGTGATGTCGGCGAGCGGCACCAGCACGAAGGCGCGCTCGAACAGGCGCGGGTGCGGCAGCGTCAGGCCGGGCGTGTCGATGGTGAGATCGTCATAGGCCAGGATGTCGATGTCGATCGGTCGCGGCCCCCATCGCGGCTCGGCGGCGCGCCGCCGCCCGAGCGCATGCTCGATCGCCTGCACGTGCGACAACAGGGCTTCAGGCTCAAGATCGGTCTCGACCGCGACGCAAAGATTGACGAATGGCGGTTGCGCAGTGACGCCCCAGGGCGGCGTCGCGTAGTCGCAGGAGCGCGCCTTGAGCCGCACGCGTCCTCCGGCGCACAGCATGGCCAGCGCGCGGTCGAAGGTTGTGCGGACATCGCCCACATTGCCGCCGAGCGCGAGCAGCGCCTCAGCCATGTGTCGTCGTCCGGCCTTCGCGATGACGCACCAGCGTGACGCCGACATCGGCGAAGATCGCGGCGACCGGCGCATGCGGCTTGCGCACCGTCACCTGCACGGCGGTCACGCGCGCAAACCCTGCCAGCAGGGCGTCCGCCACCGCGCCGGCGGCGGTCTCGACCAGGCGGTAGCTTTGCGCCGTGAAAGCGCGGGTCGCGCTCTCCACGATGGCCGCGTAGGACACCGTGTCGACCAGCTTGTCGGAGCGTGCCGCGTCCTTGAGATCGATCGACAGTTCAAGGTCGAGCACGAAGCGCTGCCCGACCTTGGATTCGTGCTCCATCACGCCGTGATGCGCATGGATCAGAAGCCCGGTCACGAAGATCCGATCGCTCATGCCTGCGTGATCCGGAAAAAGCTTGCCCCCGGCTCGATCGGGGGTGGATGTCGGTTTTCGGAAAGGATCATGCACCCTCCGCTCCCGCATCCCGGATGGCGGCCGCGACCTTGAGGGCCTGCACGGTCTCGGCGACGTCATGGGCGCGGATGATGCGGGCGCCGCCCGCGACCGCGCGCAGATGCGCGGCGAGCGAGCCGCCGAGCCGCCGGTCGGGCGGCGCCGGCGAGACCTTGTCGATGAACCGCTTGCGCGAAGCCCCGACCAGGAGCGGCAGGCCGAAGGCCTTGAGCCGATCGAGCCGCGCCAGCACAGTGAGGCTCTGCTCGGGCGTCTTGCCGAATCCGATGCCGGGATCGAGCACGATGCGATCGCGCGCGATCGCGGCGCGATCGGCGATCGCGAGCGAGCGAGCGAAGAAGGCCTCGATGTCGGCCATGATGTCGATTGCCGGATCGGCGGCGTCACGGTTGTGCATGATGACACATGGCACGCCGCGCTCGGAAACGAGGCCGGCCATGTCCGGATCGCGCTGCAGGCCCCAGACGTCGTTGACCATCGTGGCGCCGGCATCGTGCGCCCAAGCCGCGACCTTTGCCTTCATCGTATCGATCGAGATCGCAATGCCCATCTGCGTGAGCCGCGGCAGGATCGGCCCAAGCCGCGCCAGCTCTTCGTCGGGCGAGACCGAAACCGCGCCCCCATAGGGACGAGTGGATTCGGCGCCGACGTCGATGATATCGGCGCCCTCCGCCACCATCCGCTTGGCCTGCGCGATCGCCAGCTCAGGCTCGAGGAAGCGCCCGCCGTCGGAGAACGAATCCGGCGTGACATTGAGAATTCCCATGACCAGCGGACGGCCGTGCGCCAAGAGGCGCGCAAGCCACGATGGCGGCGCATCGCCGCCGGCCCTGTCGGTTCGGCTGGAATAGCCCGCAACAGTCATGACGGTGGCTTGCGCCGGGCCGGCCCGGCGTGTCAAGCGCCGGCGCAAAAAACAGAGTGCATCCCGATCCATTGATCGGGATGTGCTCTAGCCTGCAGCGTGCCGGACAGCCCGGATTGTGCTAGTAGGTGATCTTTGATGTCAGCGCCTTGGCTTGCTCGACCCAACGCACGACGAGCTTTTCGGAGGGCAGGAAACGGACGAGCTTGCGTTTCTTGTTGGCCTCGCTCATCGCTTTGGCGAGATTGGCGGGATTGCGGTATTTGAGCTCCTTGACCGTGTCGACGCCGACGGCTTTCAACAAGCACGCGTAGCCTTTTCCCATTCCTTTGATCCGCATCCGGTCGGCGGAGTTCGCCCATTCGAGGATGCGCGCCCTGTGGTAGCCGGTCTGCTCAGCCAGGAGGCTGCGCCCTTTTGGATTCTTGGCCGCCTCGAGAAGTCGGTCCGTCGTACGGATGCCCAACGACTTCAGAATCTTGAGCTCCTCCGCCTCAAGACCTTCGATGTGGTTGATGGGGTATGACATCACGTTCTCCTCGCTCCCCTGCCAGTGGCCTGGCGCTCTTGGGAACCTCAATCAAACGCAAGTCCAGGGATGACGACCGCGGCTTCTTCGGCCGCGAAGTTGGTGAAATTCTCACGGGCATAGACAATTGTTATGGGAGTGCCGATCACCGCTCGCGCAACCACACCCTCGTTGCCCTTGCAGGCAACGAGATATCCGATCACCTCAAGCATCTGCCCCTCGTCAGCCCCGCGCTCGCGGCAGGTTGCATGCATAATGAACGGCGATAACCGAGAAAACAAGCAAGACGACCCCGTTACCGTCTCATGCGAACGAATTTCGCAACGCCGTTGCATTCGTGCATCAGTTCACATTCGGCACGACTTTTGTTCGCGAATGTTCACGCTGAACGACATCTTCTTGGCGGCATTCATGTCGACGAGCGGGTGATCGCGGGTCATTTCGGGCAGGGATGAATGTGCAGATCGCCTGCGCGAAGATCATTCATTCGGCATGATTGCACCATTCGTGGTGCCAGGCGGGTGCGCACATGCGGTGCCGGCCGCAGTAGCAGGTGTGTCGCCGCGTTGGCGCAGGTCAGTCTCGGCACGTGTCAGTCACCTGTCAGTCTCGGCACAGATTGGTCTGGACGCATGTCGATCTTGGCACGATCCGGCTTGTTGCGCAGGATGATCGCCCGGGTGATAGACTGCCTCTCGAGGCGCGCACCAGCGTGTGCCTTCAGCCTTGGACGGAACCGTGCAATGACTCCATCACAAGCCCTTCCCGCCGTTCTGGACCGGATCGATGCTGATCTCGACCGCAGTCTCGAGCGCCTGTTCGAGCTCATGCGCATTCAATCGATCTCGACCGATCCGGCCTACCAGGCGCAGTGCCGCGCCGCCGCCGAGTTCGTCGCCGACGATCTTCGCGGCATCGGCTTCGAAACTGGCGTGCGGCCGACCGCTGGTCATCCGGTGGTGGTCGGCAAGGGCGGCAACGGCGCGGCGGGGCCGCACGTGCTCTTCTACGGCCACTATGACGTGCAGCCGGTCGATCCGCTGGAGCTGTGGGAGACGCCGCCGTTCGCACCACGCATCGGCAGCCTTCCCGACGGCCGCAAGATCATCGTCGGGCGCGGCGCCTGCGACGACAAAGGCCAGGTGATGACTTTCCTCGAGGCCTGCCGCGCGTTCAAGGCGGTGACCGGAGAGTTGCCGTTGCGGATCACGGCCATGATCGAAGGCGAGGAGGAATGCGGCTCGCGCCATCTGTTCGATTTCGTGAAGGACAATGCCGGGGAATTCCGCCACGACCTCGCGCTGGTCTGCGACACCAGCATGTGGGACAGCCGGACGCCGGCGATCACGACCTCGCTGCGCGGTCTCGTCTACGAGGAGGTGAAGCTCACCTGCGCGGACCGCGATCTGCATTCAGGGCTGTTCGGCGGTGCGGCGCAGAACCCGCTGCGCGTGCTCGCCCGCATCCTCGCCGCGCTGCACGACGACCAAGGTCGCGTGACCATCCCGGGATTCTACGACGGCGTCCACGAGCTGCCGCCCGACGTCAAGGCGGATCTGGCCGGCCTCAATCTGACTGCCGAGGAATTCCTGGGCGGCGTCGGCCTCAAGGTGCCGGCGGGCGAGCGCGGCCGCATGCTGATCGAACAGATTGCCACGCGCCCGACCGCCGAGATCAACGGCATCATCGGCGGCTATACCGGGCAGGGCGCCAAGACCGTGATCCCGGGCCAGGCCATGGCCAAGGTTTCGTTCCGCCTGGTCGGCGCCCAGGATCCGCAGAAAATCCGCGACAGCTTCCGCGCCTTCGTGCGCGAGCGCCTGCCGGCCGATTGCACGGTCGAGTTCGAAAACTTCGGCAGCGCGCCGGCGATCGAGCTTCCGTTCGACAACCCGGCACTCGTCAAGACGCGCGCGGCGCTCTCGGCCGAATGGGGCAGGAAGGCGGTCATGGTCGGGGAGGGCGGCTCGATCCCGATCGTCGGCGACTTCAAGCGAGTTCTCGGCGTGGACACGATCATGGTCGGCTTTGCGCTCGACGACGACCGCGTGCATTCGCCCAACGAGAAGTACGACCTCGCCTCGTTCCACAAGGGCACGCGCAGCTGGGCGCGCATATTGGCGGCGCTCGCGGAGTGACGCGCCCGCGCGTCACTCCGCCCTGCGTTGCGGCGATTGTTCGATCAGAGCTGTCTGTACCAGCGCCGATCGTAATGCGCGCCGAGCAACGGCTGCACCTTGGCGCGATAGTCCTTGGTCGCGGCGTTGCTCTCGTGGGCGTCCTCGACCTTCTGGTCCGTCCAGATTTCGACGACCTCGAAGTGGTTCTTGCGCGCCGTCTGCTGGAGTGCGTCGAAGGCGAGGTTGCCCGCTTCCTTGCGGCTCGGCCCCGCCACCGTCTTGAGCAGAGCGATCCCGGGATCGGTGTTCGGCGGTGCGACATCGACATGGGTGACGGCGTAGATTGCGCCGGCCGCGGTCGTTTGCAGCGGAGCCACATCGATTGCGACGCACGGGCGGTCGTCAACCGGAGCGATCAGCACGGATTGGGCCGCGTCGAGAAACTGCTTGTGCGCGGCTGCCGTATGCGCGTCGAGCGCGGCCTGGTCCTTCCAGATTTCGAAAGTGGCGAACTGGTTCGCCGGCGCCGTGCGCTGGGCCACCTCGAACCGCATGGCACCCGCCTCTTTGCGGCTGCCTTCGGCGAGCTTCTTGACGAGCGCGGCTCCCTGCGCCTCGCTACCCGGCGCGACCTCGATGTAGCGCACCACATAGATGGTCGCATCGGTGCCTTGAGCGCGCGCGGCGCCCGCGCCGGCCAGCACGACGAGCCCCAAAGCAAGCATGAGATGAATGGCGTGACGCATGTTCCTCCCCTGTATCCTTGTTGGTGGAGCTAATGGTACCGCTCCGCTGTGCACCGCGTCAAATGCTCGCGCTCAGGGGGCCGGCGAGGTCAAGAGGGTCGTGAAGGCGCGGCCGCGGATGTCGTAGACACGCGCATAGACCACGCCCTCGCGCACGATCTCGGCCACAACGGGAGCGTCGAACGTCACGCAGTAGAACTCGCCGAGCATCAGCGCGAAATCCGCGCCCTGCGGGTCCCAGGTGGTCTCGAAATCGCTGCCGAGCTCGACCTGCGGCGAGCGGTGCGGGCCGCAGACCGCAAGCTTCCAGCGCCGCTCGGGCGGCTTGCGTTCGTTCCGCTCGGCGAGCCAAGCCGCGAGTGCTTGCGATGCCTGCTTGAACGAGAGGCCCCAGTAATCGAGCATATAGCGCCCTCGCGCGGCCGCCACGCCACCGGCCAGCGCGTTGTAGTAGGTGTACTCGTAGGGATGCAGCCGCACCATGTCGACGACCGGTAGTGTGAGGCCGGCGCACATGAGAAGGCCCGCCGCTGCCGCGAGCGCAAGCGAATGCCGCCGCAGCGTCGCGATCAGCCAGGCGCTCGCCAGCCCGCCGAGAACGGCGAGCGGCGGCAGCACGAAGACGAAATGGCGGATGCCGTTATACATCGCGGGTTGCGCCAGGACCGTGGCCAGGATCGGCAGCGTGGCGGCGAGCACGGCCAGGATCAGTATCGCCCGCCGCGCCGCGGTGAGGGTGCGCCGGCAGGCTGCGATCGAGCCTCCCGCGATGCCGGCAAGGGCGAGCACGAGAAAAACTTCCGGCAGCTGCAAGGCGAACAAGGTCGGCACATAGCTGCGCGGCATTTCGGTGACCGGAATCAGCTCGCCGGCGAACAGCTCGCGCCATGGCTTCTCGAAGAAGTGCGAGAAATACGCGACTGCGCGAAACGGATTGAGCGGATCGATCACCGACCAGGGCCAGACCAGCGCCATGATCGCATAGGCGAGAACGGCGACCGGCAGCAGCGACAAAAGAAAGCCCACGAGCCGCGTCGCGGCCGGGCGCAGACCGTCAAGGCGCGCCTCGATGACCGCCACCAAAGCGAGCGCGGAGGCGAGATCGACGACGCCGAATCCCCCCATGATCCGCGATCCGATCGAGAGGCCAAAGCCCGCCCCGGTCAGCGCGCCGGTCGCCGGCGCGATGCGCGGATAGGTCTCAAGGGCGCGCACAAGCCCCAGCAGCAGGATCGCCATCGCCACCGCGAACGGCGCGTCCTTGGCATTCATGAACATGTGGCCGAAATAGAGTGGGCAGGTTGCAAGCAGGACGAGCGCCGCGAGGCCCGCGAGCGGGCCACCGACGCGTCGGCCGATCCGCCAGGTCGCGATCAGCCCGACGAGGCCGGTGAGCGCGCCGACGAGCCGCCGCGTCTCGAACAGCGTGAAGGGGAGGGCCTTGGCGAGAAGCGCCGCCAGTATGTCGAAGCCGCCCCCATAGGCGTAGAGATTGACGAAGGACAGCGCCCGGCGGTCGCTGAAGAGCGAGCCGTAGAAGGTCAGCAGCAGGTCGCCGTATTCGGAATGGGTGTAGTCGTCCCAGCCGAGCCCATAGTCGCGGAACCTCATGAGGGCCACGCCCGTCATGGCGACGAGCACCGCGACCGCCAGCCGATCGAACAGCGGGTCTGGCGTCGGCGCGCTGATGGCGGGCGCGGATGAGGAGCTGAGGGATGCCACGGCGCGCAACCTAATGCCGTGTTGACGCGATGAAATCAATTCGCCGATGTCGGGCATTGCGTCGCAACCGTCGCGGCCGTCGCGGCGGGTTGAGCCGGCGAGCCCATGTGCTATCGTGCCGAATACAGCCAATCATGAGGGGGGATTCGACCCATGGCAGCCTTTTTCCAATCGCTTGAGAAAACGCTCGCGGCAGGCGTTGCCCTGCTGATCGTGATCATCGTCGCGGCCGGGCTCATCAGCGGCTCCTTCGTCAAGCTCGATTACCAATACTGGGTCTTCTTCATGCTCTGGCTGCACGTGCTCAGCGGCGTGATGTGGATCGGGATTCTCTGGTACTTCAACTTCGTGCAAACGCCGACGATGCCCAAGATCGAGCCGGCCGAGCACCGCGCGGCGATCACCAAGTTCATCGCGCCGGCCGCCTTGTTCTGGTTTCGCTACGGGGCGCTGGCGACCGTGGTGACGGGCCTGGCGGTCGCCCAAATGCAGGACTACCTGGTCCAGGCGCTGACGTTTCAGAAGGGCGTCTACGGCATCGGCATTGGGATGTGGCTGGCGCTGATCATGGCCTTCAACGTCTGGTTCATCATTTGGCCGAACCAGAAGAAGGCGCTGGGGTTGGTCCCGAGCGCCCCGGAAGAGAAGGCTGCGGCGGCGCGCCTCGCCGGCATGACCTCGCGCATCAACACGATGCTGTCGATCCCGATGCTGTTTTTCATGGTGGCGCAGCGGTTCGGAATCCTCTGACGTCGCCATGCAACCACGCTCCGCCGACGATGCTGACCGCGTCGCCGGCGGCCGCGGCTGGCGAATTGCCCCGAGATCGCCGGCCGGGAACAGCGTTGCGCTAAGTACAGTCAAAGCCGCCGCCGCCCCGGTCGGTTAGGGCCTCGGCATCCCGGGCAGGATCGATTTTTGGCAATAACCTGTTGCCGAGATTGCATTAATCAAGATCGGATTTAGCCTGTTGCGGCCCAGATTAGCCGTTGCGATTGCGGCAGAAGGGGAGCAAAATTCTTTAGTAACCATAGCGGCGAGGTGTGCCCCGAGGCCGAGGGCGTATAGTTATGTCTGTGATCTTGTTCATACTGGGTATTTTGGTCACCGGGGCGGGCATCGTCACGATCGGCTTCGGGATTCCAATTAATGAGTTCAACCTCGGCAATACGCTGATTGTGTCCGGGACGATTGCTTTTTCGGCGGGCCTGATCCTGATCGGACTCGCAGCGGCGGTCGACCAGCTTGCCCAGGTCGTCAAGGCGTTGCGACCCCGTGCCGGCATGCGCCCCGCGCCGCAGCCGCCGGCGGTCGAGCAGGCCGCGCCCGCCGCCGTCCGCGCGAGCCCGATCCCGGTTCAGGCGCTGCCCCAGGCTCCGGTGCCGCCCCCGGCCCCCGCGAAGGCTCCCGTGCCGGCTGCGCCGCGGAACCCCATTTTTGCACGGGCGAGGGGCGATGACCGTGGTGGCGAGCCGGCGACCGCCGAAGCCGAGGCCGCCTCCTCCTCCGCGATCGAGCGCCTGCGATCGAGCCTAGTGCGCTCCGATCGAAATGCGCCCGACATGGCGGAGGCGGAGGATGCCCCTTACATGCCGCCGAGCGTTCCCGCTCCGCCGGCCACGGCCGGGCCCGCGCTCGGGGCCAATGGCGCGGCGCCCCCGGGTGGCGGCGGCGGGGCCGAGGCGCTCAAGAAGAAGCCTCCCCTTGATTTCCTGTTCCGTTCGAAAGCGCGCGAGCCGGAGCCGGAACCGTTCGATGCCGTCTGGCCCAAGCGCGGTCCGCGCCAGGCCGAGGAGCCTAACGATTCCGCGGGGCCCGCGCCGAGCGAAGCCGCGACCGTGCGGCCGCCGCCGGCCGAACTGCTGCCTTCGGGAGGCGAGGACGCGCGTCCGACCGCGATCCTCAAATCCGGCGTGGTCGACGGCATGGCCTACACGCTCTATGTGGACGGATCGATCGAGGCCCAGCTTCCACAGGGAACGGTCCGCTTCGGCTCCATCGCCGAGCTGCGCTCGCATATCGAGAACAATTCTTAAGCGTTTACCTTTGTGCGGCCGGCGGCTTTATGCACCTCATAGTTGTGGGTCCGCGAATGCGCTTCATGATGCGAATACTTGAATTCGCGCTGCCGCGCAAAATCCCCGACCCGTGTCCCAAGTAACCATATCGGTTCTACCTCATAATCAAAGATTTTCTTGCCTCGTTATAGAAAAAGAATAGAAAGTATAGAGAAATCGCATCGGTCGATTCCTATCGGTCGATTCCCCAATTGAGTGCGTCGGACCTTGCCGCAACGCGCCCGGATCGAAGACCTCGAAAGGCAGGTTTCCAGTCGGCCGATGCAAGGATCGCCGGCCGCGAAACCAGTATTCACAGCGAGACGGCATTCAAAGCGGGATCAGCGCGTCATGGCCGAAAATTCAGGCGGAACTTTCATCGAGCTGACGGCGGAGATCGTCTCGGCCTATGTCAGCAACAACTCGGTGCCGGCGGGCGACCTGTCGTCCTTGATCAATCAGGTGCACGCCGCGTTGACGCGCGTCTCCAGCGGGCAAAGCGAGCTGCCCTCCGAGCCGTTGAAGCCGGCGATCTCGGTCAAGAAATCGATCGCGCCCGACTACATCGTGTGTCTGGAGGACGGCAAGAAGTTCAAGTCGCTCAAGCGACATCTGCGCACGCAGTACAAGATGACGCCGGAGCAGTATCGCGAGAAGTGGGGCTTGGCGCCCGATTATCCGATGGTGGCGCCGAATTACGCGGCCGCCCGCTCCCAGCTCGCCAAGCAGATGGGCCTCGGTCAGCAGCGCCGGCGCCGCAAATAATATCGCTTGCCGGTGATCCGGAAGCTCACGGCGGACGAGGCGCGCGCCCACGCCGCCGCGCTTGGCGGCGTGCTTGCCGATTGCGTCGCCGGCGGCGCCTCCGTGAATTTCATGAGCCCGTTCTCGCCGGCCGAGGGAGAGGCCTTCTATCGCGAGGTTGCGGACAGTGTCGCGGCCGGGGAAACCGCGCTGCTGGCTGCATTCGTCGATGGGCAGGTCGTTGGCACTGTCCAGGTGCAATTCGTCCGCAAGCCGAACCAGCGGCATCGGGTCGACATTGCCAAGATGCTGGTTCATCGCTCGGCCCGCCGGCGTGGCATCGGGGCCGCCCTGATGCGGGCCGCCGAGGCGGAGTGCCGCAAGGCCGGGCGCTGGCTCGCGGTGCTCGACACGGCGGCCGGCGGCGAGGCGGAGCGGCTCTATCGCCAGCTCGGCTGGCAGGAATGTGGCGTCATCCCGGACTATGCGCGCTGGCCCGAGGGTGGGCTGTGTGGCGCGACAATATTTTATAAGCGACTGGAGGACTGACGCGGGCCGCGGGCCAAACGCGCGCGTCGGCCGGCGCTAGGCTTGATCTGCGGCACCCGCGATTACGTTTTGCTTGCGGCTGTTCAGGCGCCACACGGCCACCACCGAGGCGACGACCAGCACGGTGCCGACAAGCATCTGCGGCGTCGGGCGTTCGTCCAGGAACCGCCAGCCGAGGATGACCGCGATGATCGGGTTGACGAACGTATAGGTCGCGACCAACGGTCCCGGCGCGTTGTCGAGGAGCCACATATAGGCGGTGAAACCCACGACCGAGCCGGCGCCGATCAGATAAAGCAAGCCGCCCCAGGATGTCGCCGACACGGCGAGCGGCGAGAAACGGCCGAGCTCGCCCAAAAGCGCGCTGCCGGCAAGCAGCGCCGCGCCGCCGCAGACGAGCTGCATGCCCGACAAGGCGATCGCCGACGTGAAGACTTGCTGGCGGCGGCCATACAGGGAGCCGGCCGCCCAGAAGAACGCCGATCCCAAGAGCAGGACGAGCATCTTGGGATCGATGGCGGTCATGCCGGGCGGGGCTGCGGGCCACGCAATCAGCGCGACGCCGGCGAGACCGGGCAGGAGCGCGAGCAATATCGGCAGCCTGGCGCGCGGATCGTTCGGCGCGAAGGCATTGAGCAGCACGATCCAGAACGGGACCGTCGCCAGCATGACGGCGGCCAGGCCCGAGGGCACGTATTGTTGCGCATAGGCGAGCGTCCCGTGGCATCCGACAAAGAGTAGGACGCCGCTGCCCGCCGCCGAGATCCAACCGCGCCCGGGCGGAAATCCGGGACGGCGCGCTTTCTCGATCGCGAGCAGGATGACGCCGGCGGCAACCGAGCGCAGCCCCATCAGGAGCAGCGGCGGTATTGTCTCCAAGCCCAGCGCCAACGCCAGGAAGGTCGAGCCCCAGATCAGGTAGATCGCCGCAAAGGCCGCAATCAACCGCGCGCGCGCGATGCTGGTCACGCGGTGGCGAGCGCCGCCTGCGCATCCGCCTTGATGCGCTCGACCATGGCGCGGAAGCCATTCGAGCGCTGCGGCGTCAGGTGCTCGCGCAGACCCAGGCGCTCGAACAGCGCGACCGCATCGATGCCGAGAATTTCGCGGGCGGGCTTGCCGGAATACACCATGAGCAGGATTGCGATCAGCCCGCGCACGATATGGGCGTCGCTGTCGCCCAGGAATATCAGCACCGGTCCGCCGGCGCCGTTGGGCGCCACCTTGGTGGCGAGCCATACTTGGCTGGCGCAGCCCTGGACCTTGTTGGTGTCGCTGTGCTCCTGCGCGGTGAGCGGAGCAAGCGAACGGCCGAGCTCGATGACGTAGCGGTAGCGATCGTCCCAATCCGCAAGCAGCGAAAAGTCGTCGATGATTTCGTCGATGGTCATGTCGTCAATGGCGATGGCGCCGGCTGCAGCCGAAGGTCCCTCTTGGGGCTCCTGATATCGCTATATAGGCGCAAGCGATACCCTGGCCCATGCGACAATCGCGCGAGCGTCCGCATCAACGGTCACTTGAGGGGCGCGGCGGCGCGTGCGCAATCGCGGAATTCAAGTAGGGATTTCAGCTGGTTAGCCGTCTTCCGCGGGTCCCGGGCGGGCTAGGAAAATATCAGGCCGCCCCTTCATGCGCGTCCTTGGGCGGTGCCGGGCCGCGCCAGACCGGGCTCAGATCGGCCGGGGTTAGCGTATTCTGCGACCGGATCGGGGCAGCGTTCTGTGTCCGCGCCGCGCGCTGCACCGGCCGCGGCGGCGGCAACGGGACGGTCTTGGAGCTCGGCGTCGATGTCGCGGTCGCGTCGTTGTCGGTCGCCGCGAGCTTGTCGTTGAGCATCTGATAGAGGCGCTTGGCGCCGGCCTTGGCGCGATCCTCGAGCACGGCCGCGGCCTGCGAGCCGACGCTGCAGGCCTCCGCTTGCCGCTCGCAGAACTGGCGCATGTCGCTGACGGTCGCGGTCGCGGCCGACATGGCGTCGACGGCGCTGACCTGTACCTTCGGTGCCGGCTGCTGTTCGCTCCTGGGCAACAGGATGCAGACGACGGCAAGCCAGAACGTTATTCGCAACAGGAAACGCATACCCCAGCCTCAAGCTTCCCCACGGCCCATCAGGCCGACATGCGAGCGGTAATGTAATGCACAGCGTTGAAGTCCTCCTTCGCCGGGGGCGGCGGATTTTGCCCATATTCGACGCAAATGAGCGGCAATTTTTTCTAAAATTTGAATGATCCGGATTTCGCCCAAATTTGATTTCAAAGCGCTGGGCCGCAGAAATGGCTCGCAAACCGCGCTCGCTTCGCGGCGCCCGTGCCGGCGGTGGCCGCGCACCACGGCGGGCGCCCGGCAACCGGACGTTCACCATTCCGCGCGATTGGTGCGCGAAGGGCCGCGTCACGGAACGCAAAGGCCGCCCGGCACCGCGCCCGGAGCGCCACCTTAGCTTTCGCTTAAGCGGCCTCTGACACGATCCGGCGATCCATCAGGGGAGCGCGTCTCGCGGCGGGCTTGGGGAAACGTTGAGTCTGTTCGCTCCGATCGGCCATCATCTCGATGCATCGATGCATCCCTTGGTATCCCAGGATGCCCTTGCCGCCGTCCGCCATCGCGCCTTCGTGGTGCCGCGCCTTCTCGGCGGCTTGGTCATGCTCGCGGTCGTCGCGGTCTATTTCATGCCGCGCGGCACGCCGAGCGCGCTCGAGATCGCGGTCGCGGCCTGGCTCGTGGCCGCTTTCCTGATCGCCTATTTCCTGTCGCGCGCCGGCCAGTACGAAAGCGCCCATGTGCTCTCTTCATTGGCGCTCACCGGCCTCGTCACTGCGGTCGCGTTCCACACCGGCGCCATCGCCTCCTTCGCGGCGATCTGGCTGGTGCTGGTGCCGATCGAGGCTGCGCTGTCGGGCTCCCGCCGCGTGGTCGCGCTGGCATCGACGGTCGCGCTCGGCGCCGCCGGATTTCTCCTGCTCATGAGTGCGCTCGATCCCATGCCGCTGAAGGCGGCCCTGCCGAGCGAGCAGGTGCTGGCGGTGCTCGGCATCGTTTCGGCGCTGCTCTACGCGATCGGGCTCGCGCTCGGATCGGAGTCGCTGGTCCGTATCGGCTTTTGGCTGAGCCATGCCGAGGAGGACCGCTATCGGCTCCTGGCCCGCAACACCGGCGACGTCGTCACCCGGCACGGCCGCAACGGCCAAGTCCTGTTCGTGTCACCCGTCGGCGGCGCATTGCTCGGCGCCAAGCCCGACGATCTGTGCGGTCGTGGCCTGTTCGAGCGCGTGCATGTCGCGGATCGCCCGGCCTATCTCAAGGCGCTGAGCGATGCGGCGACGCTGCGCGAAAGCCGCACCGTCGAGTTTCGCGCCCGCCGGGATGCGAGCGCGCCGGGTCAGGCCGGCGCTTTCATCTGGATCGAGATGCGGTGCTGGCCGCTCGATCGGACCGCGCAGGCAGATGCGGCCGGGGACGGCGAGGTGGTCGCCGTCATGCACGACGTCAGCGCCCGCAAGGACGAGGAGCACGCGCTCGAAGATGCGCGGGCGGCCGCCGAGCGCGCCAACGGGGCCAAGAGCCGCTTTCTCGCCACCATGAGCCACGAGCTGCGCACGCCGCTCAACGCGATCATCGGATTTTCGGAAATGCTGCAAGAAGAAGGCGCGCTGCGGATCGACGCCAAGCGGCGGAACGACTATGCGCATCTGATCAACGAATCCGGCCACCACCTCCTGGCGGTCGTCAATGACATCCTCGACATGTCGAAGATCGAGAGCGGCAATTTCGAGATCATGCCGGAACCGGTCGCGGCCGAACGGGTGATCGCGGAATGCTGCGAGCTGCTGGGGCTGCGGGCGCGCGAGGCCGGCATCGATCTCGTGGTTCGGATGGCGGACGGCTTGCCGGTGATCGTCGCCGACAAGCGGGCGCTGCACCAGATCATGCTCAACCTGCTCTGCAATGCCGTCAAGTTCAGCAAGAGCGGCGGCACCGTCACGGTCGCCACCAGGGCCGAGAGCGGTCATCAAACGGACCAAGAGGTGGGCCAAGAAGCCGGCCAACACGCCGGCCACCTCGTCATCACGGTCGAGGACAACGGGGTCGGCATCGCCGCGGAGGATCTGACGCGTGTCGGCGAGCCGTTCTTCCAGGCGCGATCATCCTATGACCGCCGCCACGATGGGACGGGGCTGGGCGTATCGATCGTGCAGGGACTGCTGGCGCTGCATGGCGGCGCTATGGAGATCGAAAGTCGTATCGGGGACGGAACGCGCGTCACCGTTCGCTTGCCGATCGATTGCGAGCGGGCGCGCCGGCAGATCGCCACCGCGGCGCTTTCGCGCGTCGCGCCGCGCGGCCATGAGCCGCGCGCAGACATTCGACCGGATACACGATCAGACATTGCGGTGAAGAAAAGTGCGTAGAGCTGCCGCCAATCGATCGGCCCGCGGCCGCGGCCTTGACGCCGGCGGCTGGCTGCGTGCGCGCCTGGCCTTCCTGGCCGACATCGGATGGAGTCCGCGCGATGCGATCGCCTGCGTGGCGGGCGCGATCGGGGCAGTGGCGATCCTGGTGAACGCGCTGTTCCTGCAGTCCGGCCCGCATCCGGCGCCCTTGCTCAAAGCTTCGCTGCTGCCGGTGGCAGGCACCGAGGCGACCAATTCCGTTCCGGTCGCGGTGCCGCGCGCGCGACCGGCCGAAGCGGGGCCCGCGGCTCCGCGCACGCCGGCCGAGATCATGGCCGATATCCAGCGCGAGCTGGCACGGCGGGGCTTCTACGATGGCGCCATCGACGGGGCGCACGGGCCGCGGACCGATTCCGCCATTCGCGACTTCGAGCAGGCCGCTGGCCTCAAGCCGAGCGTGCAGGTCAACGAGGCGCTGCTGCAGGCGATCGTCAAAGCGGGCGGCGAGGCGAAGTCGACCACAAATGCGGCAGCAACGGCTGCGACGGGAGCGGGGCGCAACGACGCCATCGCCGATCTCATTTCCACCCGGCGCGTGATCGCGCTGCAGCGGGCGCTGGCGCAATACGGCTATGGCCAGATCAAGCCGACCGGCGTCGTCGACGGCGAGACCCGCGCCGCCATCGAAAAGTTCGAACGCGAGCGCAAGCTGCCGATCACCGGACAGCCCTCGGAGCGGGTCGCGCGCGAGCTCAGCGGGCTGACCGGCCGCCCGCTCGACTAGACCACATTCGGTTGAGATTGAATTGGATTCTGATAGGTCGGTGGCGGAATGTGCTTTAGATTCCTTGCGCTTGTTGCAGGTTCTGCA
>DATDGG010000587.1:0-2484 GCA_036522235.1 Xanthobacteraceae bacterium
TTGGAATCCCCAATTCTCAGGACGGGACGCCCGCCCCGTCATCGCCTCTCGATCAGTTGATTGGCGCGATCACTCGCCGCTTGCTCAGCTCCGCGCGAAGCGCTCTCCCGCGCGAGCGGGTTCGTTCGATGGCCCGTTGCAGATGCCATGGTCGTCGGCCCCAGCGTCCGCAATTTGAGCAAGTTCCGACACCAAATAGCAAGCCCGGTTGACAGTGGTCGGCGGCGCAACCGTCGCCCAAACCGGGGACCGCTTCCGTGGAAAGCTGCCGTCGCCGCGGACATGGCTCGTCTTCCGCCCGTGTGCAGGGTTTCGGATGACGGCCCGATTACGGGCCCATCCACGAGCACCGGGGGCCGTCGTCCGAAAGCCTTCAGGGAAGGAACCCGCGGGAAGTCGGGCGCAACGGTGCCGCACACTCTATGGGGATTTCGACGTAGCCGTTGACGATGCGGGCGCTGATGGTGTTGCCGGCGGAGCCATGGTGAAGCCGGACGATGGTGGCAACGAGGCTCGGGGCGCCTGGCAACAGAAGCCCGACGGTGATTCGAGCTTTGCGGGGTCGGCTGGATACCCGCTTGGACAAACGCTGACGCTGCTGGTCCTGGACCAGCGAGACCGGTCGGCGCTGCAAGGGCGGATGATGCTGTGCGGGCTCATGAGGTGTCGATCCTGATGGCGGCGGGCATCGCGGTCGGCCTGTGTCGCGGGAGTTCGCCGGCCTTGAACACCTCGATGATGCGCATGGCCGAGCCGCAGCACGGGCACGGCTTATTGGGCGTGGCCGGATCAGAGGCGGCGTCCTCGGGTTCGGGCGCCGGCGGAGCTGTGTCGAGCAGCTTGCGGGCGAGCACGAGATTGTCGGCCTTCACGCCGCTCGCCAGCAGACCGTAGTGGCGAATGCGGTGGAAGCCCTTGGGCAGCACGTGGAGGAGGAACCGGCGGATGAACTCGTGCGCGTCGAGTGTCATCGTCTTGTAGCGGCCGGGTCCGTCGATCCGATAGTCCTTGACCTTGAACGTCACCGCCTTGTCATCAGCCGCGATCAGGCGCCGGTTCGAGATCGCCACACGATGGGTGTAGCGCGACAGATAGGCGAGCACCGCCTTGGGGCCCGCGAACGGGCGCTTGGCGTAAACGAACCAGCGCGTCCTCTTGAGCGGCGCGAGATAGGCGGCGAACGCCTTGGCGTTGGCGAGCGCGGCGTGCGCGCCATAGAACGTCAACTGGCCGGCGGCGTGTGCCGCCAAGAGCTGCTCGATCATCAGCCTGCGGAACAGCTTCGAGAGCACGCGCACGGGCAGAAAGAAGTCGGGCCGCTTGGCGATCCACCATGATCCATCGCGCGAGATGCCGCCACCCGGTACGATCATGTGGACGTGCGGATGGTGCGTCATCGCGCTTCCCCAGGTGTGCAATACTGAGGTGATGCCGATGCGGGCGCCGAGATGCTTGGGGTCCGCCGCAATCGTCAGCATCGTCTCGGCGGATGCCCTGAACAGGAGATCGTAGATCACGGCCTTGTTCTGGTAGGCGATATCGCCGATTGCCGATGGCAGCGTAAACACGACATGGAAGTACGGCACGGGCAAAAGCTCTGCTGCCCGCGCCGCCATCCACTCGCGTGCCGCCGCGCCCTGGCACTTCGGGCAGTGCCGGTTGCGGCAGCTATTGTAGGCGATGGCCGTGTAGCCGCAGGCGTCGTTCTCGCAGCGCAAGACGTGCCCGCCGAGGGCCGCCGTGCGGCAGCGCTCGATCGCGCTCATCACCTTGAGCTGGCCGAGGCTCACGTGACCGCGGTTGGCATTACGCCAAACGGGCCCGTGGTCGCGGAAGATATCCGCGACCTCCAGAGCTGGACGACCCATGAGGGACCGGCGTTATGCCGGGGGCTCCTCCGGCGGCCCCTCCTTCGACAGCATCAGGTGCTCGAACGGGCTTCTCACTGCGCGCAGCACGTTGGTGGCGACGTGGGCATAGCGGGCGGTGGTGTCCAACTTCGCATGGCCCAACAACACCTGAATCACCCGCACGTCGGTATCGTCCTCCAGCAGATGCGTGGCGAACGAGTGCCGCAGCGTATGCGGCGTAACCCAGCTGCCGAGCCCCGCCGCCTCGGCCGCCATGTGGCAGACGCGGTTGAGCTGGCGCACCGTCATTGGCAGGAGTGGATCCCGGCCTGGGAACAGCCAGCCTTTCGACCGGCATTGCAACCACCATGCGCGCAGCAACGAAAGAAGCTCTGGCGACAGCTTGGCATGGCGATCCTTGCGGCCCTTGCCCATCTCGACACGGATCAGCATGCGCTCCGAATCGATGTCACTGACCCGCAGTATGACAACCTCGCCGCCGCGCAGACCGGCGCCGTAGGCGATGCCGAGCGCGGCCTTGTACTTGAGACCGGGGCCGGGCGCGGCCTCGATCAGCCGGGCGACCTGATCTGGCACGAGCACCCGCGGCAGCTTCCGCGGATAATTCGTGCGG
>DATDGG010000588.1:0-6243 GCA_036522235.1 Xanthobacteraceae bacterium
CGCGCCGGGCGCGTCCAGGCCGACGTCTGGCATCTGGGCGACGGGCTGCAACCGCTGCTTCAGGAGAACCTGGCCGCGACCCTCGACCTGCCGAGCGCGGCCGGATTGCCCCCCGAGCTCCTCGACCGCAACGGTCATTGGGTCGCGACCAATCTGTCCACGCGCTCGTTCGCCTACAACACCCAGCTGGTCACGGCCGATCAGGTGCCGCGCACCCACCAGGCCCTGCTCGATCCCCGCTGGAAGGGACAGTTCGTCTGGCATCCCTATTCCATCGCCGGCGGCATGGGCTTCATCGGCCTGGTGCTCAAGTCGATGGGCGAAGCGAACGGCATGCGCTATCTGCACGCGCTCGCCGAGCAGAACATCACGCCGCTGCCGATCGCGGCCCGCGCCGTGATGGACCGCATCATCGCCGGCGAATATCCGATGGGCCTGGAGATGAACAGCTCGCATGCCGTCATCAGCGCCGCGGCCGGCGCGCCGGTGCGCTTCGTGCCGCTCGACCCCGTCACCATGACGGTGCAGATCGCAGGCTTAGGCCGCGGCGCGCCGCATCCCAATGCCGGGAGGCTGTTCCTCGATTTCATGGTCTCGCGCGCAGGCCAGGAGGTGTTCCGCGACGCCGACTACATCCCGATGCGTCCCGACGTTCCCGCCAAGAGCCCGGAGGTCAAGCCCGACACAGGCGGCTACCAGGCCCTCATGCTGACGCCGGAGGACATCGACGCCAACAACCAGCGCTGGGCCAAGGTCTATGATGATGTGTTTCGGTGATATCCGACACCCTCATCCTGAGGAGCGGCGCGCAGCGACGCGTCTCGAAGGATGGAGGCACGGCACGAGCTTGCGGCCATCCTTCGAGACGCGCGCAGGAGCGCGCTCCTCAGGATGAGGGCTGCGGCCCATCCACACCAACCCCACCGTTCAGAGGAAAATCCCCGTCCCATGCGCATCATGTTTCTCAACCAGGCGCCGCGCCGCTCGGCCGCCTACGAGGCCGCCAAGATCGAGGCGCAGCTCAACTCCTATGCCTCGCCGGGCACCAAGGTGGAGATCGTGTTTCCGGACGACTACGAGGGATCGCAGCTCTACGACACGATCGGCGCGCAAAGCGTGCTCAACGGCCTGCATCACATGATGGAGACGCCGGCGATCGTGCGCAAAATCTTCTGGGCGGCGCAGAACGGCTATGACGCAGTGATCTCGTCGAACACGTTCGATCCGGGGGTCGACGGCGGCCGGCTCGCGGTCGAGATTCCGGTGATCGGGCTCTTGCGCACCTCCATGCATGCCGCGCTCACGCTCGCGGATCGGGTGGGCATCACGGTGCCGCTCGCCGGCCACGTCCCTTATACGTGGCGCATCCTGCGCAGCTACGGCCTCGACCGCTTCGTCAGCGACATCCGCCCGCTCGGCGTCTACGGCAAGGACATCGCACAGCGCAAGCAGGAAATCTTCGACATCACCACCAATCTGATCCGCTCGCTGATCGACGAGACGCGCGCGGAAATCATCCTGCCGCTCGGCGGCGCGCTCATCCCCTACGTGGTCAATCCCGACGATCTCGCCAAGGCGACCGGCGCGCAGGTGCTCAACACCAAGGCGATCGGCATCCGCTTCGCCGAAATGTGCGTCGCCTTCGGCATGACCCAAAGCGCGCTCACCTATCCGAAGGCAAAGCTTACCTACGAGGACTTCGTCAACAAGTGAAAGCCGGATGGGCGAGGAAGACATACGGAGCAGGCGCGAAATAGGCGTAATCGCGCCCTAGCTTTGCTCGATTTCGCGGCCCGAAGACCCGACAAAAATGATGCAACGGAGGATAGCTCCCATGCCAACCCTCTCTCCATCGCTACGTGCACTTACGGCCTGCGCGGCGAGTTTCATCCTGCTGACGGCGGGTACGCCATCAGCGCTGGCGCAAGGCGCCCAGCCGGTCGCCCAGCAGCAGCCGGCGGCGCAACCGCTGAGCGCGCAGCAGATCGACCAGCTGGTCGCGCCCATCGCGCTCTATCCCGACGATCTGCTGGGGCAGATATTGACGGCCTGCACCTATCCGCTGGAAGCGGTGCTGGCCGCGCGTTGGTCGGCCGCCAACCCCAACGTCAAAGGCCCGCAGCTCGAAGCCGCCATGCAGCAGCAGCCTTGGGACCCGAGCATCAAGGCGCTGGCAGCGGTTCCGCAGGTGCTGGCGATGATGAGCGACAAGCTCGACTGGACGCAGTCGCTCGGCGACGCCTACCTGTCCCAGCCCGACGACGTCGCGGCCGCCATTCAGCGGCTGCGCCTCAAGGCCCAGGCCGCCGGCCACCTGCAGGCCTCCAGCCAGCAGCGCATCCGCCGCGTGCCCGCTCCGCAGCCCATCATCATCGACGGTCGGCCGGAGCCCGAATATATCGTGATCGAGCCGGTCGACCCGGGCGTCCTGTATGTGCCGATCTATGATCCTTACGTGATCTATGGGGCGTGGCCCTATCCGGTCTACCGGCCGTTCTACTGGTATCCGCCCGGCTATGTGGCGGTCGGCGTCATCGGCTTCGGCACGCCCTTCGTGGTCGGCGCGGCGCTGTGGGCCCACTACAATTGGGAATCCCGTCACGTCGACATCAATGTCGTGAACTACAACAAGTTTAATCACACCAACATCGTCAACCAGACCTGGGAGCACAATCCCCTGCACCGCGGCAACATTCCCTATAACAACGCGGCGCTGCAGCAGAAATTCGGCAAGGCCGCCACCAGCAATGCCAATGTGACCCCGCTGCTGCAGAAGCCCAACACCGGCGCCACGCTGCCGAACAACCTGAAGGGCGCGACAACTCCCATCAACAGCAATGCGATAAGCAACCTCGAAAGGACCGACACTGGCAACAAGAAGCCCGACCTCAAGATCGGCAAGGGCACCGACCTCAAGGTCGATAAGGGCGCCAATATAAAGGTCGACAAGAACACCAAAGGCAACGTGAACGGAAACCTCATCAACAACACGGACAAGCCCAGGACGTTGGACCGGCGCGCCAACATCACGACCGACACCAGGATCAAGTCCAACCCGGTCGGCAACAACGCCGTCCGCAACGTGACGGTTCAGAACGTTCAACGCAACGTGCAAGCCCCCAATGGAGGCGGAGGCGGAGGCAACAACATCGGCAAGAAGAAAAAGCCGTTTGGCGCGCAATAAGAAGCCCTGATCGCGGATCGGCGCAAATGAGCCTTCCACTCTGAAGGCGCGAGCGGCCGTTGGCCCGGCGCAAGCAGGGGCAAGGAGCCCCTGCTCTATCTGCTGGCGGTTGCCCGGCCCTCCCCATATTGTTCGAGAACCATGTCCTCAAGAACCACCTGCGACATCATCGTGATCGGGGGCGGCAGCGCGGCGCTGGAGGCTGCGATCGCGGCGAGCCAGGCGGGCGCCGCCGCGGTGGTGATGCTGGAGAAGGCGCCCGAGCCGGAATCCGGCGGCAATGCGCGCTTCTCCCACACCGGCTTCCGCTTCGTCCATTCCGGCGCCGCGGAATTGCGCGAGTTCCTGCCCGACGTGGACGCGGGCGTGTTCGCCCGCATGCAGATTCCCGCCTATGGGCGCGCCGACTTCCTGGGCGATCTCGATCGCGTCACCCAGGGCCGCATCGATCCGGCGCTGGCCCAATGCCTGGTCGATCAATCCAACACCGCCGTGCACTGGATGCGGGAAATCGGCGTGCGCTGGGAGCCGGAAAAGATGACGGAGGTAGACGGCAAGCTCTACCTGCCGGGCGGCCATCACATCCATCCGGTCGGCGGCGGACCCGGAATGCTGCAGCAGCTGCGTTCGCTCGCGCTCAAAAGCGGCGTCGAGATCCGCTATCGCTCGCGCGTGCGCGCGATCAACGGCAACGACCGGCGCGTCGAGGGCGCGCGCGTCTCCACGCCCGAGGGCGAATACGATCTCTCAGGCCGCTCCGTCATCGTGTGCAGCGGCGGCTTCCAGGCCAATGCCGAGATGCGCGCCCGTTATCTCGGACCCAATGCCGACCTCATGAAGGTGCGTGGCAGCCGGCACAATACCGGCGAGGTGCTGCATGCGCTGCTCGCGCTCGGCGCCAAATCGGCCGGCCATTGGCAGGGCGCCCACATGTCGCCGATCGACGGCAAGGCGCCGGACGTGGAGACACCGGTGCGCGCCGACGGCCGCGGCAACACCATGAATCGCTACGACTATCAGTTCGGCATCACGGTCAATGCGCTCGGCCAGCGCTTCTTCGACGAAGGCGAGGCCAAGCACGCCTATACCTATGCCAAGACCGGACGCGCGGTCCTGCAGCAGCCCGGCGGCGTGGCCTATCAGATCTACGACCAGACCGGTATCGATCTGTTCCGCCACGGCCGCGACTATCCGGCCACCATGGTGGAGGCGCCAACGATCGCAGAGCTGGCGCGCAAGATCGGCCTCGAGCCCGAGCCGCTCCTGCGCACGGTCGAGGACTACAACAAGGCCTGCCGCGCCGACATTGCCTTCATGCCGGGCGAGCTCGATGGCAAATGCACCATGGGCATAGCGCCGCGGAAATCGAACTGGGCCGAGCCGCTGTGCAAAGGACCGTTCCGCGCCTACCCGATCACGGCCGGCGTCACTTTCACGTTCGGCGGCGTGCAGGTCGACACGCAGGCGCGCGTGATCAACACCACCGACGAGCCGATCGAAGGGCTCTACGCCTCAGGCGACGTCATGGGGCTGTTCTTTCACAACTACCCGTCCTGCACCGGGCAAACCCGCAACGCCGTGTTCAGCTATCTGGCGGGGCGGCATGCAGCCGGCACGGTGAGCCGGAATTGACATGGCCCGGATGGAGCCATAAGGGCGTTTGCGCCCTTCTTCGAAGGGCTATGGCGTAATCCGGGAGCGCCGTTCCCGCATTTCGCTTGCGCTTCATGCGGGCTACAAGACCGCGTCGAAAGTTTCTCAGCATGACCAAACCCGTCGCATCCGCAGGCTCAGGCACGATCGAGCAACTCGCCGGCTGGATGCTCGCGCCGCGCGCTGACGAGGTACCGCAAGCCGCCCTTGCGCAGGCGAAGCTGCTCGTCCTCGACACCATCGGCTGCGGCTATGCGGCGCTGGCCGAGGAATCCGCGCGTGCGGTCAGCGCCACGCTCGCCGAGATCGGAGGCGCGCCGCGCTGCAGCGTGATCGGGAGCGCGCAGCGGACCAGCGCGCCCAATGCGGTCCTGGTCAATGGCGCGCTCATCCGCATTCTCGATCTCAACGACTATGTGAACAATCGCAAGGGCGAGATCGGCGGGCATCCGAGCGACAATATTCCGGTGGCGCTCGCGGCGGGTGAGATGTGCGGCGCGTCCGGGCGCGAGCTGATCGCCGCGATCGTGCTCGGCTACGAGCTGTTCGGCCGCTCCCGCGATCTGATGGAACGCGATTCGCCCTGGGACGGCGTCACCATTTCGGGCCTGGTGGCGCCCGCCATCGCCGGCCGGCTGATGCGGCTTGATCCGCCGCGCCTCGCCCACGCGCTGGCCCTCGGCCTCGCGCGTTCGCCGACGCCGCTCGCGGTGCGTCACGGCGCCATCTCGGCCGCGAAGTCGCTGGCGAACGCGCTGGTCGCCCAGAACGGCATGCAGGCCGCGATGCTCGCCCGCCACGGTGTCACCGGCCCGCTCGATCTGTTCGAGAACCCGTTCGGGCTGCGCGCGGTCTTCTCCCGCACCGAGGCGGTGGCGGCGCTCACCGCACCGCTTGGCGAAGAGACCTACGTCATGCGCGCCAATATCAAGGCCTATCCGTGCCTCGCCACCGGGCAGGCGGTCGTGGCGGCCGGGATCGCGCTCCACGCCCAAGTCGCGAGCGTGCTCAAGGGCGACGTGAGCCGGCTCAAGCGCATCCGTGTCACCATGGCGGACATGGCGTTCCTGCGCCGCCAGAAGGATGATCCGGGCCGCATCGATCCGACCTCGCGGGAGGCGGCGGACCACAGCTTCAACTTCCTCGCCGCCGTCGCGCTCATCGACGGCGCATTCGGCCTCGCCCAGTTCGAGAACGAGCGCTGGAACGATCCCAAGGTGCGCGCCGTGATGGCGCGGCTTACGATCGACGTCGATGGGCAATTGAACCTCCGCTCGCCCGGCAGCTTCCCGTGCCACATCGAGGCCGCGACCGACGACGGCAGCGTCTTGATGGCGGACATCCCCGACCCGCCCGGCTTCTCGCGCCACGGCCTCGATGCGGAGGCCGTGATCAAGAAATTCAAC
>DATDGG010000589.1:0-8396 GCA_036522235.1 Xanthobacteraceae bacterium
ATATCAGCATGGTGGCGGGACGGCTCGGCACCGCCAAGGCCTTCAAGACGCTGGTGCAGTGGATCGCCGACAGCGGCACACCCGGCGGCAGCGAGTTGTTGGACGCGCGCTGGCAGGACTTCAAATTTCGCCAGAGCCCGGAGGGCATCGCCCGCTTTGCCGAAATCTTTGGTGAGTTTTGCGCGTCGCGCGGCAAGCAGGAGCTCTATCGCGAAGGCCAGGCCCGGCAGATCGCGATCGCCCCGGTCAATACGGTGGCCGACATCGTCGAAGACGACCAATTGCGTGCCAACGGCTTCTTCCGCTCCCTGCATGACGGCACGCTCGACCGCGACGTGACGGTTCCGGGCCCGCCCTATCGGCTGGCCCGCACGCCGGCGACGCTGCGCAGCCCCGCAGCCGCCAGCGGCGCCCATAACCGCGCCGTCTATATGGAGGAGCTCGGCCTGAGCGAGGGCGATCTCGGCGCGCTCGCCGGCGCCAGGGTGGTGTGAGCCATGCGCTTTTCCGACATCCGCGTGCTGGACTTCTGCTGGGTCGGCGCCGGCGCCTTCGTCACGCGCCTGCTGGCCGATCTCGGGGCCGACGTGATCAAGGTCGAGTCGCATGCGCATCCCGACAATCTGCGCCTCTCGGGGCCGCACAAGTCCGGCGCCCGGCATCTCGAAGGTTCGGGCTACTTCGCCTCGCGCAACACCAACAAGAAGAGCCTGGCGCTCAACATGACGCGTCCCGAAGCCCGCGCGATCGCCAGGAAGCTCGCCGCGAAATGCTCCGTCGTCACCAACAATTTCCGGCCCGGCATCATGGAGCGCTGGGGGCTTGGCTACGCGGAGCTGGCGGCCGCCGATCCTTCGCTGATCTATCTCGCCATGCCGATGCAGGGCAGCAGCGGCCCGCACAAGAGCTATATCGGGTTCGGTTCCACCATCGCGGCGATCTCGGGGCTGGTCGAAATGTCGGGTGCCCCCGACCGCGCGCCGATCGGCACCGGCACGCATTATCCGGACCACGTTCCCAATCCGGGCCACGCGCTGGTTGGGCTGTTGGCCGCGATTTTCCATCGCGCCCGCACCGGCGAAGGACAATATATCGAGCTGGCGCAGCTCGAATCGACGGTCAATCTCATGGGCCCCAGCATCATGCGCTACGCGGCCGGCGGCGGGCTTCCGCGCCGTAGCGGCAACCGGCGCGACGGCGCGGTCCCGCGCGGGGTCTTCCCGTGCGCCGGCGAGGATGTGTGGTGCGCGATCGAGATCGAGGACGACCGCGGCTGGCAGGCGCTCGCTGAAGCGCTGGGGCGCCCGCCTTGGATGACCGATCCCCGTCTCGGAACATTGCCTGGGCGCAGCGAATGCATCGACATGGTCGAGGCGAAGCTCGGCGAGGAAACGCGCCGCTTCAAGGCCGAGGCGCTCGTGGCGCTGCTGCAGGCGCAGGGCATCGCGAGCGCGGTGGTCGAGACCAGCCGCGACGTGATGGAAGACCGGCAGCTCAATGCGCGCGGCTATTGGCGCGAGATCGATCATGCCGAGATGGGCCGCATCACCGTCAACGTGCCGCCGTTCTTCGCGGCGGATGAAGGGCGCAAGCGCGAACCGGCGCCGCCGCCGCTTCTCGGCGAGCAGACCCGGGAAATCGCCACGACCTTGCTGGGCCTTTCCGACAGCGAATGCACGCGGCTCATGAACGAACAGGTGCTGTGGTGAGCAATCTCGATATCGCCCGTGAGGCCGGCGTCGGCCGCGTGACCCTCAACCGGCCGGACAAGCGCAACGCCATCGACGACGCGACCCGCGAGGAAATCACGCAGGCCTTTGCGAGCCTCGACGCCGATGCCGCGATCCGGGTCGTGATCCTGACCGGCGCCGGCACCGCCTTCTGCGCCGGCGTCGATCTCACCACGCCGGGCAATGTGCCGGCGCAGTCAGGGGCGGCCGCGAGCCCGATCGTGACGCGCCCTCGCCTCACGGCGCCGCTCGACGCCTTCGGCAAGCCGGTGATCGCCGCGCTGAACGGGGCCGCGATCGGCGGCGGCCTCGAAATGGCGCTCGCCTGCGACATCCGCATTGCGGCTACGGCTGCAAAATTCGGCCTGACCGAGGCGCGGATCGGCAGCCTGCCGGCGAGCGGCGGCACGCAGCGGCTGGTGGGCGCGGTCGGCCGCGCCATGGCGGCGCAGATGCTGTTCACCGCCGAGCTAATCACCGCCGAGCAGGCGCTCGCCTGCGGCCTCGTGTCCGAGCTGCATGCGCCCGAAGCCCTCGTGACACGCGCCTTTGCGCTCGCGAGGCTCATCGCCGAGAATGCGCCCCTGTCGCTCATCGCCATCAAGAAAGCGCTGCGGGCCGCAACCGACCTGCCGCTCGCGGCCGGCTTCGAGCTCGAGCGCTCGCTCTACGGAGCATTGACGGCGACGCAGGATCGCGAGGAAGGCCGCAAGGCATTTCGCGAGAAGCGCAAACCGAACTTTCAGGGAAACTAGGTTTCAGGGAAACTAGCATGGCGTGGCGCAAGGCTTCGATCTGTGGCGTCGGGTATTCGCGGCAGGGCAAGCTGCCGGACGAGACGCCGGTCACTCTGGCAGCAGAAGCGCTGCGCAACGCGCTCGAGGATTCCGGTATCGCCAAGAGCGAGATCGATGGCCTGATGACGCTGCCCGGCACATCCTCGCCGGAAGCCGCCAAGAACTACCTGGTGCTGGGCGAGCGGCTCGGGATCAATCCGCGCTACACCGGCAGCCTGGTGATGGGCGGCGCCACGGCGGGAGCCTGCGTCGAGGCCGCCGCCATGGCGGTGCAGAACGGCATGGCCAATGTCGTGGCCTGCATCTTTGCCGACACGGCGCGCACGGCCGGCAACAAGTTCGGCGCCGCCGCCGGCGGCGAGGACACCTGGGCGGTGTGGGGCATGCTGGGCAACGCCGCCAACAGCGCCCTCGGCATGCGCCGCCACATGGCGCTCTATGGCACGCGCAGCGAGCAGCTCGGCTGGATCGCGGTGACCTGCCGCCGGCATGCCACGATGAATCCCAATGCGATAATGCGCGAGCCGATCACGCTCGAGGACCACCAGAAATCGCGGCTGATCGTCGATCCGTTGCACATGCTCGACTGCTGCCTGATCTCCGACGGCGCGGTCTGCATTCTGGTGACGTCGCCGGAGCGGGCGCGCGATTGCCGCAAGAAGCCAGTGGCGATCTGGGGCATGGGCCAGGGCCACACGATGGAGAACCTGCGCACGCGCGACTGGTGGTACTTGCCGCATCAGGCCAGGTGCATCGCCGACGCGTACAAGATGGCCGGCGTCGGGCCGCACGACATCGACGTGGCGCAGTTCTACGACAACTTCACGGTCGCAGTGCTGTTCTGGCTGGAGCACGCGGGTTTCTGCAAGCTCGGCGAGGCCGGGCCCTATGTGGAAGGCGGCGCCCGCATTGCGCTCGGCGGCGACGGCGTTCCGATCAACACCGCGGGCGGCAATCTCTCGGAATCCTATATGCAGGGCTGGCTGCACGTGGTCGAAGGCGTACGGCAAGTCCGCGGCGAGTGCGGGGCGCGGCAAGTGAAGGACGCGGAAATCTGCCTCGTCACCGGTCGCGGCATGACGCTCAACACCGCGAGCGCCATGATCCTCGGAAATTAATTCGGACATCCATCATGAGCGCCACGACAAGTGCCCCGCCCGCCGATCCGCAGCCGATCAAGCCGGCGATCAGCGAGATCAACCAGCCGTTCTGGGACGGCTGCCGCGACCACAAGCTCATGGCGCAGCAATGCGCGCAGTGCCGGGAGCTGCGCTATCCGGCGGCCGCGATCTGCCCGAACTGCCTGTCTCCCGCGCATGAATGGCGCGAGCTGTCGGGCCGCGGCGAGCTCTTTTCCTACATCGTCATCCATCGCGGCTATCATCCGTATTGGGCGCAGCGCGTGCCCTATAACGTGGCCTTCATCGAATTGGAGGAAGGGCTGCGGATGTTTTCCAATATCGTGGGCACGCCGAACGAAGCGCTGCGGGTCGGGCAGAAGGTCAAGGTTGCCTACGAGCAGCGCGGCACCAACCTGGTCGTGCCGGTGTTCGAAGTGGTCGACGGATAAAAACATAACAGGAGTGCGGCGTGCTGCGGATCGGGTACAAGGCATCGGCGGAGCAGTTCGGACCGAACGAATTGCTCGAATTCTCCTGCACCGCGGAGGACGTCGGCTTCGACTCCGTGTTCGTCAGCGATCACTTCCAGCCGTGGAAGCATACCGACGGGCACGCGCCGTCATCGATCGCCTGGCTCGGCGCGCTCGGCGCCCGCACCAGGCGCGTGATCATCGGCACCAGCGTGATGACGCCGACCTTCCGCTATCATCCCGCGGTGGTGGCGCAGGCGTTCGCCACATTAGGCGTGATGTTCCCGGGTCGCGTCGTGCTGGGGCTCGGCAGCGGCGAATCGCTCAACGACGTGCCGGCGATCGGCATCAAGTGGCCGGGATTCAAGGAGCGGCAGGCGCGCCTGCGCGAAGCGATCGTGCTGATGCGGCGGCTGTGGAGCGAAGAGCGCGTCAGCTTCGAGGGTCAGTACTACAAGACCGAGAAGGCCACCATCTACGACCGGCCGGCGACGCCCGTGCCGATCTATGTGGCGGCCTCCGGACCGACGGTCGCCAAGATGGCGGGCGAGATCGCCGATGGCTATATCTGCACCAGCGGCAAGGCGCCGGAGCTGTACACGGAGACGCTGTTGCCCAATGTCGAGGCTGGGTTGCAGGCGGCCGGCCGCGCGTCCGGATCGATCGATCGCATGATCGAGATGAAGGTCTCGTTCGACACCGACCGCCGGCGCGCGCTCGACGACACCCGGAACTGGGCCGCCCTGGCGCTTTCGCCTGAGGAAAAGGTTTCGGTCGAGGATGCGGTCGAGATCGAAAAGCTCGCCGATGCGCTGCCGGTCGAGCGCACCGCCAAGCGCTGGATCGTCTCCACCGATCCCGACGAGCATGTCGAGAAGATCAAGGCCTATGCGGATCTCGGCTTCCGCCATCTCGTGTTCCACGCGCCTGGGCCGGACCAGAAGCGCTTTCTGCATCTCTATGGCGAGCAGGTTCTGCCGCGACTGCGCGCCGCATTCGGCTGAGCCATGAGGACACCCGAGCGCCTCACGCTGTCCGTCGTTCCCGGTATCCCGCTCATCAAGGCGGGCGACGACCTCGGCGCTCTCATCATTGCGGCGGTAGCGCAGGCGAAGCTCGATGTCGGCGACGGCGATATCGTGGCGGTGGCGCAGAAGGCGGTGTCGAAGGCGCAAGGGCGCTGTGTCGACCTCGCCACCGTCACGCCGTCCTGGCGGGCCCGCGCGATCGCCATAGAGGTGGACAAGGACCCGCGGCTGGTCGAGGTCATCCTTGCGGAATCCGTGCGCATCGTGCGCAAGGGTCCCGGCGTGCTGATCGTCGAGCACGGCTCCGGCTGCATCATGGCCAATGCGGGCGTCGACCAATCCAACACACCGTCCGGGGCCGGCGCGGAGCCGGTGCTGCTGCTGCCGAAAAACTGCGACGCGGCTGCCGAATCGCTGCGCGCCGCGCTGACGGCGCATTTTGCCAAGCGCCTCGGCGTCGTCATCAACGACAGCTTTGGCCGGCCGTGGCGCCGCGGCACCGTCGGGGTGGCGCTCGGCGCCGCCGGCATCCCGGCGCTGCGGAACCTGCGCGGCCAGCCGGACCTCAACGGACGGCCCTTGCAGTTCACCGAGACCGGCTTTGCGGACGAGATCGCGGCGGCCGCAGCGCTGCTCATGGGCCAGGCCGACGAGGGCCATCCGGTGGTGCTGGTCTCGGGTTTCGCCCCGAGCGACGCGGCGATCGCGGCGCGTGCGCTGATCCGGCCGGCAGCCGAAGATCTGTTCAGGTGATGTCATGGCGCTGAGCCCGACACCGCTGCGGCCGACCGACGAGCGTAGCGTGCTCGCGCTCTCGGGCGGCGTCGGCGGGGCCAAGCTCGCGCTCGGCCTCGCGCGCGTGCTGCCGCCCGGCAATCTCACAGTGGTGGCCAATACGGGCGATGATTTCGAGCATCTCGGCCTGCACGTCTCGCCGGACCTCGACACGCTGACATATGTGCTGGCCGGCCTCGACAATCCGCAGACCGGCTGGGGACGCCGCAACGAGACCTGGTCGTTCATGGAAGCGATTGCGGAGATCGGCGGCGAGACCTGGTTCCGGCTCGGCGACCGCGACCTCGCTCTGCATGTGGAGCGGACCCGGCGGCTCAAGGCCGGCGAGACGTTGACGCAGATCACCGCGGACCTGACGCGCCGGTTCGGCATCGCCAGCCGCGTCCTGCCGATGGCCGACGACCCGGTGCGCACGCGCGTTGAGACGCGCGAAGGCATGCTCGACTTTCAGCGCTATTTCGTCGCCCGGCAGTGCGCCCCGGAGGTCACGGGCTTCGTGTTCGATGGTGCCGAGCGCGCGACCCCACAGGAGGGCGTTCTGCAGGCGCTGCGCCATCCGGGCTTGCGCGCCGTGATCATCTGTCCGTCCAATCCGTTCATCAGCATCGATCCGATCCTGGCGGTTCCGGGCCTGCGCCAAGCGCTGACGGCGGCCACGGCTCCCGTGATTGCGGTCTCGCCCATCATCGCGGGTCGTGCCGTCAAAGGGCCGACCGCGAAAATGATGGCCGAGCTCGGCCTCACGGTCGATCCGCTGACGGTCGCGGCGCATTACCGCGGCCTCATCGACGGCTATGTGCTGGACGAAGCCGATTCCGGGTTGGCTGCGTTGCTCGATCTGCCGGTTGAGGCGACGCGCACCCTGATGCAAAGTCTCGACGACCGTGAGGCCCTGGCGCGCGCCGTGCTCGATTTCGCCGATCGCATCGCCGCGCGGGCCGCCAAGCGGATGAGCGGAGGTCGCAGTTGAAAGGCGAGGCAGATATCTGGGCGGTCGTTCCGGTCAAGGAAACCATCGCCGCCAAGGCGCGCCTGGCCGACGTCGTGCCGCGGCACCTGCGCGCGGGCCTCGCGCTCGCGATGCTGGAAGATGTGCTGGCGGCCGTGGCGCAGGCGCCCGGCATCGCCGGCATCGCGGTCGTGACCGTCGACCCCGCCGCCCAGGCGCTGGCGCAACGCTTCGGCTGCCGCATCCTGAATGATGACGCGCGCGGCGGCCATACCGCCGCGGTCGCGGCGGCGGGGCGCATCCTTGCGGCCGAAGGCCGTGGCGGCATGCTGCAGCTGCCGGGCGACATTCCGCTGGTGCGTGCCGACGAGATTTCGCTGCTGCTGGCGCTGCGGCGCGCGGCGCCCTCATTCACCATCGCGCCCTCGCACGATGATTTCGGATCGAACGCGGTGCTGGTCTGCCCGCCGAATGCGGTGCCGCTGACCTTCGGGGACGACAGCTTCTATCCGCATCTGCGCGCCGCGCAGGCCTGCGGCATCAAGCCATTGATCGTGCGCCAGCACGGCATCGGCCTCGACATCGATCGCCCGGAGGACCTTGCGGCCTTCGCGCAATTGAATTCGCGCACGCACACGCAAGCCTTTCTGGAGCGGCACAGCTTGACGCAGCGCGCACCCGACGGGGCGGTCGCATGAGCTCGCGATTCAACGATTTTCTTGAGTGCGTGCGCGGCGGCCATGTTCCGACCGACGCGGAGGCGCTGGCGCTTGCCGCCTGCGCGGATCTTTCGGCGCTGATGACGACGGCGGCCGTGCTGCGCGACCGCGGCCACGGCGCCAACATCTCGCATTCGCGTAAAGTCTTCATCCCGCTGACGAAGCTTTGCCGCGATTCCTGCCACTATTGCACGTTCGCGCAACCGCCGCGCCGCGCCACGGCAGCTTATCTCGCGCCCGAGGAGGTGCTGGCGATTGCGCAGGCCGGCGCGCGCGCCGGCTGCCGGGAGGCGCTGTTCACACTCGGCGACAAGCCGGAGCTGCGCTACGGCGCCGCGCGCGACGCGCTGGCAAGGCTCGGCCATGCCACCACGCTCGATTATCTCGCCGCCACGGCGGAGCTGGTGCTCAAGCAGACCGGGCTCATGCCCCACCTCAATCCCGGCGTGATGAGTCGGGACGACATCGCGCGTCTGCGCCGAGTGTCGGTGTCGCAGGGGATCATGCTGGAGAGCGCAGCGGAGCGGCTGGCGCAGAAGGGCGGCCCGCATTTCGGCTCGCCCGACAAGGTGCCGGCGGTGCGGCTCGCCACCATCGCGGCGGCCGGCGAAGCCAACGTGCCGTTCACCTCCGGCATCCTGATCGGCATCGGCGAGACGCGGCGCGAGCGTATCGAGGCGCTGCTGGCGTTGCGGGATCTCAACCGGCGCTATGGGCACATCCAGGAAATCATCATCCAGAACTTCCGCGCCAAGCCGCAAACCCAGATGGCGCAGGCGCCGGAGCC
>DATDGG010000590.1:0-2604 GCA_036522235.1 Xanthobacteraceae bacterium
GGCGCCGGGCTTCCTCGATACCGAGATGACACGGGACCTTGCGGAAGACCAGCGCGCGAGGGTCGCGCGCCGCAGCGCCCTCAAACGGCTTACCGCGGTCGAGGACGTGGCGAACGCGGTCGAGTTCCTGCTCGGCGACCAGGCGGCGAGCATCACCGGCACGGTGTTGACCGTCGACGCCGGCAGCACGGCTTAGTACTACTGCGTCATAAGCGTGGTGTAGATTCTATGGGGGCGGCGGCGAGGGCTGTGGCACCATCGCTGCTGTGTGTGCAACCAGCTGATGGAGCTCGCCCCATGGAACGGAACGATTTGAGCCGCGCCCTCGTCGCCTTTGATCAGAATAGCACGCTTGTTGCGGTGGTCGAACTGAGTCTGAAGAATTGGTGTGTGCTGGGCCTTGTGCCTGGCTTGAAACGCCAGCCGCACAAGACGCAGGAGGCGGGTGCGGAGCGGCTGCTGATGCTGCTTGAGCGCTGGCGCGCTGAGGCGGTCAAGGCAGGATCTGTGATCAGCCGGATGGTGGTGGCGTTTGAGGCCGGTCGTGACGGCTTGTGGCTGGCGCGGTGGCTTCGCGCGCGCGGGATCGAGGCCTATGTGATCCACCCGAGCAGCATCCCGGTGCCGCGTGAGCATCGGCGCGCCAAGAGCGATCGGCTGGACACCGAGATGCTGATGCGGGCGGTGCTCGGCTGGCTGCGCGGGGAAGCCAAGCACTGCAGCATGGCGCGCATCCCGACGGCTGAGGAGGAGGATGCCAAGCGGCCGAGCCGGGAGCATGAGAGCCTGGTGGGGGAGCGCACGCGCGTCATCAATCGGATGACCTCACTTTTGGTGTGCCTCGGCCTGCCCAAGGTCAACATCAAGCTGCAACGGACCGCCAAGCGGCTTGATGATCTGCGCACGCCGGAAGGCGAGCCGCTGCCGCCCAATGCGCTGGCGCAGCTGCGGCGCGACCTGGAGCGGCTCGCCGTGATCAAGGCGCAGCTCAAGGCGATCGAGCGTGAGCGGCTTGCGCGCCTTGCGGTGTCACCCCAACACGGCACCCATCCGATGATCTTGATGCTGGCCAAGATCATGGGGGTCGGCATCGAGACGGCGGATATGCTGGTGCACGAGGTGCTGACGCGACATTTGCGTGATCAGCGCGCGGTGGCGCGCTATGGCGGCTTGACCGGCTCTCCGGATGAGAGCGGCAGCCAGCGGCGCGAGCAGGGCTTGGCCAAGGCCGGCAATGGGCGGGTGCGGCGGGGCATGCTGCAGCTCGCCTGGCGCTGGCTCATCCACCAGAAGAGCAGCGCGCTGGCGCAATGGTACCGGGCGCGCACCGCTGACGGGCGCAAGGACACCCGCAAGACCATGATCGTGGCGCTCGCCCGCAAGCTTTTGATCGCGCTGTGGCGCTATGTGACGACCGGCGAGGTGTCGGCCGGCGTCCGCCTGAAGGCGGCCTAATCATCCGCGCCGCCGCGATGGCGACCGTCACGATCCCGCAACCGACTTAGGGAGGAGCTTTCGTTTGGCGCCCATCGGCCGTGCCCGGTGCTGCGCCCCGACCGATCCGAGGTGGCGGTGCGCCGATGCACACCCTGGCCGTTGTGCCGCTAACGTAGATTGGAACCGCCGCCAAGGAGCCTGCCGCCGATGCGCATGACTGCATCATGGTCTTTCGAGCCCGATCGGGTTCACCGAATACAAGGTTGTGGGGGCGAGCTTTGCCCTACCGACCGCAGGCTTCCCTCAGATCGAAATGGGCGTATCTGCGCCACTGCACACAAGGACGATGATCGTCGTCAAGATCGCCAAGGTCCCAACCTGCGCAAGCGTGACACCGTGCTCGACGCCGTCAAGGACGCTGCGCGCCGCTTACGCGGTGGCCCCAAAAGGGGGCCATCCTTGACCGCATCTGCGCGCGGTGTCACTCCCGCCAGGGCAGGTCGGGACGGAGAAACGGCCCTCAGGTCGAACAAAGAAACTGCACAACGAGATCGCTGAAATGCCAAACGCAATGAAATGACACTTGACAGAAACCCCCATACAAGGGTGTGCAACCGCGCGGTTCTGGGCCGATCGCGTGCGCAAAATCGCGCCGCGCCGTTGCGCACGCTGCCAGGCCTCGCAGCGCGATTTTGCACACCCTACGAATTTGTGACTCAGTCGTGTTAGCCCAGTCCTCAAAGACTCCAGGTTGGTATGAGGCCTCATCCTGAGGAGGCCGCGCAGCGGCCGTCTCGAAGGATGCTCCACGACAGGCATCCTTCGAGACGCGCCCTACGGGCGCTCCTCAGGATGAGGTCGTCTGCGGGCCGATCAAAGCGCCGTCGCCTCAAAACCCGAACCGTACCGGCTCGTCAGCTTCGCAGTCCGCCGCGTCAGTAGCGCTTGAGATAGCGCGATTTCTGAAAATAGATGCCGGCAATCACGCCGCCCTCGGTGCAGGCGCGTTGCGGCGACGTCTTGCCGCGGCGCGCCGGCGGCACCTCCTCGATCTTCAGCAGCGGGCCGCGGCGGCTGATGCGCAGCGAAAAATTCTCGGCGCCTTTGCCGTCCGGCCCGGTATGCACGACGACGGTGTCGCCGACATAGTCGGCGTCGCCGAGATTG
>DATDGG010000591.1:0-3603 GCA_036522235.1 Xanthobacteraceae bacterium
TGCGTCATGACGGCGAAGTGCCGCTTGGCGCCTTCCTCGTGGCTCGACGAGGTGCGCAGCTTGAGCGGCCAGTCCGGCCAGGTCATGAGCTTGTTCTCGTGCTCGGGCGGCTGCGGCATGATCTCGAAATTGGTGACCGAGAGCGCGCCCTGGCGGATCGAGGTGCCGATGCAGTCGGAGCCGGTATCGCCGCCGCCGATCACGACCACGTGCTTGCCGCCGGCGAGGATCGGCGCGGTGTCGTCCGGCGGCTCATTGCTGACGCGCCGGTTCTGCTGCGGCAGGAACTCCATGGCAAAGTGGATGCCCTTGAGCTCGCGGCCCGGGATCGGCAATTCGCGGCCCTTCTCGGCGCCGCCCGCCAGCACCACCGCGTCATGGTCGGCGACGAGCTTCTCGGCCACGACATTGCCCCCGACATGCGCGCCGTAATGGAAGACGACGCCTTCCCCCATCATCTGGGCGACGCGGCGGTCGACGTGGTATTTTTCCATCTTGAAATCGGGAATGCCGTAACGCAAAAGGCCGCCGGCCTTGGCGTGTTTCTCGAACACATGGACGTCATGGCCGGCGCGCGCGAGCTGTTGCGCGCAAGCAAGCCCCGCCGGTCCCGAGCCGACGATGGCGATCCGCTTGCCGGTCTTGACCGCCGGCGGTTCCGGCTTGACCCAGCCCTGCTCGAAGGCGCGATCCACGATGGCGCATTCGATCGTCTTGATGGTCACCGGATTTTCGTCGAGATTGAGCGTGCACGAGGCCTCGCACGGCGCCGGGCACACGCGGCCGGTGAATTCCGGAAAATTGTTGGTGGAATGGAGATTGCGCGCGGCTTCCTGCCAGTTGCCGCGATAGACCAGGTCATTCCAGTCCGGGATCTGATTGTTCACCGGACAGCCGGTGTGGCAGTAGGGCACGCCACAATCCATGCAGCGCGCAGCCTGTGTGCGGTTCTCCTGCTCGGGGAGCGGCAGGACGAATTCACGCCAATGCTTGATCCGCTCCTCGACCGGTTCGTAGTGACGGTCGTTGCGCTCGAACTCGAGAAACCCGGTAATCTTGCCCATTCCTACTCCGCCGCCTGCATCGGGCGCGCCTTCTCCATCTCGGCGAGCGCGCGGCGGTATTCGAGCGGCATGACCTTGCGGAACAGCGGGCAATATTTGCTCCACTCCGCCAGGATCGCGGCCGCGCGGGTCGAGCCGGTGAAGCGCGCATGGCGCGTGATCAGCAGGTGCAGGCGCTGCGCGTCGAATTTGGTCATGTCGGTGAGAATATCGACGCGGCCGTGTGATTCCAGATCGTTCTGGTGGTGATAGACGCGCTCGTTGAGCTCTTCTTCCTCCGGCAGCGGCTCAAGCTCGACCATGGCGAGATTGCAGCGCGACACAAAGGTTCCGTCGTCATCGAGCACATAGGCGATGCCGCCCGACATGCCGGCCGCGAAATTGCGCCCGGTGCGGCCCAGCACCACCACGATGCCGCCGGTCATGTATTCGCAGCAATGGTCGCCGGCGCCCTCGACCACCGCGATCGCGCCGGAATTGCGCACCGCGAAGCGCTCGCCGGCGATGCCGCGGAAATAACATTCGCCTTCGATGGCGCCGTAGAGCACGGTATTGCCGACGATGATCGATTCCTCCGGCACGATGCCGGAATCGATGGTCGGACGCACCACGATACGGCCGCCCGAGAGGCCCTTGCCGACATAGTCGTTGGCTTCGCCCTCGAGCTCGAAGCTGATGCCGCGCGCGAGCCAGGCCCCGAAGCTTTGGCCGGCGGTGCCGGTGAACTTCACATGAATAGTTTCGTGGGGCAGGCCGACATGGCCGTAGCGCTTGGCGACCTCGCCCGACAGCATGGCGCCGGCGGTGCGGTCGGTGTTCTTGATGGTGGTCTCGATGCGCACGCTCGCGCCGCGGTCGAGCGCTGATTGCGCGTCGGCGATCAGGCGGCGATCGAGGATGTCGTGGATCTTGTGATCCTGCGCCTCGCTGCGATGGATACGCACGCCGGGGCCCGCGTGCGGCTTGAAGAACAGTTTCGAGAAGTCGAGGCCCTTGGCCTTCCAGTGCTCGATGACCGCCCGGCGATCGAGCATCTGCATTTGCCCGATCATTTCGTCGAAGGTGCGGAAGCCCATGGCGGCCATGATCTCGCGCACCTCTTCGGCGACGAAGAAGAAGAAATTGATCACGTGCTCGGGCTGGCCCTGGAAGCGCTTGCGCAACACCGGGTCTTGCGTCGCCACGCCGACCGGGCAGGTATTGAGATGGCACTTGCGCATCATGATGCAGCCGGCTGCGATCAGCGGCGCGGTCGAGAAGCCGAACTCGTCGGCCCCGAGCAGCGCCCCCACCACCACGTCGCGCCCGGTGCGGATGCCGCCGTCGACCTGCACGCTGATGCGCCCGCGCAGCCGGTTGGCCACCAAAGTCTGGTGCGTCTCGGCAAGCCCGATCTCCCATGGCGAGCCGGCATGCTTGATCGAGGTCAGCGGCGAAGCGCCGGTGCCGCCCTCGAAGCCCGCGATGGTCACGTGGTCGGCGCGCGCCTTGGAAACGCCGGCCGCGACCGTGCCGACGCCGACCTCGGCGACGAGCTTGACCGACACCAGGCCGTCCGGGTTGACGTTCTTCAGGTCGAAGATGAGCTGCGCCAGATCCTCGATCGAATAGATGTCGTGGTGCGGCGGCGGCGAGATCAGGCCTACGCCGGGCGTCGAGTGGCGCACCTTGGCGATCACCTGGTCGACCTTGTGCCCGGGCAATTGGCCGCCTTCGCCGGGCTTGGCGCCCTGTGCCATCTTGATCTGCATCATGTCGGAGTTGACCAGATACTCCGCCGTCACCCCGAAGCGGCCCGACGCCACCTGCTTGATCGCCGAGCGCATGGAATCGCCGTTCGGCAGCGGCTTGAAGCGATCCGCCTCCTCGCCGCCTTCCCCGGTATTGGAGCGCCCGCCGATCCGGTTCATGGCGATGGCGAGCGTGGTGTGGGCCTCGCGCGAGATCGAGCCGAACGACATGGCGCCGGTCGCGAAGCGGCGCACGATGCTCTTCGCCGGCTCGACCTCCTCGATCGGGATCGGCTTGCGGCCGTCCTCCTCGGCGCCCTTGATCCGGAACAGGCCGCGGATGGTCAGCATGCCTTCCGACTGCTCGTTGATGATCTTGGCGAAGGCGCGGAACTTTTCGTAGGAATTGCCGCGCACCGCATGCTGCAGCGCCGCCACCGTCGCGGCCGTCCATGCGTGATCCTCGCCGCGCAGGCGGAACTGGTATTCGCCGCCGACGTCGAGCGCATGGCGATAGATCGGCGCATTGCCGAAAGCGTCGCGGTGCCGCCGCACGGTCTCCTCGGCGATCTGCGCGAGGCCGACGCCCTCGATGCGGGTGGCGGTGCCGGTGAAATATTCGGCGACGAAATCGGATTTGAGGCCGACCGCATCGAAAATCTGCGCGCCGCAATAGGACTGATAGGTGGAAATGCCCATCTTGGACATCACCTTGAGGATGCCCTTGTCGATCGACTTGATGTAGCGCTTGACGACCTCCTTCTCGTCGAGCCTCTGCGGCAGGTCGTCGTTCATGGCGATCAGCGTCT
>DATDGG010000592.1:0-2154 GCA_036522235.1 Xanthobacteraceae bacterium
AACGGCTCGGGCGGCTGCGAGCTCTATCAGCCCACCACCGTCTGCGCGAGTGTCTGCGCGTCCGGCGGAGCGACCCTGACGCAGAACTTCTGCGACGGCGCCGGAAACTGCAACCCGGCCGGCGTCGTCACGATGTGCGGCACCAACACGTGCAGCGTCGGGCCGCCCGCCGTCTGCGACTAGCCCGTATTTCTCACCACCGCTGAAGACGGGCGGGTTGGGGGGCTGCCCGGCGGCGCAGCCGGGTCGGGAGGGCCCGGCTGCAGGATCCGGGCTGGATGGCAGCGTGGTTTTGGGAAGGCGGGGGGCGAGAATTTGGGCCACTGACGCAGGTATCCCTGCCCGGAGGTTGCGCAAGGCTTGAGTCGTTCAGGCGGCCAGCGGGAAACCGCGTCCGATCTTCTCGATGGCTTGGCGAAAGACCTGCCACATCGGGAAGGCGCTGCTGAAGGCGAGGCGGATGCGACGGACGCTGACCGTCACGATGGCCGCGACTTTGAGCAGGCGCAGGCGGATGGTCCCGACGTATGCGTGCTCGAGCTTGGTGCCTTGAAGGCCCACTCGGCGCAGCTCGTTGAGCAGGATGTAGGCCATCGAGCTTAAAAATAGGCGGAGCTGGTTGGCGCGCATCGTGTGCGCGCTTGTGCGATCAGCGAAGAGGTGGAGCTGCTGTTCCTTGATGCGGTTCTCCATGTCACCGCGCGCGCAGTACACCTTCTCGTACAGCGCCGCGGCATCGGCACGTTCGACAGGCCACGACGTCACCACGAAGCGCGGATTCGCCTTGCCTGCGATGTGCTCGGCCTTGGCCACCACGCGGCGCTCACGGCTCCAGCTTGTTCGTGTCCGATAGGTCAGCTCGCGAAAAATCCGCGCCGGCTTCTCCGTCGCGAGATGCTGTTTTCGCACTTCTTCCAGCTCGCGGCCGATCGCCCGGCCGAGGCGCCCATTCTTGGCGAGCCCCAGCACGTAGTGGACGCCGTTTGCCTCGCACCAAGCCATGATCGCCTCGCGGGCGAAGCCGCTGTCTGCGCGAATCGTGATCTCAATCGCAGGCCAGCGAGTCCGTATCTGCTTCACGATCCGCGTGAGCTCCTCGATCGAGCCCGACGACCCGTCGATATTTGCCTCCCGCAGGCGAGAGCACAGCAGAAAGTTGCCGCAGGTGATGTAAAGCGGCAGGTAGCAATATCCGCCGTAGTACCCGTGAAAGAAGCGGCCTTCCTGCGCGCCGTGGATCGGATCGTCGGTCGAGTCCAGGTCGAGCACGATCGATTCCGGCGCCGACCCGTGCGCGTCCAGAAACAGGTCGACCATCAAAGCGTCGAACGACGCCGCGTTGTACGTCACCTTCTTGTACCGGGCCTGCCTGTCTGCCCCCGCCGGCGTCAGTTCCAGACGGTTCAGCGTGCTTTTTCCCGACAGCGCGTGGCCACGATCCCGCGCGCGCGCCCGATGCTCGCCAAGCAGGTCCTCCTTGCCCACCGCGACCGCGAATACCACATCGTCGCGCAGTGAATCGTGGTCGTTCAGATCCTCGTAGCCGCACGCCAGTCCCAGCAACCGTTGCGACACCATCTCCTCCACCGTGTGCTCGATCCGTTTCGGGTCCCGGTGGTCCGTGAAGCACGCCGCCAGCTTCCGGAACAGCCCCAGCCTCTGGGCTACCTCCCGCAGAAGCAGTGCGCCGCCGTCCGTGCTCGTCCGGCCGGCCGTCGGCGCCGCCTCAATTCGCCGCCCTCCAAAACTCAAAAATTCGACCTGTTCCGCGCTACAGTCTGTCGTCGCCACGCTGGTCTCCTTCTGCGGTGGAAAGCCTTAGACAAGCTCCACTTACAGCAGCGGATCGCGTGGCGATACCTTTATCTGGTGAGAAATACGGGCTAGCGGAAAGCGCGGCGCTCGGCGGCGGCGCGCCTGCTCCTCCGAGGCCCACCACCGTTCTCCGAAGTCCCGGCGATTGCCTCGAGAAAGGGGGCGTTCGTGATGACCAGCAAGCCGCGACCGTGTCGCACGATTCGGCGCTTCGCCCAGTCTCGCAGGCATTTGTTCACCATCTCGCGCGTTGCGCCGATGAGACGACCCAGCTCTTCCTGCGAGATCCGCAGGCTGATGCGCACGCCGCCCCGAACGCCCGGGGTCCCGAATCGAGTC
>DATDGG010000593.1:0-2086 GCA_036522235.1 Xanthobacteraceae bacterium
CGGCCCTGGCGAAGGCCGCGTTGCTGCCGCCCGCAATCTGGCCGGCGAGACTGCGCGGCGAGGTGGCGTCGTCGAAATAGATGAGGCCGCGCTTGGTGGCTTCGCGGATCACCGGGCCGAGCGTCGGCTCGGTCGCGGTGAAACGCCCGCCCATATAGTTGGTGATGCCGACGTAGCCCTGGAACCGGCTCATGAACCAGTGCAGCCGGTCGATGTTCTGGTCGGCGGTCAGCGACGTCAGGAGGGTTTGCGGGCCCGGATCATTGTCCGGATAGTCGAACGGCTCCATCGGGACCTGCAGCAAAAGCTCGTGCCCGCCTTCGCGCGCCCGCGTCGCCAGATGCTCGAGATCGGCCCCGTAGGGCGCGAACGCGAATGTCACCGGCCCGGGCAACTTGGCGAGCGCGTCGCTGGTGCCGATGGCGCTGATCCCGAGGCCGGCCACCACGATCGCGACGCGCGGTGCGTTGGGCCGATCCGGGATGCCCCGGACCGGTTGCGCGAAGGCTTCGGCCGGGCGGGTACCGTCCTGGGCGATCCGCGGAATCGGGCCGCTGCGCGAAGGCTCGGCAAAGCGCGCTTCGGCGGCGCCCGCACCCGCGGCCCCCTGCCGGCCCGGAACCACGAAGTCCTGCCGCTTGCCGTTCGTCCCGTCGATGATGGTGACTGTGTTGCCCGGCGCGACGGCGGCGCCCTGACCCGCCATCGTAGACGGGCCGTCGTAGCGGTTGGGGTGATCCGGGTCGCCGCCATCGCCGCGGCGTGGCCCGGCTTCGCCCGGTTTCGCGTCCGCGCCGACGGCGTCCGCATGCGGATTGATGCTCGCCACGGCGGTCGGCTCGCCCCCGAGCGGTGCCTCGGTCAACAGGGACCAGCCCAGAAACCCGAGGGTGAAACAGCCGAGCAGCCCGGCAGCCGCCCACAACGCCACGAGGGGAAGCGCGGCCGCAATCCGCTTCTTCAGGTGCTTGCCGGCATCGCTTTTGCTTTGGCCGAGCGGAGCGCTCAGGTCATCGGTCACGGACAGACCCTCGGCGAATCAGTCATGGGAAGACTTAGCATCCGCAGTCGTTAACCGTTCGTTTACCCGCCGCCACGTGCCGACGCCCCCAAAAGCAAACGGGCTAGCCGTAAGGCGCCCATCGGGGCGCAGGTAGAAGGTCGCGCCATATTGTTGCCTTCGATCCGCGCGACGTGCGGCCCCTACAGCGGTGAGCAGGCGAGAGGAAAAATGAAGCAACGATTGATTTGGATTTTCAGGTTTGTGCTCCCGCTCTGCCTCCTGCCGAGCCCTTTGTTTGCCGCTGGTCGTGCAATGGAGTGTGGTGAATGGGTCGACGAAGAGTATCGAGGGACGTATTTGTTCTCACTTGGCCCCGATGCAAAATCGACGCTTTCAATTTCGTATAAGCCAGAAGGCCAAAACCTGCTGTTTGGCAAGAGCGTAAGAAAATGGACGCTCTTGTGGCAAAAGGAACGCAACGCAGTCTTTTATGGCGAAGACTCTGATGACTGGACGGGGCCGGTGAAACTCCTGAGCCTGAACTTTTCGGACGTGACAATGTTTACATATTCTTTAGGAGGCGCGACAGAAGGAGATGAGCTAGCAAGCAGGATAGTGCGCCGTTGTCGCCGACTGGATTAGAATTGGAGGCGCGACTGCGAGCTGCGCGCAAGCAAATTGCGACGGCGCAAATCAAACGGGGCGACCCGAAGGCCGCCCCGTCGCCAATTGCTAAAGCCGTCGCGCGGTCAGTTCGGCACGCCCTGTTTCGGATCGGGCGGATAGGCGGCGTTCTTCTGCTCCCCGCGGATGAGATCGAGGGCGGAACGGAGCGCCTTGTCGTCCTTCGCGTCGGGCGGCACATAGGCCTGCGAGCCGGTTCCCTCGTCGCCCTCCGCCTTCAGGTGGCCGCGCAGCGATGCCTCACCCTTGGTGTCGGCGCGCGTCTTGAGCTCGTCCGGCACGTCTTGCAGCACCTCGATGTCGGGCACGATGCCCTTGGCCTGGATCGAATGGCCCGACGGGGAATCGCTTTACGCTAGGTCGAGACGGGATGCTTCCCGACGGCACATCTGGCGAGAC
>DATDGG010000594.1:0-18980 GCA_036522235.1 Xanthobacteraceae bacterium
GCGCACCGACACGATCAGAACGCCCGATGCGAGCGAGACCAGGTAGAAGGCCGCAAGGCTCGCATCCTCGCGCAGCACCGTCGAGCGCGCCACGATGCCGGCCAGGACCGCCACCGCGATGCCGGCGAAAAGACCGCCGGCACTCATGGCGAACAGCGACAGCCCCGCGATCAGATATCCGATGGCGGCGCCGGGCAGGATCGCGTGCGACATCGCATCGCCCATCAGGCTCATGCGGCGCAGCACCAGAAAAACCCCGACCGGCGGCGCCGCGATCGACAGCGCCAGGCATCCCACCAGCGCGCGGCGCATGAAGGAGAACTCGGCGAAGGGCGATATCAGGAGCTCGTAAGGCTGCGCGAGAATGTCGGTCATGCGATTTTCCGTTGCGCCTCGTGCTCGCCGCGCTCGCAGATGGCCGCATCCGCGTCCCACGCCTCGCACAGCTGCCGGGCCTTGGTGAGGGTCTCGGGCGCCAGCACCTTGCTCGATTCGCCCCAAGCCACGAGCTCGCGCGCCAGCACCATTGTGTGGGGAAAGTAGCTGCGGACCTGCTCGAGATCGTGCAGCGCCGCCACGATGGTGCGGCCCTCCGCGTGCCAATGCAGGATGAGCCGCACCAGATCGTCGACGGTCTTGCTGTCGACGGCGCGGAACGGCTCATCGAGCAGCACCAGCGCGGCGTCCTGCAGCAGCAGCCGCGCGAACAGCACGCGCTGAAACTGTCCGCCCGACAGCGAGCCGACCGATCGGCGGTCGAAATCCTCAAGCCCGACTGTTGCGAGCGCGTCGATGACCGCGCGCTTGCCAGCGCTGTCGACGCTGCGCCAGATGCCGATGTCGTGCCACAGCCCCATGGCGACGCAATCGAACACCGAGATCGGGAAGCTTCTGTCGATCTCGTTCTGCTGCGGCAGATAGGCGATCTCGCGGACGCGCGCGCCGTTCAAGCTGATGCGGCCGCCGAGCGGACGCAACTCGCCCATGATGCCCTTGAGCAAGGTCGATTTGCCGGCGCCGTTGGGGCCGACCACGGCCAGGAGGTCGCCCTTGTGAATCTCGCCGGTCAAGTGATGCACCGCGGGATGGCGCTCGTAGCCGAGCGTCAGATCCTCGAACGAAACAGCGATGGGGCGGGGCGCGACGGCGATATTCATGCCAGCGCCCATGCGATCGCGACCCACAGGAAGGCCGAAATGCCCGCCACGATCGCGAGGCGCGCGACAACGCTCGCCCCCAGGAAGGAAATCGCCGAATGCCGGTAGTGATGCGGATGGGGGTGATGGGTCGCGGCCGCCGCGGCGGGCGGTGGGGGACTGTTGGCCTCGGCCTGCATTGCAAAACTCTCCCCTAACGGCGCCGCACACGCAACAGGAACCCGGAACAGGATCCCGTGGGCCATTTGCGAGCGCCGCGTCCATCATCGCCCGGGCCCCACGATGTTTCGGCGCCAGGACGTTGCGTTGACCGGCAACAGAGCCGCGAAGGCCGGATATCACCTGAACAGTATAACGTTACGCCGCGGAGTCCAGTCAAACGAAAATGAACGCCCGCCCGAAGCTTGTGCGTCACGGACGGGCGGCTGAGAGCGCGCGCTCGATCCCTGAAAGAAGGCGATGCTGGCCACGGTCGATCTTTCGGCCGGCAAAGTCGGTAGTGGATACTTGACGCTGCCCCACAAATCAGTGCATTCGGGAAATTGAAACTGACGAACTGTACCCGGCCGGGAAACCGCGCCGGGTTTGCTTTTCACGTCGCCACGATGGTCACCTCCAGCCCTGCGAATGCCGCATGGCTGCTGGGCCTTTGCTCCTCCGCTCCATTGTTCCCGGATTGTATTTTCAATGAGCCGCGCTCCGGGGGCATGCAGTTTTGTTTGGGCTAGCCACCCGCTGCGGCCGGGACACAGGCACAGGAACCCGGTCCCAGCTTGCAATTGACGAAACCCTGCTCCCTCCCTATTTTCCGCGCCACGCAACGCCAGACATGCCACCGCCGGTCGCGCGGACGGCCGGAGGTCGCCATGAAAGTCCGTAATTCGTTGAAATCCTTGCGGGGTCGCCACCGCAACAACCAGCTGGTGCGTCGGCGCGGTCGCGTTTATGTGATCAACAAGACCCAACGCCGTTTCAAGGCGCGGCAGGGATAGGCGCTTTGGATAGGCCCTTGGGATCGGCCCTACCGGGGTGTGGCGCGGCCGCCACACGGGGCAGATTTTGGCGCCTTTCACGTAGAATTCATCTTTGCTGCAGTGCGGTATGGGGTTAGACTACACCCTATGAGCACACGAATCGGCGGGACTTTGCGGCCTGCGATCTTCGCAGCCGCGATCGTTTTGCCGGCGATCCTGCCGGCATCGGCCTTGGCTCAAGCCAACCATCGCTTCCTGGAGCCGCCCAGCAATCTGCCGCGCGTCCAGGGCACCTTGAACCTCGATCGCCTGTTCGAGGCCTTGAAAGTGGCGCCCGATGACGAGAGCGCCAAATACGTCGAGAACCGCATCTGGGCGATGTGGATCGCCACCGACAGCGACACCACCACCCTGCTGATGGGCCGCGCCAAGCAGGCCATCGACGCCAAGGACCTCGACCTCGGCATCAAGCTCCTGACCGCCATCATCGACATCAAGCCGGACTATGTCGAAGCCTGGAACCGGCGGGCAACCGTGTATTACATGAAGAAGGATTTCGACCACTCGCTGGAAGACATCCACGAAGTGCTCAAGCGCGAGCCGCGCCATTTCGGCGCCCTCTCCGGATTGGGCATGATCATGCAGGAGCTCGGCGACGACAAGCACGCGCTCGAGGCCTTCCGCCGCGCGCTCGCGGTGCATCCGCATCTCGAGCACATTCCCGACTTGGTCAAGCAATTGACCGAAAAGGTCGAGGGCCGCGATATCTGACGCGCTCCGCGGTGTCACGCCCCGCGTAGGCGGGGCACCTCGTAATCTCACATTTCTCGATCGTTTTGCTGCGGCGCTTCAATCGAGATGCCGGCGGTTACTGGATCGCCCGCCGGAGCTTGTCATCGGGCCGGCCGAAGGCCGGACCCGTTGGCGGGCGACGACAGCAACACGTCACCCTCACTTCTCGTCGCACCAGCTCGGCTGGTTGTAGTAATAATACAGGCAATCCTCATGCGTGATTTGGCGTCGTCCCAGCACGCGCGCCTGCAGATATGTGATCACGTCATCGATCTCGGCCAGGCTCAAGGTGCGGGGCGCGGGGTAGAGATTGTCCGGCGCGTTGCCGAGCGGCTGTCCATAGCAGGCGCGCACCGTGTAGGCGCCGCCATCGAAGGCCGGCATCCCGGTGTCGCCGCGCCCGCAGCGGATCGTCTGCTTGATCACCGCCGGGTCAAGCCGGCTGCCGCGCAAGTTGGCGCCGGTCGGCATCTCGTCGCGCTGCTTGTCGCCGTCCGCAAAGGGGCCGTGGCAGTCGGCGCAGCCCGCCGATTTCCAGACCTCCAGGCCGGCCTTCACCTGGCTTTCGTTCTCCGCCGGCGTCGCGGTCGCCGGCGCCAAGAAGGCGGTCAAGACGGCGATTAAAAAGGCCGTCAGGACGGCCGCGGCAGCCCCGGCCAGCGCCAGGATCAAGCGTGCATCGGGTCTTGGTACATCGGGTCTTGGTACATCGGGTCTTGGCACATCGGGTTTTGGACTCCCGCTCAAGAGCATTTCTCACTCCCTACGACAGTTGACTGATTTTTTTACCCCAGCCCGGCCGGGCCGGCGCGGTTCGACCCCCATTGTTCATAGATCGTGCGCCGCCTCCGAGCCGACGAACGCGATGCGTAGCATATTGGTGGCTCCGGGCGTGCCGAGCGGCACGCCCGCCACGATGATGACGCGCTGGCCCGCCTTGGCGAATCCATCCCTGAAGGCGAGGCGGCAGGCGCGCTGAACCATATCGTCCTGATCGTGGGCATCCTCCGCCACCACGCAATGGACGCCCCAGACCAGCGACAGCTTGCGTCCGGTGCTTGTGTTCGGGGAGATCGCCACGATCGGCGCGTGCGGACGCTCGCGCGCCACCCGCAAGCCGGTCGCGCCCGAGCTGGTCCAGCAAATGATGGCCGAGAGCTCCAGCGTCTCGGCGATCTGCTGCGCGGCCAAGCTGATCGCGTCGGCGCCGGTCGCCTCCGGCTCGGTGCGTTGCGCGTGGATGATGCCGCGATAGGTCGGGTCGCGCTCCACTTCCTCGGCGATGCGGTTCATAGTGGCGACCGCCTCGACCGGATATTGCCCGGCCGCCGATTCGGCCGACAGCATGATCGCGTCGGCGCCCTCGAAAATCGCCGTGGCCACGTCCGACACCTCGGCGCGCGTAGGCACCGGGCTCGTGATCATGGATTCGAGCATTTGCGTCGCCACCACCACCGGCTTGCCGGCGCGCCGCGACGCGCGCGTCATCTGCTTCTGCACGCCCGGCACCTTCTCGAGCGGCATCTCGACCCCGAGATCGCCGCGCGCCACCATCAGGGCATCGGACAAATCCAGGATTTCGGCGAGCCGCGTCACCGCCTGCGGCTTCTCGATCTTCGCCATCACGACGGCACGGCCGCGGGTGATCTTCTTGGCTTCGGCGATGTCCTCGGGACGTTGAATGAACGACAGGGCCACCCAATCGATGCCGGTGTCGAGGGCGGCCTCGAGATCGGAACGGTCCTTGGGGGTCAGGGCCGAGAACGGGATCGTGGTGTCCGGCAAGCTCACGCCCTTGCGGTCCGACAGTTTGCCGCCGACCTCGACGCGGGTGAGGATGCGCGTCGGCGCGACCTCGGTCGCGACCAGGCGCACCTTGCCGTCGTCGAGCAGGAAGGCGTGACCCGGCATGGCGGCGGCGAAGATTTCCGGATGGGGCAGCTCCACCCGGGTCTCGTCGCCCGGGGCGGGATCCGCGTCGAGCGCAAAGGCTGAGCCGTTCTGCAAGCTCACCGGTCCGGATTTGAACTTGCCGACCCGCAGCTTGGGGCCTTGCAGATCGACCAGGATGCCGATCGGCCGTCCGTAGTCGGTCTCGACCGCGCGGATCGTCGCCACCAGATCGCGCATGCGCTCATGGCTGGTGTGACTCATGTTGATGCGGAACACGTCGGCGCCGGCCGCGAACAGTCGGGCGATGACGGCGCGGTCGGACGACGACGGGCCGAGCGTGGCAACGATCTTGGTTCGACGAAGTCGCCGCATCAGTTCTTGCTTTTTGGGACGGCAGGCGAGGGGGCGGGACCGGGACGGGTGGTTCCGGCGGGCGTCTGCGGCGGCGGGACACGCGTCTGCACCGGCGGCTTGGGCGCAAGCTCCGCCGGCTCGGTGAGCTGCACCGTCCAGGACGGCTGCTCGCCGGTGTCGACCTCGAAGAACCCGGTGCGGTCATAGCCGCGCGCGAGGCAATCTGCGGTGCCCTTGATGGTGAACTCCTTTTCGCGCGTGCACATGAAAGCCTGGCCGGACCATTCGCCGCCGCGATCATAGTCGATCGCATAGATATAATAAAAGCGCGCGACAAGAACGCCGCGCAGCAAGGTCTCGCAGCTGCGGGCGGAGAGATTCCACCAGCCCTCGGTGGTCCAGCCCTCGTTCTCCTTGTAGCCGACCGAAATGCCGACCCGGCTGCTCGTATTGTTGCAGAGCCGGAAATCGGCGGCTGCCGATTGCGGCATCATGGCCAACCCCAAGGCGAGGAGGAGACCGGCGACGAGCACGCGCGCCCCGGCCGCGGCGGAGCGCCGAGATGGCCCGCCGACCGGTCGGCAGGTCGTCGCGGTTGCGGTGTTGCTGTGCCCTGGTCGCATCGTGCCCGGATCGTCGCTGTGGTCGGATATCCCGTGAACCCCTAACGGCTGTCAACGACGATGGCCCTGAAATCATTGACGTTGGTGAAGGTCGGCCCAGGCTGCAAAAGATCGCCCAGCCTTGCAAAGAATTCGGTCGAATTGTTGTCATTGAGGAAGCCCTGCGGATCGAGGCCAAGGCGCTGGGCGCGCTGCAGCGTACTGTCGTCCACGAAGGCGCCGGCCGGATCGTCGGGCTTGCCGCTGCCGCCGTCGGTGCCGTCGGTGTCGCCGGCGAGTGCCGCGATCCCGGGCGCGCCCGCGAGCGCAATGGCGAGCGCCAGCGCATATTCCTGATTGGGGCCGCCGCTGCCGCCGCCGCGCACCGTGACGGTGAGCTCGCCGCCCGACAGAATGACCACCCGGCGACCTTGTGCCGCGAGATCGCGCGCCAGCGCGGCGTGCGAGGCCGCCACCGCGCGCGCCTCCCCCTCGATCTGCGTCCCCAAGAGCACGCAGTCGTGTCCGGCGCGGCGCACTGCGGCCTCGGCCTGGCGAAACACGTCGGCCGGCCGCGCCGCCAGCGCGAACGAGGTCCCGGCAAAGACCGATTGGCCGGGCTTGGGAGTTTCGTTCGCCGAATCGCACAGCGCCCGCGTCACGGCCTCAGCGGCAGCGACGCGGTAGCGCGCCACGATGGCGCGTGCGTCCGCAAGCGTGGTCGGGTCCGGCACGGTCGGCCCGGAGCCGATCACCGCCGGGTCGTCGCCGGGCACGTCGGAAATGCCGAGCGCGACCAGCCGCGCCGGGTGGGCGCGCTCCGCCAGACGGCCGCCCTTGATGCGCGACAGATGCTTGCGCACCGTATTGATCTCGGAGATCGAGGCGCCCGACTTGAGCAGCGCGCGGGTCAGCGCCTGCTTTTCGGCGAATGCGACGCCTGCGGCGGGCGCGATCCAATTGGCGGAGGCGCCGCCGGAGATGAGCACGAGGACGAGATCGGAGGGCCCGGCGCCGTCCGCCAATGCCAGTGCCTCGAAGGTGGCGGCGAGCCCGGCGGCGTCGGGAACCGGATGGCCGGCCTCGACCAGGCGCACGAATCGGGTCGGGCGCCCATAGCCATGGCGGGTGACCGCCAGTCCGCTGATGCGCGCGGGCGGCAGGCCGCCCGCATCGACATAGTGGCGCTCGGCGACCGCGGCCATTGCGCCCGCCGCCTTGCCGGCGGCGAGGACCACCAAGCGGCCGGCCGCAGGCGGGGCTGGAAGCAGCGGGGCTACGCAACTATCCGGATGCGCGGCGGCGACCGCCGTGCCGAACAAATCCGCCAGAAATGCGCGCAAAGGAGCTGGCACGGGCCTCTCTCTGGTTAGTCCTCTATGCATGATTCGCGGCACCTTCCAAGCCGGCCGCCGCCGGCGGCGCCGCCGCGCTGGAAAGTTCGCGGCGGCACCCTTATGTAAAATCCGGATGGTGGCGCTAGGGTCCGGCGATTCCGGATTTGTTGCAATGATGAGAGGTTGCGGTCATGGCGATGCCGATCGACGAGAAGACCCGCACCGAGCTCGAGGCGGCCGCGTTCCGCCGCCTGCTCGAGCACCTGCGTTCGCGCCCCGACGTGCAGAACATCGACCTGATGAATTTGGCCGGCTTCTGCCGCAATTGCCTCTCGAACTGGATCAAGGACGCCGCCGACGCGAGCGGCGTGCCGATGACCAAGGACGAGAGCCGCGAAGCGATCTACGGCATGCCGTTCGAGGAGTGGAAGGCGAAGTACCAGAGCGAAGCCTCCAAGATGCAGCTCGCCGCTTTCGCAAAGTCCAGTCAAAAGCACTGATCTCCACACCTCAAGCGCACCGCTTGTGGATGATTTGCCATCGGTCTTGACCCGGGCCCCTCGGATTTCGAACTCTCCGCCGGTCAACCGAGGAGTGATCGATGGCCACCGCTGCCGCTGCCAAGGAAGAACCCGCGACCCGATTTGCCAAGGATCATCTGAAGGCCTTCGTGGAGCGTATCGAGCGGCTCGAGGAGGAGAAGAAGGCGATAGCCGACGATATCCGCGACGTCTATGCGGAGGCCAAGGGAACCGGCTTCGACGTCAAGGCGCTCCGCGCCATCGTGCGGATGCGCAAGCAGGACACCGACGAGCGCCGGGAGCAGGAGGCGATCCTGGAAACCTATATGCACGCGCTCGGCATGTTGAACTGAGGCTCTCCGCAGGTCCGGCGGATGAGGCCCCGCTAGGCGTGGCCTAGCGCAGCGACGCCGTGCGCATTCCGAACGTCACCGTCGAGACGAAGACGACTGCGGTGCCGCTGAACTTGCGCGCCGTCATGCCGAGCTGCGGATCGCTCGAGAAGGTCATCATGACGGTGGTCGACGGCTTGCGCATATAGGGAGCAAGTCCCCGATAATCGGTCAGGCCGAAGCTTGACGTGGTCATGAAGTCTTGCGCGCTCGGGCTCACGATCAGGGCCCGCAGCCACGGCTCATTGAAGCGGTCGCCGCTCTTGCTGGCGCCGGCCGCGGCGGCCGGAGCAGGCGGTGCGGCCGGGCTCGACGAAATCACCGAAGGCCGGTCGCCGACGCGCTTGACCGCGACCGTGGTGTCGGGCGGCGCGGTCGGCCGGACCATAGCGGTGCCCATCGGGGCCGGGCGCGACTGCGCCATGACGGGCGCGGTCGGGTCCGCATAGGCGAGGGCCCCGCTGGTTCGGTCGGGCAGCGGCCACGGCGCGAGGTTCGTGCTGAGGCTCGCGGTCGCCTCCGGGTCGGCCGAAGCCACCACGGTGGCGGAGGGGATTGGCGCCGGCGGGCGGGGGGCGGCGTTCGCTTGCGGTGCCTCGGCCACATCGGCACCCTGCAGGCTACGCCAATAGTCGTGCTGATTGATGATGTCGTTGGCGGAGGGCGCAGCGCGGGCGACGAGGCTCGCCTGCTGGGCCGGCCGCAGCTGGACCGGGCGCGATTCGGCCGACGCGATCTCGAAGCCGGCCGGCTGTGGCTGCGTCCGCGCCTTCGGCACCGCGCCGGGATTGTCGATCTGCGCCGCCAGGCTGACGACCGGGGCCGGTCGCACCGGCGCTGCCGGATCGGGCGCGGCGCGGCCGCCGCCGAGCTTGGCCACGACGGCGGGCTGCCGGCGATTGGCGGCGACCTGCGTGGTCTCGGCGGCGGTGTGCAGGCTATGCCCCTCCGCCATCAGGCGCGGCATTTCGTCGGTCGCGATGGGGGGCCAATGCCGCACATTGCCGGTATCGAGATGGACAAACGGCGAGCCGGAGGTCGGGTAGAAGCCGACGCCGCCGCGCTGCAGGTAGAGGCCGATGGCGCGGATCTGCTCGAGCGGCACGCCCGGAATATAGAAATCCATCGCCTTGCCGAGCATGTGCTGGCTGAATTTCGCGACACCGCTGGACCGGGCGCGCAGCATGGCATTGGTTTGCGGCGAACGATATCCGCACACCACCCAGATCGGCTCGCTCGAGCCGACATCGCGGTGCACCTCCCAGACCAAGTCGATGAGATGCGGATCGATATGGATCGTTTCATCCCGCCGCCAGTCGCGGAGCTCATAGTCGATCTTCTTCAGGGCCTCTTCATCATAGACGCCATTCACCTTGAAGGTGATGGTGAGGTCTTCCTCGGTGTGCATGTGATGAAGCGTAATCGTGCGGGTATCGCCCTCGGCCGTCGCGTTCTGCAGGCTGTTGCAGCCGATGGCGAGCAGAAGGCCGGCAAAACCGACACAAACGCCGGCGCGCACCGGATTCAATGACGAAGAAATCTTGCGCGCGACGTTGACCGGCACGAGCGATTCCGCCTTCCCGTTGCATAACACCTCGCACACGCGGCGGACGGCCACGGCGAAAGGCTTAACGCACGCTTAATGGGGAAGGGTTAATGCGGTCTTACCGCGCGCCCCGTCCCCCCCGATGCAAAAACGGTAGTGGGGGACTGTGGCGAAAAGTGGCCCTCACGGCCAAATCCATTGTGGAGTGGATAACAGACCCTATCCAAACCGACAGGGTCTGTTAAGACTCTGGTACCCCTATCGAATTCTGTTCGGCGGCCGCAGCGCCTGCTGCTGCGGGGGGCCCCCGAACAGGGCCTGGAAGAACCCGCCGCCGCTCTGCGGCATGGGCTGCCGCAAAGGCTTCCGCGCGCTGGCTGTAGCGGCGGTGGCCTGATCGTGGTCGCGCTCCTTGGTGGTGGCATCGATCATCCCGCGCTCGGTCTTGATCAGCCCCTGGACCCGGGCGTCGATCCCGTAGACGTCGGACCGGATGGTGAGCTGGCCGTCGTCGTCCACAGTGGCGGTCTGATAGGTCAGATGGACCGGGATCGGGGCCGGGAACTGGATGTCCTGCTCGTTATTGCCGAACAGGTGCCGGATCTTGTCTTCCGTATAGCCCTCGTTCGGCCGCTCGATCGACAACAGCAGCTGGGCGTATTTGACCGGGTCCTGCACCCGCATGCAGCCGTGGCTGTAGGCGCGGCGCGCCTCGGCGAACAGGTATTTCTCCGGCGTGTCGTGCTGGTAGACGTCGAACCGGTTGGGGAAGTTGAAGCGCAGCCGCCCGAGCGCGTTGCCGTCGCCCGGCGGCTGATAGATGTGGACGCCGTCGCGGTCGTTGACCACATGCAGGCCCATCCGCTCGAGCACGGTCGGGTCCTGTTGCAGCGCCGGCAGATATTCGTTCTGCACGATCGATTGCGGCACGTTCCAGGTCGGGTTGACCGTGATGTATTTCATGGTCTCGGTCAGCAGCGGGGTCGGCATGGCCGGCTTGCCGATCACGATCTTCGTGATCCACATCTGCGAGCCGTTGTGCATCAGCCGCAGCGTGAAGTCCGGCAGGTTGACCATCACATGGGTCTTGCCGAGGTCGCGCGGGATCCAGCGCCAACGCTCCATATTGGCGATGATGATGTCGATCTGCTTGTCGCGCGGCGGGCCGTTGAGCTCCCGGATGGTCTGCGCATCGAGTGCGCCGGTGACCTTGAGCTCATTGGCGCGCTGGTATTTCTTGACCGCCTCGGCGAGCTTGGCGTCATAGTGCTGGTCGGCGGCGTCGTCCTTGAGGCCGAGCCGCTCGCGCAATTGCGGCACCCGTGGGTCTTCCAGGGGGACCTTGGCGAGCTTGAGCTCCGGACCGTCGGGGATTGCACCCGCCCCGCCGCCCGACTTGCCGCGGAGCTCTGCGAGCTTGGCCTTGAGCGCCTGATAACCCTTCTGCGGCGGGCTGAACTCGTCGAGCGCCTTGCCGGCATCCTTGGCGTCGGCGAGCTTGGCCAGAACCTCGGCCGGCTCCGGCGGCTGCTGCGGCAGCTCGATATTCTTGCTGACCATCGCGTAGCTGAAGCGACCCGCCTGGACGTGCCGCGCATAGGTGAGCAGCGTCTGCGTGAACTTGAGTTCGGCTTCCGCCTGCGCGTCCGCAGCCGACGCAGCAAGGTCCGGAATCTTGTAGTCGTTCACCTCGAGGCCGTCGGCATCGGCCGCGCGCAGCCGCGCAACCGCCGCCTTGGCGCGATCGCTCTCGATACCCTTGGCGAGCCACAGGGGCGCGAAGCTGCGGTTCTGATAGAACGTCTCGACGGCGCCGTGCTCTTTCTTGCTGGCGAAAATCTTGTCGGTCCTGGCCGCCAACAGATCGCGAATCTTTTCGGCGATCGGCCGGTCGGCCGGATCGAGCGCGGCGAACGGATCGGGCGCCACGGTCTCGGCGGCGGCGGGGGCGGCTGCCGGGGCTGCCTCGACCTTCGCGGGCGCCGTGCCGGCGGTCTCGCCGGTGACCTCGGCGGTCGTGCTGACCGGTGTGGCGGGGGGTGTCGGCGTCGCGGTGCCGACCGTGGCGGGCTTGTGGGCCACGGTGCCTTTGCTGGAAGCCGCATTGGCGGCGGATACCGCCGTCAAAACAAGGGCCAAAGCGGTTCCGGCCAAGATGCGGTCATAACGAAGGCCGCGCATTTTCATTCTCCCAGTTGCGGAACCGTCCCCGAGGTTCCGTCATTCTGAAATCCAATCCACCCGCGCTAATTGCCCCGAAATGACTCCAATTCGCCCGGGGACGCAACAGCGTCGCCATATTATTTGCGCGATCGTGGCCGATTTTAGAGGCCTGTCACCCAGTTACAACGCCTTGACGGCGCTCTGGCGCATAGCTTCGGCGGCCTCGGGGTCGAGACCGAGCAGATCGAGCTTGCGGTAGAGGGTCGAGCGGCCGATCCGCAGGCGCCGCGCCACCTCCGACATCTGCCCGCGGTAATGGGCGATAGCGAAGCGAATGACTTCGGTTTCCACCTCGTCGAGCGGGCGTATCTCGCCGCTCGGATCGACCAGCTGGAGGACGGCCGCCGGCACCCCGCAAGGCGCGATGGAGCCGCCCAGTCCCAGGGCGTGATCCTCCCCGATGGGCATGGCCTCCGCGAAGCGCCGCGGCGGCGCGGCCTGCGGGCCTTGGTCATCGCCCGCCGTGACCGGGTTGCGCGCCAGCTGGCCTGCAATCTGCGGGAATTCGCCGACCCCGATCTCGTCGGCCTCGGCCAGCACGACGGCGCGGAACACCGCGTTTTCGAGCTGGCGGACATTGCCGGGCCAGCGATAGGCCGAAAGCAGCGCCAGCGCCTCGGCGCTGATCGCCCGGATGCGCTTGCCTTCCTCCGCGGCGAAGCGGGCGAGGAAATGGCGCACCAGTTCCGCGATATCCTCCGGCCGCGCGGCCAAGGGGGGGATCGTGATGGGAAAGACGTGGAGGCGGTAGAATAGATCCTCGCGAAAGCGGCCGGCATTCACGTCGGCGAGAAGATCGCGGTTGGTGGCGGAGATGATCCGCACGTCGACCTTGACGGGCTTGCGGGCCCCGACCGGCTCGACCTCGCCCTCCTGGATCGCCCGCAACAGCTTGACCTGCGCGGCCGCGGGCAGCTCGCCGACCTCGTCCAGGAACAGGGTGCCGCCCGAAGCCTCGACGAACTTGCCGGTATGGCGCTCGGTCGCGCCCGTGAAGGCGCCCTTCTCATGGCCGAACAAAAGGGATTCCACCAGATTGTCCGGGATGGCGCCGCAATTGACCGCGACGAAGGGCTTGGCGCGACGCTCGCCCGACCCGTGGATGGCGCGCGCGATCAGCTCCTTGCCGACGCCCGATTGGCCCGCAATCAGCACCGGGATGGCCGAGGTCGCGGCCTTCCCGGCGGTGCGCAAGATCCCCTGCATGAGCGGGCTCTTGGTCACGATGTCGCGAAACGTCAACGTGCCGGCGCGGCTGTGCTTGATGCGGGCGAGCTCGCCTTGCAAGGCGCCCGCGGCAAGCGCATTGCGCAACGACACCTGCAGGCGCTCCGGGCTGACCGGCTTGACCACGAAATCGGTCGCGCCCGCGCGCATCGCCGAGACCACGTTGTCGATGCCGCCATGGGCGGTCTGCACGATGACCGGCAGCGCGATGCCCCCCTCGCGCAAGCGCGCCAGCACGCCGAGACCATCGAGATCCGGCATGACGAGATCGAGCACCACGGCGTCGATATGCGCGGCGTGTTGGGAGTCCGGTGCGGCGGTGAGCAGGGCGAGGGCCGGGTCGCCCCCCTCCGCCACCAGCGTGTCATAGCCGAAGCGGCCGACCATGTTCTCCAGGAGGCGTCGTTGCACCGGATCGTCGTCGACGATCAAAACCCGCTCACCCATCCGACGCCCACCATCTGTGCCGAAACGGGGCACTGTCGCCGATCAGGCTTAAGGTGGTGTTAAGTCGGGTGCGGAGCGAGCGCCCAGCATCCTCGCCGGGCCCCCATAATGCCGTGGCCTGCCACGCGCTCGAATCGGCAAAACCGGCCACATCAGGGTCGCAACGTCACTGGCATCACCTAGATGAGTTCCGAATTGGTGTGGAGGCGACTTGGCCTGACCATTCCGCTTACCCCACGTCCCAAGCGGGCGCGGAACGCTGGTACGAGGGTCACCCGGCCCCGCTGCATCGTGAATTGATCGCGCCTCCATCGCGCCCCATATGTGGGCGAGCCTTAGTCCCTTCGGCGACTCGGCCACGGCCTCGTGCCAGGCCGATTGCTTCCTCCCACCTACGAATGGACCCATGCCCGCATCAGCACAGCGCGTCGCTGCCGAGAAGTCCGATACGAAGCCCGCCAAATCCGGCGCCAATGCCGGCCTCGCGGGCCTGCCGGAATGGAATCTCGCCGATCTCTATGCCGGCATCGACGATCCGCGCATCGCGCGCGACCTTGATCAGGCCGATGCCGAGGCCGTGGCGTTCGAGGAAGCCTACAAGGGCAAGCTCGCGGCGCTGGCCGAAGGCGCCGACGCCGGGCGCGCGCTCGTGCAAGCCGTCAAGCGCTACGAGGCGCTCGACGATCTCATCGGCCGGCTCATCTCCTATGCGGGCCTGGTCCATGCCGGCGATACGGTCGATCCGGCGCGCGCCAAGTTCTATGGCGACGTGCAGGACCGCATCACCGCGGCCTCGACGCATCTTCTGTTCTTCGTGCTCGAGCTCAACCGGATCGACGACGGTAAGCTCGCGGCCGCCATGGCGGACCCGGCGCTTGCCCACTACCGGCCGTGGCTGGAAGACATCCGCAAGGAGAAGCCCTACCAGCTCGAGGATCGGATCGAGCAATTGTTTCACGAGAAATCGGTGACCGGCCACTCGGCCTGGAACCGGCTGTTCGATGAAACAATCGCGGGCCTGCGTTTCAAGGTCGGGACCAGGTCCCTGGCGATCGAGCCCACGCTCAATCTGCTGCAGGACGCCGATGCCAAGAAACGCAAGGCGGCGGCGGATGCCTTGGCCACGACCTTCAAGGCCAATCAACGGCTGTTCACCTTGGTCACCAACACGCTCGCCAAGGACAAGGAAATCTCCGACCGCTGGCGCGGCTTTGCGGACGTGGCGGACGCCCGCCATCTGTCCAACCGGGTCGAGCCGGAAGTCGTCGAGGCGCTGGTGGCGGCGGTGCGGGCCGCCTATCCGCGGCTCTCGCACCGCTACTATGCCCTGAAGGCGCACTGGTTCGGCAAGAAGCGCCTGCCGCATTGGGACCGCAACGCGCCGCTCCCCAAGGTCGCGACCCGCAATATCGGCTGGAGCGATGCGCAGGCGACGGTGCTCGACGCCTATGGGGCGTTCTCACCCAAGATGGCGGCCATTGCGGAGCGCTTCTTTGCCAATCATTGGATCGACGCGCCGGTGCGGCCCGGCAAGGCGCCCGGCGCGTTCGCGCATCCGACCGTGCCGTCGGTGCACCCTTATGTGCTGCTCAACTACCAGGGCAAGCCGCGCGACGTGATGACGCTTGCCCATGAGCTCGGCCACGGGGTCCACCAGGTGCTGGCCGCCCCCAACGGCGCCCTGATGGCCCCGACCCCGCTGACGCTCGCCGAGACCGCGAGCGTGTTCGGCGAAATGCTGACCTTCAAGAAGCTCGTCGGGAGCACCACCGACAAGAAGCAGCGCAAGTCCATGCTGGCCGCCAAGGTCGAGGACATGATCAACACGGTGGTGCGGCAGATTGCGTTCTACACATTCGAGCGCAAGGTGCACGGCGAACGCCGGTCGGGCGAGCTCACCGCCGAGCGGCTCAATGCGATCTGGCTCGAGGTGCAAGCCGAGAGCCTCGGGCCGGCGATCGACCTGCGCCCCGGCTACGAGACGTTCTGGAGCTACATTCCCCATTTCGTGCATTCGCCGTTCTACGTCTATGCCTATGCGTTCGGGGATTGCCTGGTGAACTCGCTCTACGCGGTCTACGAGCACGCCTCTGAGGGTTTCGCGGAGCGCTATCTCGCCATGCTGGCGGCCGGCGGCACCAAGCATCATTCGGAACTGCTCAAGCCCTTCGGACTCGATGCCCGCGATCCGGCCTTCTGGCAGGGGGGCTTGAGCGTGATCGAACGGATGATCGTTGAGCTGGAGGAGTTGGGGTAGCGCTGGCCTTCGCGCTCGCGGGCCGTGACGCGGGGTTGAACGGAGCCCAAATTGATGTTATACATTCTGTATAACGCCCTAAGGGTCGGACTGTGAACGAGAAACCGCGCAATATCGAAATCGAAGGCTACCTTCTTCAGATCAAGAAGATCGGAAATTCGGTCGGGCTCATCCTGCCGAAGGAGCTTATGGCGCGCCTCAAGCTCAAGGAGGGCGACAAGCTTCACGTCATCGAGCAGCCGGAGCGTGGCTTCAAGCTCAGTCCCTATGACCCGAAGCACGCCAAGGCCATGGAAATCGCGCGGCGGTCATTCAGAAAATACGCGGACACGTACAAGGCTCTGGCAAAGTGACCGAGCCGAAATGGCTCGACCTCGATATCGTCCTTGATATCCATGCCGAGCAACTCGCCCTTTTCGGTGGTGGGGAAGGGATGCGTGATCGCGGATTGCTCGAATCCGCGCTCGCGCGCCCGCTCAATAAATTCGCCTACGGGGAGACCGATCTTGCGGCGCTAGCCGCCGCTTATGCGTTCGGGATCGCGCGCAATCATCCCTTCGTCGACGGCAACAAGCGGGCTGCCTTCGGTTCCATGATCGTATTCCTTGGGCTCAATGAAATCGATCTCGATGTGCCGCCAGAAGACGCCACCGCGATCATTCTCGAAATGGCGGCCGGCGACATCGACGAGGACGGCCTCGCGCGCTGGCTCCGCGACAATTGGCCCAAAGCGTGAGGACCGCGGTGGTCCATCTTTCCGTCGCCTTGGCGAAGTCATAAGTCATCGACACCGGCCCCGGCACACAAGGCGACTGATGCCCGATCGTGAAGCCAATCGTTTCTCCGCCCGCGCGGCCCGTTATGCACGGGTCGGCGCGAATATGAGCGGCGTCGCGGCGCGCCTTGCCGGCGCGCGCTTTCTCGGCATGGATCTCGACCGCGGCAAGAGCGCGATCGAGCTTGCGGCCGCGCTCGGCGGCCTCAAGGGCCCGATCATGAAGGTGGCCCAGCTCATCTCCACCATTCCGGATGCGCTGCCGCCCGAATACGCGGCCGAGCTCGCCAAGCTGCAGAGCCAGGCGCCGCCCATGGGCTGGGCCTTCGTCAAAAGGCGCATGACGGCGGAGCTCGGCGCCGACTGGCAGGGCAAATTTCAAAGCTTCGAGCATCACCCGGCGGCGGCGGCGTCGCTCGGGCAGGTACATCGCGCCCGCGCCCATGCCGGGGAAGCGCTGGCCTGCAAGCTGCAATATCCCGACATGCAGTCCGCGGTCGAAGCCGACCTGCAGCAGCTGCAATGGATTTTCGCCATCCACCGGCGCATGGACCCGGTAATCGACACCACCGAGATCGCCAAGGAGATCGGCGAACGCATCCGCGAGGAGCTCGATTATCGGCGCGAGCTCAAGCACGCGACGCTCTACGGCGCGATGCTCGCCGGCATCGACTTGATCCGGGTGCCGCGCCCCTGGCCGGCGCTTTCGACCGGCCGCCTGCTCACGCTTGATTGGCTCGAAGGGCGGCGGCTGCTCGAGCACAAGGACAGCTCGCTCCTCATCCGCAACCGGCTCGCCACCGCCATGTTCACGGCCTGGTGGTTCCCGTTCAGCCGCTTCGGCGTGATCCACGGGGATCCGCATCTCGGCAACTATACGGCCTTCGCGGCGGGGGGCGCGGAGCCCGGCGGAATCAACCTTCTCGACTACGGTTGCATTCGCATCTTCCCACCGAAATTCGTCGGCGGGGTGGTCGACCTCTACAATGGCCTGCTCCGTGCCGACGAGGCCCTGGTGGTGCATGCCTACGAGACCTGGGGATTTCGCGGGCTCACCCGGGAATTGATCGATGGGCTCAACATCTGGGCCCGCTTCATCTATGGGCCGCTGCTCGACGACCGGGTGCGCAGCCTGGCGGACGGGGTGAAGCCGTCCGAATACGGGCGGCGGCAGGCCTTCGAGGTGCACCGGGCGCTCAAGGAAAAAGGGCCGGTGCGGGTGCCGCGCGAATTCGTCTTCATGGACCGGGCCGCCATCGGCCTCGGCGGCGTATTCCTCCACTTGCGTGCCGAGCTCAATTTCCACCGCCTGTTCAACGCGGCGATCGAGGATTTTTCGGTTGCCCGCGTTACCGAGCGCCAGAACGCCGCGCTCGCCGCCGCCGAGCTTGAGGAAAGCGCCCCCCGGTAGCGCGCCGCCGTTGCCCTTCCGGACCAATTGCGGTAAGTCCCGCCCGCTGGGAACCGCACAGGGTGGAGCTGGAGGATGCGATGGCCGATCACGGCACAGTCGAATACGCGACCGCGACGGGCAACGATCTTGCCGCGCATGAGGGCACCTACGAGAGTTTCATTCACCTGGCCTTCGTCGGCACCTTCCTGGTCATCAATATCGTGATCGGGCTCGCGATCGGGGCGGTGGCGGATCACTGGGGCGTCGCCGGCGGCGTCATCGTGGTGGCGATCATCATTGCGATACACGGCCTTGCGAGCGGCGCCCGGGCCCCGATCGCGGTCATGACCGTGCTGTCCCTGCTGGCGCTCGCCGTCACGGCCTGAGCCTCTCCCCAACCGGGCCTTCCATTCACGAGGAGACGGGCGAAATGCGCATTGCGGTAGCGCGTGAGGCCGACCCCGCCGAAGACCGGGTCGCCGCGACGCCCGAAACGGTCAAGAAGATGAAGGCGCTCGGCGCCGATGTGGCCGTCGAGCCGGGCGCCGGGATCAAGTCCGGCATTCCGGATGCGGAATTCACCGCCGCGGGCGCGAGCGTATCCGCGGATGCGGTCAACGGCGCCGACGTGGTGCTGCGGGTGCGCCGGCCGGGCGCCGCCGAGCTCGCCGCCTGCAAGCGCGGCGCGCTGGTCATCGCCATCATGGACCCCTATGGCAACGAGGCCGCCCTCAAGACCATGGCGGACGCGGGCGTGACCGCCTTCGCCATGGAGCTGATGCCCCGCATCACCCGCGCGCAGGTGATGGACGTGCTCTCGAGCCAGGCCAACCTTGCCGGCTACCGCGCGGTCATCGACGCCGCCGCCGAATATGGGCGCGCGCTGCCGATGATGATGACGGCGGCCGGCACCATTCCGGCCGCGAAAATCTTCGTCATGGGCAAGCTCGATGATTCGACCATCGCGGCCGCCCTCCTGCATGACACGATCGAGGACACCGAGGCGACCCGGGACGAGATCGACCAAATGTTCGGCAAGGACATTGGGGCCCTGGTCGAGGGGCTGACCAAGCTCAAGAAGCTCGACCTC
>DATDGG010000595.1:0-55054 GCA_036522235.1 Xanthobacteraceae bacterium
CGGTAAACCAGAGAGGGACTGGTATCCAGTGCCCGGATGATCCGGTTGTCGCTCCACCCCTCGCCCGCCTCCGAGATATCGGCCTTCAGCAATATCCGCGCCTTCACCAGCCGCCGCGCGGGGCTCTTTCCCTTCCGAATCAGCGTCTCAAGCCGCTCGCGTTCCTCCCCGCTCAACCGAACAACATACTTCTTTACCAAAATCTCCTTCGCAGCCATGATTGCCCCCATCGTCCGTGGTTGCGAAAGCGAATCATTAAATCCTTTCCAATTGGTTGAAGCGGGCGACTAGGCCGAATGGCCATTGCACGATGCATTGGCTGACACCACTCAAGGGAGGCTTTCATGAACAAATTGGTCGTTCCGGCAGTGCTCATGGCGACTGCCGTGGTTGCGGCGACGGCTTGGTCGCAGACTGTGACGCTATCGCTCCTCAATAAACGCTATTTCACGATGCCACTGGAGAACGACCCGACGCGCGAGGTGGGGCTGCAATCCGTCCTGATGCCGCCGGGCGGCGGCAACGAGTTCCATCGGCACCCTGGAGACCAATGGACCGCGATCCAAGAGGGCGAAATCACCTACACCATCAGAGGCCAACCGCCGCAGGTGCTCAAGGCCGGCGACAGCAATTATGTTCCACGCGGCACCATCCACCGCCAGCAGAATCTCAGCGACAAGCCGGCGCGCTACATTGAGATGCGGATTTTCGACAAGGGCAAGCCGCCCACCGAGGTGATGAAAGACTAAGGCGCAAGCTTGCGGCGCCTGCAGGTCGGATTGACGCAGCATCATTCGCCATTCCGACCATCGCGGCGGTGCGTGTGCCGCCGAGGGTGCCGCCTGCCGCGCTCAATTCTTGATGTCCTGCAGGAACCATTCGGTCGGGAGCACGCGGCCGAGGCCTTGCTCCTTGGCCTTGCGGTAGACCAGCGCGCCGACTGAGGAGAATTGCAGGCCCAATTGCCTACCGGCCGATATTGGCTGATCTGGTCGCGACTGGTGCGGCCCGGCGCCTTGCCGGAAAATCACACCCACATAGAGCGGGCCCCTCGGCGGAGCGGCGCGCGTTGGCGAGGAGCGCGGCAGGCGCTTCTGCTCCTGCGGGCTGCCGCCGACAAAGGCGCCGTGACTGTGGCGGACGCCTTTGCGGAACACTTCGTCTTCGGGCATCGGCAATGCGTCGACGCCCTGGCGCACCACCACGTCAATGCGCGCGGTCGCATCGCTGCCGAGATCGAGCGGGCCGATATTGACCACATGCATGCCGGCCTCGAGCCACTCGCCCTCGATTACCGGATGCATGCTGTCGGTGCAGGTCGCCAGAATGTCGGCGCCGCGGACTGCCTCGCGCGCGCTGATGACCGGCGTGGCCGCCACGCCGAGCGTCTCGCTCATCTCCGCCGCGAACGCCTCGCGGTGGGCGGCACTGCGGCTGTAGACCCTGACGGCGTGGATGTCGCGTACCTCGACCAGCGCCGCGAGCACTGTCCGCGCCATGCCGCCGGACCCGATCATGCCGATGGCATGTGCGTCGTCGCGCGCCAGCAGCCGTGCGCCGATGCCGGCCGATGCGCCGACCCGCATATGCTGGAGGTGCCCGTCATTGACGATGGCAAGCGGTTCGCCGTCGGCGGTGCTGAACAAAAGAACGAGGCCGCAATAGGTGCCGGGACGCATGCAATATTTGAGCTCCGAGCGGGTGCCGTCCGCTCGCTCCGGCCAGGTCATCACGTCGGATTTCAGCCGCACCGCCAGGACGCCATCGCTCGCGCCTTCCACCGAGCCCCAGCGGTAGTAGCCGTCCGGACGGTTGCACGGCACGAACATGTCGATGCGCGGGCGTGACACCGAGGCGCCGGTCAGCATTCCGGCGAACGCCCGCTCCTGTGCCTCGATGCATTCGCGCATGGTCAAAATGCGTTTGATCGCCTCGTTGTCGATCATCAGCATCGCGCGCCGTCCTCACCGCGCGCGAGCGACAGAAGCCGCCGGACGCCGTCCGCGTCCAAACGGTCGAAGCGCAAGGCGAGCTCGATGCATTCGTCGATGGCGGGCGGCGCGAGCGAACCGGCGAGGCAATCCCGCACCTTCGCCACATGCTCGTCGTCAGAGATCGGCGTCGCGCCCCAGGAGCCACGCGGCCGCTCGCAGCGCTCGCGCACCACCGTATTGTCGGCCAGCCCGATCTCGAGCTCCACATAACGACCGGCATTGAATTCGGTGGTGATGTCCGCCGACATGTTGACTGTGATCTTGCCGAGCAGCGATTGCATGTCAGGCCGCATGAGCCGCTCGTCGGTGAAGCTCGATAGCGCTACCGCGCCGTCGAGTAGCGCCAAGGCCAGCGTATATTGCACGCTGAATTTTCCTTCGAGCCCGGTCCTGGGATGCGGCCGATCGGCCGTCCGAACGATCGGCGCCCGCATGCGGATCTCGCGGATCGCATCCGGCGCTGGAATCTTCGGCCGCGCCGCAAGGCCGGCGGTGACGCCGTAATGCGTCGAGAATTTGCACGGGAAAATCTTGATCGTGTAGCCGGGATCGACCAGACGGTACGGTGGCCCGAAGCGCAGCAGCATCTCGCGATCGAAGTCGGGCGGCAGGAACGCCTGCACATAGCCGTCCGACGCGTCAAAGGCGGCCGTGTTTGCTGTCAAGCCGCGGCCGGCAAGCAGCGCCGATTCAAGGCCGAGCGCCGCCGCATAGCCGCAATGGGTGGATTTGGTCATGGTGCCGGTATTGCTGGTGAGGCTGCCGCAGCGCGAGGTCGCTATGCCGATGGCATGGGCGAGTTGTTGCGCGTCGAGCCGCAGGAGATGGGCACTGGCGACCGCGGCGCCGATCGGTCCGACCATGCCGGGCGGGTGGAACTTGAGGTCGCGCGATTCGACATGGCCGGAGGCTTTGCGGATCCAGCCCTGGATTTCGATTCCCTTGATCAGCGCGGTGAGCGCTTCGCGGCCATTGGCGCCGGTCGTTTCAGTCAGCGCCAACACCGCCGCCAGCGCGGGCGACAACGCGTGCGTCGCCGGAGTCCACATCGGCTCGAAGTCGAGCACGTGCATCGACACTCCGTTGAGCAAGGCGGCCGGCACCCCCGCGAGGCGGAAGCCGAAGCCCAGCGCCGAGGATTCCGGCTTTGATCCTTGTTCGCGCAGGTGCTCCGCCACGATGCGCGGTGCGGTCTCGATACGCGCGCCCGCCACCGCGACGCCGATGCCGTCGAGCACCAGCCGGCGCGCCTTGGCGATCGCGTCCTCGCCGATCCGTTCCGCACTGATAGACGCAATCTTATCGCAGAGGGGTCCGGTGACGCCCATGATCTTGATCGTCCGCTCAAGCACGGCGCGATGCTGCGCCCCAAGGCCGCTACCATTCGCGATTTTTCCCGCTGTCGTCAACGCCGGACGGCGCGAACCATGGACAGCGCCCGTTCTCCTATGCCAGCATGGCGCGCTACGATGCTTTCAAGATCAAGCGGCCGTGCAAGAGGAGGGACACCTGCGCCAGGTGTCCGGCTTTGACGATGGATATCGCTTCGCGCCGCATCACCTTCGATCTGCCGCACGCGCTGTTGGTCACCGCAATCGCCGGCTGGTGCCTGTGGTACTTTCTCGATGCGCGCGCCGCATCGGCCAATGTCCAAAATCTGGTGCTCATCCAGCCGCTCGCGATCTTGGTCGCGATCCTATGGATCACTATCCTGCGCGAAACCATCCAGGTCGAGCCGACCGCGGAAGCGCAAGAGCAGCGCCCCGCGCGCCGCGAGCAGCTCGACGGCCCGACCGCGCTGAAGGTCTTCGGCTCGATGGGTCTTCTCGGCCTCTACGTCGCGTCGATGAGCGCGATCGGGCTCGACCTCGCGACCTTTGTCTACGTGCTCGCTTCGCTGTTCCTGCTCGGCGAGCGGCGCCTTGCGGTGCTGCTTGCGGTCCCCGTGGTCTTCACCGCGATCGTCGTCATCGCCTTCGACCGGCTCCTGGCGACGCCGTTGCCGCTGCTGCTGCGCTAGCGGCATGATCGATCTCGCGGCGTTCAACTCTGCCTTGCATCTGCTGGGAAGCTCCTGGCAGCCCTGGCTGGTGCTCGTGCCGGGCCTGTTGATCGGGCTGTTCTTCCATGCGGTGCCAGGGCTCACCACCTCGATGGCGATCGCCATCTGCCTGCCGATCATTCCCTATATGGATTTTCTCTCCGCGCTCATCTTCATGACGTCGATGTATACGGGCGCCCTGTTCGGCGTTGCCATCCCTGCGGTGCTGCTCAACGTACCGGGCTCCGCCTCGGCGGTGGCGACCACCTTCGACGGCTTTCCGATGGCGCAGGCGGGACGGCACGACGAGGCGCTGGGCTACGCGCTTGCGGCTTCGAGCTTCGGTCAATTCGTGACCTACCTGCTGCTGCTCACGCTGGTGCAACCGATCGCGGAAGTCGCGATCAAGCTCGGCCCGCCTGAAATGCTGATTGTCGCAATCTGGGGTCTCACCCTGATCGCGCGGCTGCGCGGCCGGCACTTCATGCGCGGGCTGTTGGCCGGAGCCTTCGGCCTTCTTCTGGGCACGGTTGGGTTATCGCTGCGCGGCGCCGTGCGCGGCACCATGGGTTTCGATGTCCTGCTGGATGGCGTCCCAATCGTGCCGGCGATCATCGGCCTGTTCGCCGCTTCCGAAATGTTCAATCTTGTGCGCCGGGAGTTTATCGTCTCGGATGCCGCGGCGCGGCGGGTGCGCGGCGGACGCATCGTGCGGGGCGTGGTGGACACTTTCCGCTATCCCGGCGTGCTGATCCGCGGCGCCCTGATCGGCACCGGCATCGGGGTGCTTCCGGGCGGGCACGCCATCGCCAATATGCTCTCCTATTCGGAGGCAAGCCGCTCCGCCGAGGATCCGGAAAGCTTCGGGCGCGGCGATCCGCGCGGCGTGATCGCGGCCGAATCCGCCAATGCCAGCTCAGAGGGCGGCTCGATGGCGACGCTGCTGGCGCTCGGCATCCCGACCGGCGGCGCAACCGCCGTCATGCTGATCGCCTTCGACATGCATAACATCACCGGCGGTCCGCAATTCATGCACGACCACAAGGACCTGGTCTATGCGGTCATCCTCTCCAACCTCGCCCAGGTGGTGGCCTTGGCGGTGCTCGGGTTCGGATTCATCTTTGTGGCCAGCTCGATCGTCAAGGTGCGCCTGCGCACCATCATTCCGCTGGTCCTGTCGCTGGCAGCGATCGGCAGCTACGCCTTGTCGCAGAATTTCGCCGGGCCGATCACGCTCTTCGTCTTTTCGGTCCTCGGCTGGCTGATGCAGCGCTTCGACTATCCGGTTGCTGCGACCGTGGTCGGCCTTCTGCTCGGGCGTCTCACCGAGGGTGCGCTGCTACGGACCTACCAGATGAGCGGCGGCGATCCGCTCTTTCTTCTCGGACGCCCGATCGCGCTCGGATTTCTGCTATTGCTGTTCCTGTCGTTCGCACTGCCGCTGTGGCGCAATCGGCGGCGAACCATCCGTCCGTCCGGGACCGATCCGGCGAATTGAAGGGAGGCGCGCGATGCGTCCCTGTGCAATGCGTCCCTGTGCAATGCGTCGCTATGCGATCCGAAATTGGGCGGGCCTTCTGGTCCTGCTCGCGGCGTGCCTGCCGGCGTCCGCACAGGATTGGCCGCGGCGGCCGGTGACCCTGTTGGTGCCGTTCGATGCCGGCGGCAGCGTCGACCGGCTGGCGCGCGGCCTCACCCAGTTCATGCCCAAGGCGCTTGGCCAGCCGATCACCGTCGTCGATCGTGTCGGCGCCGGCGGGCAGATCGGCACCACCTGGTTCCTGCAGCAGCCCGATGACGGCTACACCCTGATGGTGACCCCGGCGACGCCGTTCATCCCGGTCAACATCCTGGTGACCGGCGCCAGATACGCGCTTGACGACTTCACCTTCATCAACGGCCAGTGGGCCGATTTCACCCTGCTGGTCACGCCGAAAGACCGGCCGTTCCGGAGCGCGCGCGATCTCATCGAGGCCATCAAGGCGAACCCGGGCAAGCTCAGTGCGGGTATCGATTTCGGCTCGGTCGGCCATATCAGCACCTTGGCGCTCATGGATGCGCTCGGCCTGGGGCCCGCTGGCATCCGGCTCGTAACCTTTGACGGCGCCGGCTCCATGCGCTCGGCGCTCGCGGGCGGTCAGGTCGATTTTTCGATCCAACAGGGCGAGGGCGGCGAGACCGTGCGGGATTTCATTCGTCCGCTGGCGGTTTTCCTTGACCATCGCGTGCCGCAATTCGACGCACCGCCGATCAACGAGGTCCTGCAGCCTTACGGGATCAGCGTGCCGCTCCTCAACGGCTCCATGCGGACACTCGTGGCTCCGGCCGGATTCAAGAAGAAGCACCCGCAGGACTACGAGACACTGGTCGCGGCCTACCGGCGAACCTTGGACAATCCCGATTTCCAGGCGTGGCTCAAAGGAAACCATATGGACGGCCAATGGATCGGTCCGGAGCGGACCACGGCGAACATCCGGGACAATTTCGAGGTGCTGAAGAAGTACAAAGATTTGTTGAAGAACTAGGGGCGCAATGAGAGATCGCACATGGCGTTGGTGGATTTAACAGCGGTCAGACAGAGCTTCGCTCGGCCATTCTGGAGCGAGATCACGACCGCGGCACCGCGCCGCTGAGAGCGCGTTCACGGCGCCTGGCAGACCCCCTCGCAGGCAGCGCCGGCCAGCCCGGCGTCGCGAGGCCGCGCGGGTCAGAGAACTGGAGCGTGCTCTGCGGCGCCTTGAGCCTGTCCCGTGAATTGCGACGCAAGCGATCGAGAAACGCAAGCTGCACAATGGTGGGCCGCCAGTTCGCCCGCGTGGCGATGCCGTCCGCATTGCGGCTTACCGGTGGGGCGAAGGGGAGGGCGGCGAGCACCCCGATCCGCTCCTCGAGCATGGTCTCCTGTCGGGTGACGATGCTGATGCGGTCGCTGGTCGAAAGCATTCCGCGCTGAAATTCAATGGAGCGTGTTTCGATGCTCGCCTTCGGCTTGGGGCTGACATCTGCAAACATGCGCTCGAATGCCATCCGACGGGGTGTACCGAGTTCGGGAAGCACCCACTCGAAGCGCGCCAAATCCTGCAGCGTGATATCTTGGCGACGCGACAAGGGATGCCCACGCCGGGCAACGATGGCATAAGGATCGCGGAACAGCGGCTCCTCATCAACGTCCTCGGCCCAGCTCGGCCGCCGCAGGACACTGACCAGGAAATCGATCTTGCCCGCGCGCAGGTCGTCGAGCAGCGAGAGATAGGCCCCTTCCACCACGAGCACGCGCGTGCCCGGATATATGCGTAGCAGATCGTCGACGCTGCGCGCGATCAGGTCGACTGGGAACAGGGGCAGTGTGCCAATGACCACACGGGAGGTGCTCTTGCCTTTGAGCGTTGCAATCTCCTCAGTGGCATAGGTGAGCTCGCGGCAAGCCAGACCGAGGCGGCGCGCGAGCTCGGTGGCGGGTTTGGTCGGCGTCAGACCTTGCAGGCCAGGGTGGAACAGCGTACGCCTCAGCACGCCCTCGAGATCGCGAGCCGCGCGGGTGAGTGATGAGGCCGAGATGCCGAGCTTGAGCGCGGCAGTCTCGATCGCGCGATGCTCGGCGACGGCCATCAGCGCACGCACGTGCGTAGCGGTGATTTTGGCAAGTATTGATTTCAGCGACTTGTCATCGGCAAACGGCGGGCCGGCAAGCGGCGCAACAAGGCCTTCCTCCATTTCGGTGAACATTCGATTGGTGCGAGCAAGATAAGCTCGACCATACTCCGTCAGGTAGCAGCCGGACTGGCGGCGCTCGAACAGCACGACCTCGAGCAGTGCCTCGAGCTTGGCGATAGCCTGCGTAACCGCCGGCTGCGAAAGACGCGCCTCCCGGGACGCGCCGCTGATGCTCCCGAGGCGGGCCACGACCTGAAATACACGCAGATGCCTCAAATTAGGCAGCTCGCACACCTGGGCCATGCGTGCCTCCCAAGACCATAGGCGGTCCGACACTTTTTTAATCTATGCCCGAACTCTAGCGCGCAGCAGCGCGGCTCTCAATCACTTTCATGCCGCCGACTGTCCAGCTTCTGCGAGCGGGCAAGCATGGGTCTAATGGGAACGCCCAATGATCCGTGGCGCCACGGGGGACCAAAACTCCGGCATCGGTGCTGGATTTCCGCAGTATGATGGCCCACTCCGACCCTTCTCTTCTCCGTGGCAACCTGGCGCAGAGAGTCGCCCGGGAACCATAGAACTTATGGCCACTTTCACGGATGTAATTTGAGATGACTTGCCATTACGGGCGAAATTCGCGCTACAAGATGCAAGCGTCGAATAACAGCGGCGACGTGGTCGCTGCCGAAGAAAGTACCCCACACCGCAAGTGGAGCATGTCCACGTGCCGGGATTGCCGAGGGAGCCGTCCGCCGGGAGGAAAACGTGGCCGCAGCAGCTCTACGCCTGACCTTTGCCATTGCCGACTACCCGCACACGGCCGCGCTGAAAAGCGGCGCGATCCGCTTTGACGGGATCGAGCCGCAATTCGCCGACGTGAAGCCGCAGATCGCGGCGTATCGACGCATGGTGCGGCAAGTCGAGTTCGACGTATGCGACCTGGCGCCGACCACCTACATCATCGCTCGAGCCTACAACGCTCCATTCGTGGCGCTGCCGATCTTCGTCATGCGCCGCTTCCATCACTCCGGACTTCTGGTCCGACCGGACGCCGGAATCGCCACGCCCAAGGACCTGGAAGGCAAGAAGGTGGGAGTGCGCGCCTATTCGGTCACCACCGGCGCATGGACGCGCGGCATTCTCATCGACGAATACGGCCTCGACGCCTCCAAGGTCACGTGGGTGGTGGATGACGAGGAGCACGTGCGCGAGCTCAAGCTCCCGAGCAACGTGATTCACGCCCCGGAGGGCCGCTCCCTGGCCGACATGATGGCAGCCGGTGAGCTGCAGGCTGGCTTCGACGCAAACGCCGGCATCGGCCGCGCCGGGCCGCCTGTGGCCGGGTGGGAAAAGACCCCGGTGCCCGCCTCGAACTACCCGGATCTGTTTCCCGACCCAGAGCCGCTGGAGGCGAACTGGTACCGGCGCACAGGAATCTATCCGATGCACGGCACCATTGTGGTGAAGGAATCGGTGCTAAAGGAGCACCCGTGGGTGGCCGGCTCCATAGCCGCAGCCTTCCAAGCCGCCAAGGAGGAATGGCTGGCAAAGCTACGGTCAGGAAAGGTCGAAACGGCTGTTGATCGCAAGTACCTCGCATTGTCGAAAATTGTCGGCGACGACCCGCTGCCCTATGGCCTCAAGGCCAACCTGCCCACGATCCGCGCGCTCGAGGACACAGCCTTCAAGCAGAAACTAACGCCACGGCGGATGACGGTCGAAGAGCTTTTCGTAGATCCGAAGTGACACCGGCCGACCATCACGCGGCGACAAACCTCAGGAGAAAACTGGAAATGGCCACGCGCACAATCGACATCCATCCGCACGTGATCTCGCGGGATGATGTTCGCCACCCGCGGGCGCCGCTCTTTGGTGTGCAGTCGGACTGGTCGCGTGAACGCCCCGTCACCATCGAAGACATGATTGCCGCAATGGATGAGGCTGGCGTCGAGAAATCCGCGATCGTGCAGGCCTCGACATGCTATGGCCATGACAATTCCTATCTCGCCGAGTCTATTGCAAAGCACAAGAGCAGGATTACGGGCGTCTGCTCAGTCGATATCCGCGCGCCTGACGCTGTCGAAAAGCTCAAGTTTTGGCGGGAGCGGGGCATGACGGGTTTGCGCCTGTTCACCGGCGGCAGCACGCAAGCCATCGATGCGGCCTGGATTGACGACCCATCGACGTTCCCGGCGTGGGACTATGCTGCACAGACCAGCATGTCAGTGTGCCTGCAGATGTCCGCCGCCGGGTTCCCCAAGGCAATCGCCGTTCTGAGTCAATTTCCCAAGGTCAAGCTGCTGTTGGATCATCTGGCGCGACCCGACATCACGGACGGGCCGCCCTATACGGCCGCCAAGCCGCTTTTCTCGTTGGCTTCCCACGACAACATCTATCTGAAGGTCACGCCGCGCACCTTTACACAAGTCCACGAGGGCAAGGCGACGCCGGAATCCTTTTTCAAGAAGCTGGTGGGCGAGTTTGGGGCGTCGCGCATCGCCTGGGGTTCCAATTATCCGGCCTCGCCCGGGCCACTCTCGAAGATCCTTGCCACGGCGCGCGAGGCCCTGGCCTCTGTGGCATCCAAGGATCAGGAATGGATTTTCGCCCGCACTGCCCAGTCGATCTACCCCGTCTTGGCCGACAAGTGAGGTAAGCGATGGCTATCCCGTCCAAAGGCCCGGTGACGCTGAAGACCAATCTGGCCGACTATCCGGTCACCAAGGCTCTCAAGCAGGGCAAGACCAGTTCTTCCGTAGTCTCGTTCGATTTCTGCGGGCCGCCGGTCGCCCACGACGGCTTCAAGCCGATGGTCCGCGACAACAAGTTCGATGCCGGCGAGCTTGCGATCATCACGTTCCTGCAGGCAAAAGCGTACGGCAAACCTTATGTCATGCTGCCCGCGCCGATCTCTGGCCGGTTCCAGCACCATTGCATCGGATACAGCGCCGAGCATGGCGAGCTGAAGCCAAAAGATATCGAAGGTCGAAGGGTCGGAGTGCGTTCATATGCGCAGACCACGGGACTTTGGGTCCGCGGCGTGCTCAAGCACGACTACGATGTCGATCTCGATCGCGTGACCTGGGTCACGTTCGATGATGCGCACTTGGCCGAGTACACTGATCCCGCCAATACCGAGCGCGCGCCAAAAGGTGCCAAGAAGCTGGCGCAGATGATGTTCGACGGCGATGTTACGGCCGCTATTCTGGGCGCGGACATGCCCAAGGACCCGCGTGTGCGCTCTCTCGTGCCGGAACCGCACAAGGCGGCACAAGCGTGGTTCAAGCGGACTGGCGTCATTCCGATCAACCACATGTTCGCGGTGCACGAACAGGTCTCGCGTGAGCGTCCCGACGTCGTTTCGGAGATATTCCGCATGCTGGTCGAGAGCAGGAAGGCCGCGCCGCCGGAAGCGCTCGAGACCATTCCGCCATTCGGTCTCGAGGCCAACCGGAGTGCGATCCAACTCGCCGTCGACTGGGCGCTCGAGCAGCACATCATTCCGCGCCGCCTCGAAGTCGACGAGCTGTTTGACGATGCGACACGAGGTCTGCTGCCCTGACACGGATAGGCCGCCCGGGAAGGCTCGCGATGATATCCAAGAACATCAAGCTGGCGGTCGAGAACGTGTCGAAGACGTTCCGCGTGCGGGGCGGCCAGTACAGCGAGGACCACTTGCTGCCGGTGCTTCGCCGGGTGAGCTTCGACGTGTACGAGAATGAGATTGTGTCGCTCATCGGAGAGAGCGGTTGCGGCAAGACCACGCTGTTGCGCATCGTGCAGGGGCTCGTCCACCGGGATGCAGGAGAAATCCGCGTCGATGGCAGGCCGGTCGCCGGCGCCGGGCGTGATCGCGGGTTCGTATTCCAACAAGCAAACCTGCTGCCGTGGCGGTCAGCGCGGGCCAATGTCGAGTTCGGCCTCGAGCTGCAGGGCGTGCCACGGCGCAAGCGGGGCGAGCGCGCCCAGGCGCTGCTTGAGCTCGTGGGGCTCGGTCCCGCCGGCGAGCAGTTCCCGCATCAGCTATCGGGTGGCATGCAGCAGCGCGTCAATCTCGCCCGGGCGCTCGCTATCGATCCAGCAATCCTGCTCATGGATGAGCCGTTCAGCGCGCTGGACGCGCAGACGCGAGAGGTCCTGCAACTGGAGCTGCTGCGCGTGCAGGCGGAGACCGGCAAGACCATCCTTTTTGTCACCCACGACCTGGATGAGGCGATCTATTTGAGCAACAGGATCGTGGTTATGGGCGCGCGGCCCGGCCGTATCAAACGCATCATAGAAATTCCGTTTGGCTACCCTCGTAAAGACTTGCCGGAGCTGCGAGGTGAACCCGAGTTCCAGGAAATCCGCCGCAACATGTGGGAGCTGATTCGAAATGCGCCGCCGCTTGCGGCATGAGGCACCCTCAATATTGCATGCGATCGAGGACCGGTAGCGATGTCACGGCAAACGGCTGCGCCAGGGCCCGGGAACGACAGTCCTGTCGGCAGCGCTGAACTTGAGACGGAACTGGCGTCGGACGATTTGGAGGAGCTGGCTCCGCCCTCCGGAAAGAACCGACTCTGGATCGTACGGGGACTCTCGATCATCGGTGCGGTGGGCGCCTGGGAAATCTTCGGCCGCCAAGTCGATCCGTTGTTCATGTCGTACCCCTCCGAAATCGCGGTTGCGGCTACACACATGATCGCCTCCGGCGAATTGCTGGTGGGCCTGACGAGCAGCCTGCGCACGCTCATCGTTGCCTTTTTCATCGCCTCCGTGGTCGGCATCGCGCTGGGGCTTCTGATCGGTCGCTACCGGGTGGTGGACGCCGCGACGGACTGGCTTGTCAATGCCCTTTATGCCACGCCGCTCGTCGCGATCATTCCACTCGTCGTATTGTGGTTCGGTCTGGGCAATACGGCGAAGACGTTCATCGTCACGATCCTCGCGGTCTTTCCGATTCTCATCAACACGACCGCGGGGGTGCGGAACGTGCCAAGGCAGCTCATCGACGTCGGCGACGCGTTTGCAGCCAATGAGCGGCAGATCTTCACGAAAATCATCCTGCCTTCGGCCTTGCCGTACATGATGACGGGGCTGCGCCTCGGCGTGGGTCGTGCCATCATCGGCATGGTGGTGGCGGAGTTCTTCACCGCCATTACCGGGCTGGGTGCGCTGATCGTGAAATACGGAAATCAGTACGACACCGCCTCGATGTTCGTGCCGATCTTCGTGCTCATGCTGCTCGGGATCTGCCTATCGCTCGCCGTTCGGCGCGCGGAGGAATGGATCGCCCCCTGGAAAGCAACGGAGGAGTAGCCCGTGTCAGCTCGTGCGCAGCGCATTTCACGTCGCCGTCTCTTGACCGGCGGCGGAGCCGTGCTCTTCGGCATGCTTGGCCCCTTGGGCGGCATGCTTGGCCCCTTGGGCGGCATGCGCGGAGCGTCCGCGGCGGCACCCGTTCCGGTCTCGATCGCCAATGCGTCCGGCAACGTCAATTTGACTATGCAGGAACTGATGAAGCAGCAGGGCTATCTTCAGGAGATGGGGCTCGCGCCGACGATCATCAACGTCACCGACGGGTCGAAAACCACGGGCGGCCTGATCGGCGGCGATATTGATCTCACGACGATGGCCGGGTTCGGTCAGGTCTTTCCAGCGATCGAAAGAGGCGCCAAGCTTAAAATCCTGGCCGGCGCATGCCTCTTGCCCACGCTCGCGCTCTATTCGTCCAAGCCGGGGATCAAGACGTTGAAGGATCTGGAGGGCCGGACGATCGGCACCGGTGCGCTCGGCGCGTTGCTACATCAGCTCGTGGTCGCGCTGCTCCAGAAGAACGGAGTTGATCCTGCCAAGGTGACCTTCGTCAACGTTGGAGCAAGCGGTGATGTGTTCCGAGCCACCACGGTTGGCACCGTCGATGCAGGTACGGGTGAAGCCGCAATCGCCGATCAGGTGGGCCGCTACAATCTGCATATGATCGCCGGGGGCGACCTGACGACCGGTCTGCCCGAATACACCTACCAAGGCGCCTACACTGCGGACAAAGCGATTGCGACCAAGCGCGATGTGATCGTTCGAACACTCGCCGCCTATGCCAAGCTCTACCGCTTCATCGCCAGGCCCGAGGCCAAGGAGGCCTTCTTGAAGGCGCGTGCTGTCGTGCTGAGGAGCTCGACGCCGGAAGAAGCGGAATCGCAATGGACATATCTTCAGACGCACAAGCCGTTCGCGGCCGACCTGGTCTTGAGCGAGGAGCGCCTGGCCTACATGCAGCGCCTGAACGTGCAGCTTGGTGTGCAGAGGTCTGTCGTGCCGTATGTGCAGGTCTGCGACCCCTCGCTCGCCAAGGAGGCTATCGCCCTCATCAGCTGAGTAACGCGACGAGGACACATGAGCCTGAAACCAATCGGGCGTCGCCGCGCGCTTACGCTCGGCGCCGCGGCGCTGACGACGACTCTGTATACTCGCGGGCAGCACGCGTTTGGCCAAGGGCGCGCGGCCGACCCGGAACCGGTGACGATCCTGAACACTGCCGGCACGTTCGCTGCCACCGTCCAGCAGCTCATGAAGGACAAACGCTATCTGGAGGAGCTGGGGCTGCGGCCGACATTCCTCAGCGTCGGTGATGGGTCAAAGATAATCGGCGCCGTGCTGAGCGGAGAGGCGGATATCTGCGTTGCATCAGGATTCAGCCAGGTGCTGCCGGCCATCGAACGCGGAGGCAAGCTGAAGGTGCTGGCGGGTTCTGAAGTGCTGCTATTGCATCTCGTCTATTCGTGGCGGCCGGAAATTAAGACCTTGAAGGACCTCGAAGGCCGGACGGTCGGCACAGGTTCGCTCGGCGCGCTGCTACACTCGATCACGGTCGCCCTCCTGCGCAAGAACAATGTCGATCCGGGTAAGGTTAAGTTCGTGAACGTCGGCAGCAGCGCCGACGTGTTTCGCGCCGTTGTGGCCAAGGTCGTCGATGCGGGCCCCTCCGAGCTCGACTACGAGGAACAGGACACCAGGTACAACGTGCACGGTCTTACAGACGGAAGATTCTGGGATGCTCTTCCCGAATATACCAGCCAGGCGTCATACGCGTCGGAGCGCTCGATCCGCGAGCGCCGCGATGTGATCGTGCGGACGCTCGCCGCCTACGCAAGACTTTACCGCTTCATTTCGAGCCCGCAGTCGCGCGATGCATATCTAGCCGCACGCGCCGCCGCGCTCGGCAAGGATGAACCCGCCGAAGCTCTGGCGCAGTGGAGCTTTTTCCAGAAGCACAAGTCGTTTGCCGTCGACCTCGTACTCTCCGAGGAGCGCGTTCGCTACATGCAGGAGCTCAATATCTCCCTCGGCGTGCAAAAGGCGTTGATCCCGTATGCGCAGGTCACCGACATGTCCCTGGCGCGGGATGCGCTCAAGCTGATCGATAAGGCTTAAGGAAGAATCTTATGAGCTGAGCCATGCTTTCGATGGCCGCCGGCTGCAAAATCACTGCTCTAATGTCGCCATGATCCGATCGGGTGGACGTCAGTCCTGCATTTCTCGGCTCGACCGTCGTGATCTCCTGCGCGCCGGGGCCGCTGCGGCCTTCGGCCTGATCGCACCTCGGCCGCTGATGGCGGTCGACCGGCTCAAGATCAACGTGGTCAACACGTCCGGCAACACCAATGTGGTGCTGGCCACGTTGCTGAAGCAGGAGGGAATGTTCGAACAGCTGGGGCTCGATACCAACATACTGCATGTGTCGGACGGCTCGAAGCTGATCGGCAGCCTGTTGTCGGGTGAGATGGACATGTGCGCGCTGTCCGGTTTCGGACAGGTGCTGCCCGCCATCGAGAAAGGCGCCAAGCTCAAGATCCTGGCTGGCGGCGCGCTGCTGGGGCTGCAGGGTATCCTGACGAAGAACCCGGCGATCAAGACCGTCAAGGACCTCGAAGGTCGCACCGTAGGCACGGGCTCGGTCGGAGCGCTCCTGCACCAGCTCGTGGTCGCCTTGCTGCGCAAGAAGGGTGTCGACGAGAAGAAGGTCACGTTCGTCAACGTCGGCAGCAGCACGGACGTCTTGCGCGCGATCGTCGCCGGCACCGTGGATGCAGGCCCCTCCGAGGCGTGGCTGCAGGGGCGGTTCGGCACGCACATGCTCGAGGATGGGCGATTCTACGCTGACCTGCAGGAATATACCTATCAGGCCTCCTACAGCTCCGACCGTGCGATCGCCTCAAAGCGCGAGGCCATCGTGCGCACGCTCGCCGCATACGCGAAGCTCTACCGGTTCCTTGGCGAGGCGGAATCGCGCGAGCCCTTTGTCAAGGCGTATGCCACGGCAACCGGCAAGGACAATCGCGAGGACGCCGAGGCGCAGTGGCAGTTCTACCAGGACCACACGCCATTCGCCGTCGATCTCGTGCTCTCGCAGGAGCGCGTCCGCTATATGCAGGATCTCAACGTTTCGCTCGGCGTGCAGAAGGGCGTGCTGCCGTACGAGCAAGTTTGCGACATGTCCCTGGCTCGAGACGCGGTGAAGCTCCTTGGCTGACTCAACGAAAACCCTGACTCTCACGACGGCCCTGCGCACGCATGGGCATACGGCGGCATTGAAGAACGGCGAAGTAGGCGTCCGGGGCGCGACGCTTTCCTTCATTGACGTGGAGCCGCAGATACTGGCCTTCCGGCGAATGGTGCGCGATCTCGCATACGACGTTTGCGAGCTGGCGCCGACGACCTACATCATCGCCAAGGCCTACGGCGCGCCTTTCACGGCAATCCCGATCTTCTTCGAGCGACGGTTCCACCATGCGGGTCTGCTTGTGCGCGACGACGCCGGCATCCGGGAGCCGAAGGACCTCGAGGGGAAGAAGGTCGGCGTACGGGCGTACTCGGTCACGACCGGGGTCTGGACCCGCGGTATCCTCGTCAACGAGTTCGGGCTCGACTCCTCCAAGGTGACCTGGGTCGTCGATGACGAGGAGCACGTTACGCAGTTCAAGCTGCCGCCCAACGTCGAGCATGTTCCCGAAGGCAAATCGCTTGCTGCAATGATGGCTGCAGGCGAGATCCAGGCAGGCTTCGCCGCCAACGCCGGAATCGGGCGCGAGGGGCCGCCCAAGGCCGGCTGGCAGGCGAAGGAGCGCAAGGAGGAGAGCAACTATCGCGAGCTGTTCTCAGACCCGGACGGCTTCGGCGCCGCGTGGTTTCGGCGCACCGGAATCTACCCCATGCACAGCACGCTCGTCATCAAAGACGAGATTCTGAAAGCCAACCCGTGGCTCGCGAAGGCGCTATTTGATGCGTTCCTGGAATCAAAGCAACGCTATCTCGATCGCCTGCGCAGCGGTGAGGCGGATGGCGGCAAGGATCGGCGCTATCTCAAACAGATGAAGATAGTCGGTGAGGACCCGCTGCCGTATGGGCTCGAGGTCAATCGGCGCAGCATCGAAACGCTGATTCTTTACGCGTTCCAGCAACGGCTCATTCCCCGCATGCTGAGAACAGATGAGCTGTTCATCAACACGTGAACGTGAGCCGCCGATCAAAACCTCGAGGTCGCCTGCATGCCGTCGAACATCGTCGACATACATCCCCACATCGTTTCACGCGACACCGTGCGCTACCCCGTGACGCCAATTGGCGGCACGCGATCGGAATGGTCGAAGGAACGCTCGGTGACGCTCGAGGAGCTTCTTGCCGCGATGGATGAAGGGGCGGTCGATAAGGCGGCCATCGTTCATTCATCGACGACCTATGGCTTCAACAACGACTACGTGGTGGATGCGGTCGCGGCGCATCCTGAGCGCTTCACCGGAGTGTTCTCTGTCAATGTCACAGAGCCAGACGCGCCGGATCGCATGCGCTACTGGTACGGCAAAGGCATGACCGGCATGCGGATCTACGCGCGGGGAAGCACGATCAAGGAAGCCTGGCTGGCGCTCGACGATCCTGTGACTTTTCCGGCGTGGGAGTGCGCCGGCGAGCTCGGTATTTCGGTGGCCACCAACATGCATGGGACCGGGGCAGGGCTCGAGCAGATCAAGAGCACCCTCAAGCGTTTCCCTCGCGTTTGCCTGATCATCGATCATTTGGGTCGGCCGCCGGTGGAGGACGGCCCGCCCTACGACGCGGCAAAGGATTATTTCGCGCTGGCGAATTTCCCGAATTGCTACCTGAAGCTTACGCCCTCGGGCCTCAACAGTGTGCTCAAGGGCAAGGCGACGGCCGACACGCTGGTCCCGAAGCTCGTCAGCGTTTTTGGCGCCGACCGCATCGCCTGGGGATCCAATTACCCGGCAAGTCCCGGCACGATGGGCGAGATCGTCGCCGCTTCCAAGTTGGCCTTGCGCGCATTGTCCGATGCCGACCGAAACTCGATCTTCGCGAAGACCGCGCAGCATCTCTACCCCATCCTGCAGGACTGACCCGGCCCAAGAGGTTGTCATGATCATCGATTGTCATGGACACTACACGACAGCGCCCAAGGCGCTCGAGATGTTCCGCAATGCACAGATCGCGGCTCTCTCGGATCCGAAAGGGGCCTCGGCCCGCAGCCTGGCCATCTCGGACGATCAGGTCCGCGAGACGCTCGAGCCCGCCCAGCTCAAGTTGCAGCGCGAACGCGGCACGGATGTCGCGATCTTCTCCCCTGGCGCCGGCAAGATGGCGCACCACATCGGCACGTTCGAGACCAGCAGCGAGTGGTCACGGGCCTGTAACGACTTGATCGCGCGGGTTTGCCGCATCTATCCGAAAAGCTTCGTCGGAGTATGCCAGCTGCCGCAGTCGCCGGGCGTCGAGCCGAAGACATGCATCCCCGAGCTCGAGCGCTGCGTCAACGAGCTTGGCTTCGTCGGCTGCAATCTCAATCCGGATCCGTCGGGCGGGTATTGGAAGGACCCGCCGTTGACCGACCGGCGCTGGTATCCGCTCTATGAGAAGATGGTCGAGCTCGACGTGCCGGCGATGGTTCATGTCGCGGCCTCGTGCAACCCCAACTTCCACGGCACCGGGGCGCACTATATCAACGGCGATACATCCGCCTTCATGCAGTTCTTGACATCAGACCTGTTCAAGGATTTTCCGACGCTCAAATTCATCATTCCCCATGGCGGCGGCGCCGTGCCCTACCATTGGGGCCGATACCGAGGCCTGGCCCAGGACATGAAGCGCCCGCCGCTGAACGAGCTGCTGCTCAACAACGTGTTCTTCGATACCTGCGTCTATCATCAGAAAGGAATCGATCTGCTGACCAGCGTCGTGCCGATCGAGAACGTGCTCTTCGCCTCCGAGATGATCGGCGCCGTGAAGGGTGTCGATCCGGAAACGGGGCATCGCTTCGATGATACGCGCCGCTACATCGACGGCGCAGTGCATTTGTCGGCGGCGCACCGCAACCAGATTTTCGAACAGAACGCCCGCCGCATATACGGGCGGCTGAATAAGGTGCTCGCCCAGCGCGGTCTGAGCTGAAACGGAGAAGCTGAAATGACGAGTGCGAGCCGCCTCAATGGCGTGATCCGTGCCTGGGAAAGCGGCAAGCCGGCATTCGCCTCGTTTGCGAGCGCCGATCGAACCACCGCCATCGCATTCAGCACGTCGCCATACGACGGTATCGTGTTCGAGATGGAGCACAATCCCTGGGACCCGAACGCGCTGCAGGACGCCCTGCAATATCTCCTCAATCGCGAGCAAATCGCCAAGTCGGGCTCGGTTGCGCCCGCCGTGACGCCATTTGTGCGCATCCCTCCGAATGGCGACGAGCGCAACCAGTGGCTTGCCAAACAGGCGCTCGACCGGGGTGCCTATGGAATCGTCTGGCCGCATATCGGCACGGTCGAGCAGGCCATGAATGCCGTCGCCGCGTGCCGCTATCCCCGACCCAAAGGGTCACCGCGCTATGAGCCGGCCGGTCTGCGCGGCGACGGGCCGACTTCGGCGTGCCGGTACTGGGGGCTTTCGCAAAAGGAATACTACGCCAAGGCCGACGTCTGGCCGCTCGATCCGGGCGGCGAGATCGTTGTGATGCTCATGATCGAGGACACGCTCGGCATCAAGAACTTGCGCGACATTCTCAACAACGTGCCCGGCATCGGCGGCGTCCTGATCGGGGAGGGTGATTTGAGCCAGGAGCTTGGGGTGCCGCGCCAGTACGATCACGCTCAGGTGCGCGCCGCCATGACCGAGATCGTAGCCACGTGTCGCGAATTCAACGTGCCGGTCGGGCATCCGCACGTAGGCAATGACAATGTCGAGCGCGTTCTGGAGGAAGGCTACCGCTTCCTCATGGCGGCGCCCGTGCGCAGCCTCGCCCCTCTTGAAAAGGGACGCAAGCTCGCCGGGCGCTGAACGCGGCAACGAACGGCCGCAGGGAGGAGGGCCCATGATCATCACCGATGCCGGAGTGCATATCTGGAAGGCCGCGACGCCAGACCGGCCGTGGATGCCGGGCCGGCACGCGCACCTCGAACCGCCGATCGGCTACGAGGAGCTGAGCGCCAAGATGGCCGAAGCCGGTGTCCATCGCGCCATCCTGGTTCCGCCGTCATGGGAAGGCGATCGGATCGACTACTCGCTCGAGGCCGTCCAGAAATATCCCAAGCGTTTCGCCGTCATGGGCCGCATCCCCATCGACAAGCCGGAAGGCCGGCGCATGCTGGAGACGTGGAAGGATCAGCCCGGCATGCTCGGCGTGCGGCTCACCTTCCACCATGCCTGGGATACGCCCTGGATGACGGATGGCACCGCGGACTGGTTCTGGCCCGCCGCCGAGCGGCTGGACATTCCGGTGATGATGAACGTGCCCACGGTACTGCCGCACGTCGGCAAGGTTGCCGAGCGTCATCCGAACCTGCGCATCATCATCGACCACATGGGCCGAACCCGCGGAATGTGCGACGAGACGCTTGCACCCGGTCTCCAGGGCACGATCGCGCTGGCGAAGCATCCGAACGTGCACGTGAAGCTTACGCTCGCTCCCGAATGCTCATCGGCACCGCCCCCCTATCGCAACATTCACGGGGCTCTGCGCAACCTCATCGAGGCCTTCACACCGCGCCGCTGCTTCTGGGGAACCGACCTGTCGGTCATGCTCACGCGCTCGGCCTGCACCTATCCGCAGGCCGTGACCATGTACACGGAGGAAATGGATTTCCTCACCGCCGAGGACAAGGAGTGGATCATGGGCCGCGGGCTCGCCGAGTGCCTGCCTTGGCCCGTGTAGTTCTGCGCTAGAGCGCATTCCGTTGAGATTGAATCGGATTTTGATAGGTCGGTGGCGGAATGCGCTCTAGATTCTTTGCGTTTGTCGCATTTTCTGCGCCGAACCGGTGTCCACTTCGGCGGAAAATGCTCTAGCTGGCTTGCCTTAATGGTGCTGGCTCAGCCGGGCCAGACTTCGAGGGGGATAGCGAAAGCCCGACCTTGCGAATGTGATCGCGCAGATGCTCGAGGAAGCACGATTGGAATGGGCTCGGCCTCCAGTCGGAACGCGTGGTGACTCCGTCGGCGCTACGCGCGATCCGAATCTCGAACGGCAGGGCCACGAGCCCGCTCATCCGCGGCTCCGAGGCCAGCTCGAGTGGGGTGAGCAGGGTCACGCGGTCGCTCGACGCCAAGATCGCGACCTGGGCGGAGACCGTGGTCGCATCGATGCAGGATGTCGGCCTGTGGACCTCGTTGTCGAAGATCAGGTCGAAGGCCCTGCGCCGCTGCGTTCCAGCGCCAGGTAGCACCCAATCCACCGTCATGAGGTCGCGGATCGTAATGGTCGCCTGGCGCGAGAGCGGATGACCTCGACGGGCGGCAACACAATAGGGCTCCTCGAAAAGGGCTTCCTCGATGACATCCTCGACCGCATTGGGCCGTTTGAGCGCCCCGAACATCACGTCGAGACGACCGCTCCGTAGCTCCCGAAGAAGAAAATGATAGGAGCCCTCGATGATCTTGATCTGCGCGTCAGGGTGAACGCTGAGCACGCTGTTGATAGCTGCGGCGAGGAGTGAAATCGAGGCGAGCGGCTGGACGCCGAGGAGAATCCGCGATGAGCCTTTCCTCCGCAGCAGCGATATCTCGTCAAGCTCCTCGCGCAGCAGCTGGCAGGCCCGCTGCAGGCCCATCGCAAAATCGCGCGCCGCATCATTGGTGATGAGGCCATGGGGCGTGCGCTCGTAGAGCTCGCGGCCGATTATGAGCTCGAGCGCGCGGGCCGTTCGCTGCACCGCTGTCCGCGAAAGGCCGAGCAGCAGGGCGGCGTCTTCGAAGGATGAGCTCCCCGCCGTGGCGGCCAGGACCCGGACATGCGACGATTTCAGACGGGAGACGGTCTTGCGCACGGCCTCGGCGGGCGCCCCCCGGAGGACGCTGCCATCGAGTGCAGACTCGATCTGCGCGAACAGCCGCCGGATGCAGGCGAGGAACATACGTCCTTCATCGGTCAGAAAGGAGCCGGTCTGGTTCCGAATGAAGAGCCTAAATCCTGCCCAGGCTTCGATCTTGGTAACGGCCTGCGTCACGGCCGGCTGGGACATGTGGACTTCGCCGGCAGCCCGGCTGAGATTGTTGCACCTTGCGACGGCCTCGAAAACGCGCAGGTGCCGAAAGCTTGGAAGTTGGAGCGGGTCTGACATTGCTCGATCGGTCATGAGTCGATTGCTCGCTTTGACTTGTGTAAGTCGCCTCCGATCCCGAAAAAATAATGACCGGCCTCGCACTTCTGATGGGCTCCGGTCATCATCGCTTGGCACAATTGCCCTTTGGGCAGGCATAACAAATGCCTCGGCGACCGTCCACTCGGAGGTACCTTGATTCATGAATCGACCCGGCGGAACAAAGCGTCCGGCGGCGGTCGGCGGGCTGAGGAGCCTCCACATCGGCGTCGTCGATTTCGATCTTGCGCTCGACTTTTTCACGCGGGTCTGGGGCCTTTCGACGGTAACCAAAGGGAACGGGCTGGCATATCTGCGCGCCAGCGGGCCAGATCACCACGTTGTTGCGCTGCACAACCGCACCAGGACCGAGGCGCTCCGCATCGACCTGCGCGCTCCCAGCCCCGCTGACATAGACGCCATCCACGCGCGCCTCGCCAGCCTTGGTGCGGACGGCCTCACGAGCCCCGCCAGGGTCCGGGAGCAGGGGGGCGGCTACGGATTTTCGGTCCTCGACCCGGACGGTCGGCTCCTGCTCGTTGTGGCAGGCGACGAGGAGCATGCGGACGTCGTGGAAACGATCGACAAGCCGCGCAAGCTCTCGCATGTTGTTCTGAACACGCCTGATCCGTCGACCATCGAGAAGTTTTATATCAACGGTCTAGGCTTCCGTCTGGTCGATCGGACAAGCCGGATGGCGTTCATCAACTGCAATGCGGACCATCACAGCATCGCGATAGTGCCGTCGAAGGAAAGCACGCTCAATCACGTTGCTTTTGAGATGCCGAGCTTCGATGCCGTCATGCGGGGGATCGGTCGGCTTCGCGACGCGGGTTTCGAGATTGGGTGGGGCGTCGGCCGCCACGGCCCAGGTAGCAATATTTTTGCGTATTTCGCCGGCATCGAGCGCCTGCCGCTGGCATACACCGCGGAGGTTCAGCAGATCGATGAGAGCTACCGAGCCGGATCGCCTGAGGATTGGAAGCCCGTCCCTGGCCGCATGGACCTGTGGGGTGCGACCTCGCCGCCAAGCCCAGCCATGATCGAGGCGGAACAAAGCATCGGCTTTTCGTCCGAAAGCCTGCGCGCGTCGGTATGAAGGGATGCGCCCGGATTCCGACCGGCTTGCCGTTAACTGCAATCCGACCGCGAAGTCCCTTCCGATCCGGGCAGGTTTGCGACTGGGGCTCTTCGAAGGTCGCGGAATCGATCTCATCCTCATTTCGACTGCGGATTCTCGCGCGCAGAGAGACGGCCTGGTTCGTGGAGATTTTCAGATCGTGCACGTGGCCGCGGATAACGCTATCTTCATGAGGGATGTCGAAGGCTTCGATGTCGTCGTGATCATGGGCGGAGACAGTGGCATGAATGAGCTGTTCGTTCAGCCACATATCCAGGCAATCGCGGACTTGCGCGGGGGGCGCCTCATCGTCGATGCGCCCGATACGGCCTTTGCGCTTCAGGCCTATCGAATTCTCGGAGATCACGCACTGCAACGCGACCGCGATTACACGGTGGTGACGGTGGGTCGCGGCGAATTTCGCCTCGAGGCCATGAAGAAGGACACGGCCAATACTGCCTCCATCCTCAATCCGCCCTATTCGATTCAGGCGAGACGCATGGGTTTGCGGAGTTTTGGGGATACGACGGCTTTCATTGGCCCATACCAGGCAGGATCCGCATTCGTCCTACGCCCTTGGGCAGAGGCGCACCGCGATGTCGTCGTGCGTTATGTCGCGACCTATCTCGAGTGCCTGGACTTGGTTCTTTCTCCATCCAATCACGATTTGTGTGTCGGCATCCTCGCGGAGGAGCTGCTCCTGCCCCAGGACATGGCGAGTGAGAGCGTCGAGCTCTTGCGCCAGCCTGCCTTCGGGCTCGAACCGAAAGCCGCGATCGATCTTGCTGGATTGCGCAACACGCTTGCACTCCGCGCAATGGTCGAGGGCATTTCGGATACCGTCGATCCGCAGTCTTACCTCGATCTATCCTATCATGCGGCCGCAATGCGGCTCGTCCAAGCGCCGCGTCCGGCGTCAACGCCTGGTGTCCAATGATCGACCTGAAGCGAGCCCCCGCCAAGGCCGCGCTCGGAACAAAGGGTCGCCTGCGGATCGCACCCTTCGCCTTGAAGAGCGGGTATGTCTCGATCCTCTCGATCATCACGGGTCTCCTCGCCTGGCAGATTCTGAGCGACCGTCTCGTCGCGAACTCCCTCTTTCTCGCCTCGCCGACGCAGGTGCTTGACGCCCTGGTCGCGCTCTCGGTCAGCGGAGAGCTCTGGCCTCACCTCGGCACCAGCGCGCTCGAATTCCTGCTCGGCTATGCGATAGCGAGCATCCTCGGCATTGCGGTCGGGCTCGTCATCGCCACCAGCCCCTTCTGGAAGAGCTGGTTGCAGCCCTGGATTTCCGGGTTCTACGCGACGCCGACCATCGCGCTCGGTCCCCTGTTCATCCTTTGGCTTGGAATCGGCATTTGGTCCAAGGTCCTCGTGGTCATTCTGCTCGTCGTCTTTGCCGTGATGATCAACACCGAGGCGGGAATCCGGAGCACCAGTGAACGCTACCTTGAAATGATGCGGAGCTTCGGCGCGACGAGGCGCCAGCTTTTCCTGAAGGTCTCGTTGCCTTCGGCGACGCCGTTCATCCTCGCCGGCCTGAAGCTCGGCATCGGTCGTGGCCTGATCGGCGTTGTCGTCGCCGAACTGTTCGGATCGCGCCTGGGGCTCGGGCGCCTGATCGGTCAGTCGGCGGATAGCTTCAATATGCCCGATCTCTTCGCTGCCGTAACCATTCTGGCCGCGAGCGGGATCGGCATGACGATGGCCTTCTCGAAGCTCGAGGCACGGCTTGTGCCCTGGACGAAGGACTGAGCCGATGGCTCCTCCTAAATTGGCATCTCGATCCCTGACGAAGCGCTTCGGCGATCTCGAAGTCCTTCGTGAGATATCGGTTGCCATCGATGATGGCGAGTTCGTCGCCCTGGTCGGTCCAAGCGGTTGTGGCAAGACGACCTTCTTGCGGATCGTCTCCGGGCTCGAATCAGCGGATGCGGGCACGATCAGCGTAGACGGTGCGATCGTGGCGGGACCGGGCCGAGACCGCGGGTTCGTCTTCCAATCAGACTCTCTGCTCCCGTGGCGGTCGGTCCTGGATAATACGATCGTCGGCCTGGAACTCGCCGGCCGGATTCGAGCGGCCGATCTGGAGAGGACCCGAAAGCTCCTCGACCTCGTCGGATTGGCTGGCTTCGAGTCTTATTTCCCCCGTCAACTCTCCGGTGGAATGCGCCAACGCGTGAACCTGGCGCGGGCGCTGGCGATCGATCCCAAGATTCTTCTGATGGACGAGCCGTTCTCCGCGCTCGATGCGCAGACCCGAGAAATCATGCAGGGCGAGTTGCAGCGGATCTGGGAAGAGGGCCGTAAGACCGTACTCTTCGTCACCCACCAGATCGACGAGGCTGTTTTTCTCTCCGACCGCGTTCTCGTCTTCGCCCGCCGGCCCGGACGGATCCTCGAAGAGGTCCGGATCGATCTGCCGCGACCGCGAATCCTGGCCACCAAGCGCGAGCCGGCCTTCGTCGCGCTCGTCGATCAGATCTGGCGGCTGATTGAAAATGACGTTCGCGAGAGTGTCCTCCTCGAACATAGGTGACCCCATGAGCTCTGTCCGGCAGCACGTCGATAAACCGAGTCTGCGCCGTCGCGCGCGTTCGGTTCCGTTCGCCATCGCGGTGTTGATCGGCCTCTCCGGCGGATTGGTTCCCATTGGGGCGCGATCGGCCGATCCGGTGGTAACCGGCGTGCTCGGCTCCTACACATCCGGCGTCTGGCCCTTCCTTATCGGCATGAAGAAGGGATTCTTCGCGCGGCATGACATCAGGCCCGATGTCGTCTTCGTGCCGACCGCACCTGGGCTGGTACAGCAATTGGCTGCGGGCTCCCTCGATCTCATCGCCGTCAACGGCCTGGCGGAACCCTTGCACGCCGTCGAGAAGGGCGCTCCGGTGGCGATCATGCGGATCATCGGACAGACCCCCAACTATGTCATGATCTCCCGTCGGGACATCCCGGACCTCAAGAGCCTCAAGGGCAAGAAGATCGCCATCGGCGGGCTGCGGGACATCAACAAGATCTATCTCGATCGCGTCCTGATACCCAACGGCCTGAAAGACGGGGACTACGACATCATCGTGATCGGTGCGACCGGCGCGCGATTTGCCGCACTGCAGTCCGGCGCCATCGACGCCACCATGCTGGTGCCGCCTTTCAACTTCACCGCCATCAAGGCCGGCTTTACATCTCTCGGCCTGGTACGTGACTACGCCAAGGACCTTCCGCAAACCGGGATGCAAGTCTCGAAACGTTGGGCGGCCGCGCATCCGAACGAAGCAAGAGCGATCAACCAGGTGATCGATGAGGCGGTCGCGTGGTTCTACAGACCTGAAAATCGAAATGAAGCCATCGAGATCCTCACCCAAGCCTCGAAGGCAAACCGTGAAGAGATCGCCGACAGCTACGACTTCCTCGTCGGGATCGAATTCTTTGCTCGGACCAGTGCAATCCGGCGGGAGCCATTGAATGCAATGATGAAAGACATGGTGGCGATCAAGGATATGGCGTCCATCATTCCGATTGAGTCGCTGCTGGTCAATGGTCTCAACGACGTCACCGACTGAGCCGGTCACCAGGATCCAACCATATGGTCAAGCTCATCGTCGCTGGCGACGTCAATCTTATGAACGTTACCGACGGGAATGTTCCGTTCCGGCGCGTCAAGGAGACGTTTCGCTCAGCCGATCTTGTTTTCGCCAACCTCGAGTGTTGCCTCTCGTCGCGGTTCAATGAAGGGTCGACCCATGTTGAAGGCTTCTTCGCCGATCCGAACGTGTCGGCGACGGCGCTGACCGAATGCGGGATTGCAGCCCTCGGCCTCGCCAACAACGTCAATTTCGGCGCCGAGGCCATCACCGGGTCGATCGAAAACCTCGATCGGCTCGGTATCGCTCACACCGGAGCCGGCGCAAAGGACGCCGAGGCACGCGCTCCGGCCGTGGTGGTTCGTCGCGGGCGCAGGATCGCATTTCTCCAGCGCAGCTCCGTCTACTGGGCGACAAATCACGAGGCCACCGCGCATTCGGCCGGCATCGCCGTGATCCGAGGGCATACGGCGTACCAGGTTCCGATGCACAAGATGAAACGCGAGATTCCGCCACTCAACCGGCCGGGTATTCCGCCCTACATCGTCACCTGGGCTGATCGAGATTATCTGGCGCGGTTCGAGAAGGATCTGACTGCCGCACGGGAAACCTCCGACCTCGTGGTCGCCTCCTTCCACTGGGGCCTTCACAAGGACATACTGGACTACATGCAGGAGATCGCGCATTGCGCGATCGATGCCGGCGCGGATGTCGTCATTGGGCACGGTCCGCATTATTCACTCGCTGTCGAGGTCTACAAGGGCAAGCCCATCTTCTACGGTCTCGGAAGCTTCTCCTTCCACACGGGGCATGGCGGCCTCACCCACGACAATTGGGTCGGCATGATGGCCAAGCTGTCGTTCGATGGTCGGCGCCTTGAGAGGGCCGCTTTCGAATTCGTCCGGCGCAACGAAGCCAACGAAACCTACATCAGCTGCCTGTCCGACGAAGAGGTCGAATTTGCCGACATCGAGAAGCGCAGTCGCGATCTCGGGGCGCAGCTGAGCCGTGAGGGCAACGAAGCCGTGATCAGCCTCGCATGAGCATGTCGGGGCTCGACGACGAAAGCTCAGTCGCTTGGATCCATCAAAGCCAAAGAGCGAGCAGTCCATGACCCATTCCGGTGACGCGGGCAATCCGCACACGGCAGCGATCGCAAGTTTCGTATCGGGACTCCGCTACGAACGGATTCCCGCCGATGTTATCGCCCGCATCAAGCTCCTCGTGCTCGACTCGCTGGGTTGCGCGATCTATGGCGCTGACCTCGCGTGGAGCCGAATCCTGCGCGAGACCCTCGCCGAGGTGGATGAGGCGACGTCCGCCTCCGTCTGGGGGACCAGCCATCGGCTGTCGTCGCCGCATGCCGTTCTGGTCAATGGCGCGTTGGTGCAGAGCTTCGAGCTCGACGACGTGCATAGGGTAGGTGTCCTGCACGTGGGCGCTGTCACGCTGCCGCCGATCTTCGCGATTCTCGAGCGTGATCCGTCGATCAACGGGCGCGACTTTCTCGCCGCAACGGTTGCCGGTTACGAAATCGGGCCGCGGGTCGGAATCTGCATGGGACAGGAGCATATCGGACAGGGCTGGCATTCCGGGGCGACGCTTGGGGTTTTCTCCGCTGCGTCCGGCGCGGCGGCTGCGCTTCGGCTCGATGCCGCGCAGACCGTCAACGCGATTGGAATCGCCGGCACGCAGTCAGCCGGCCTGATGGCGGCGCAATATGGGGCGATGGTGAAGCGGATGCACGCCGGCCGCTCTGCCCAGAGCGGATATTACGGCGCAATCCTGGCCCGACGCGGATATACCGGCATCCAAAACGTCTTCGAGAGCGAGTATGGCGGCTTCTGCTCCACCTTCTCGCGCTCCCACGACCGCTATGACCTCGCGGCCTTGTCGGACGGTCTCGGCGAGCGTTTCGAGACACTCCAGATCGCATTGAAATTCTATTCCTGCGTCGGCAGCAACCACACGACGCTCGACGGCATCCGCGACATCAATGCGCGTCGTCCGTTCGTGGTCGACGAGGTGGAGAAGATCATCATCCATGGATCGAAGGTCACGATCGATCACGTCGGCTGGGCTTACAAGCCCGAAGGCCTGACCTCCGCGCAGCTCAATCTTCCCTATTGCGTGGCGACCTTCCTGCTCGAGGGAGACGCCTTCGTCGCGCAGTTCACCGAGGACAAGGTGGCGGATCCGGCGCGCATGGCCTTTTCCCGGCGGGTCGAGGTCGTCGAGGATCCGCAGATTACGGCGCTGGGATCACGCTATCGGCACAAGGTTCGCGTCGAGGTCCGGCTGAGGAACGGCGAGGTCCACGAACAGACCGTAGAGGCGCCGCGCGGCAGTGAAAAGAGGTTCGCGAGTGATCAGGATGTCATCAACAAGTTCCGCAAGCTCGCCGAGACCCGACTGGCAAATCCGCAGATCGATCGCGTCGTAAACCTCGTCATGGATGCGGAGCGGATGGCATCTGCACGAGAGCTCGCGGCAGCGCTCAGCGCCTGATCTGTCAGCCAAGGGAGAGAGTAATGCGTATCTGTCGCTTCGACGATGATCGTCTGGGCATCGTCTCGAATGGGCTGGTCCATGACGTGACCGTCGTTCAAGAGCAGATCAGGGCGGCGACGCCTTATGCCGCGAAGGGCGACGCGCTCATCAGGGCCCTGCCGGATTGGCGCGATCGGCTCATCGCCGAGGCCGCGAAGACCCGCGGTGTTCACCTGAGCAGCGTCGCTCTTCTCTCTCCGGTGGCGCGACCGTCGAAGGCCATGGCGGCACCGACGAACTATGCCGACCATGTTGCGGAAATGGCGCCGGGGCGCGCAGCGAGTGGATCGAAGCATACGGCCAAGATCGGCACCGATGGCATCTTCCTGAAGGCGGCCTCATCCATCGTCGGGCCATCGGAGGGAATTCCGGTGCGCTTCCCCGAGCGGCGGACCGATCACGAGCTCGAGCTCGTGATCGTTGTCGGCAAGCAAGGGACCGACATCAGCCAGGAGCAGGCGCTCGACCACATCGCCGGATATTGCCTCGGCCTCGACATGACGATCCGCGGGCCGGAAGATCGGAGCTTCCGGAAATCGCCCGACGGCTATGCCGTGCTGGGCCCGTGGATGGTGACCGCCGACGAGATTGCCGACCCGGATGACGTACCACTGGTCCTCAAGGTGAATGGCGAGGTGCGGCAGCAAAGCAGCACCAGCCACCTGATCTACGGAATTCGCCGCCTGATCGAGTTTGCCTCGTCTTTTTACACGCTTTACCCGGGCGACGTGTTCTATACCGGCACCCCCAGCGGGGTCGGCCCCGTGAAGCCGGGGGATGTCGTCACGGTCGAAAGTCCGCCGATCGGCGCGATGACGGTGCCGGTTCGCGCGCATGTGAACGGGCAATCTTGAGCAGTTCGACCGAGGCTCCAACGTTTCTTCGTGAGGATTGCAGGCCATGCTTTTGTGGACCAACGGACGCAAGGTCTATTTCGATATCGTCGGCGACGAGCGCGCCCCCGTCATCTATTTCGCCCACTCCCTGGCTGCCGATAGCGGCATGTGGTCGGAGCAGGTACCGGCTTTCCTCTCCGCCGGCTACCGCGTGCTTCGGGTGGACATGCGCGGTCACGGTGGGAGCGATCCTGCGCCGGGCAACTACACCATGGAGCAGCTCGTCGAGGATGCCGTTCAAATCCTCGACGACCTGGCGATCTCGCAGGTTCACTTTTGCGGTCTTTCGATCGGGGGCATGATCGGTCAGGGGCTTGGAATTCTGCACCCCGCGCGGGTCGCTTCGTTGATCCTATGCGACACCCAGTCCGAAGCGCCGAAGGATGCGAAGGAACGATGGGGGAGCAGGACCATCATTATCCAGGCGGCGAACGCGATGGCACCGCTGGCCGAATCGACCATGGCCCGCTGGCTCAGCGCCGACTTCAAGGCTCGGCGTCCGAGTCTCTGGAAACAGATTCATGACACTGTCGCTGCAACGCCGCCGCAGGGCTATATCGGCTGCGCCGCCGCGATCCAGACCTTTAAATGGACGCCGCGCCTGCATGAGGTCTCGGCGCCGACTCTCGTGCTGTGCGGGTCCGACGATCCCGGCGCCAATCCGGAAGAGAACCGCATGATTGCGGCGACGGTCCGGCGCGGCGAGTTCCTGGCGATCGAGGGAGCGCGGCATCTCCCGAATGTGGAAGACGCCGAGCGCTTCAACCAGATCGTGATCAGTTGGTGCAACCGGCACCTTTAGCCGCGCCCCCTGCGTCTCGAACACGGTCTTTCTGCCAAAGCTTGTCGAGGTGCTCTGAGTTGATGGCAAAGATGCAGCACTTTTTGCGGCCGCATGAGCCCGTCTTCCCGGCCAAATTCAATCCACTTCGATACAAAACTTATGCGGGATATCTTCCATAAAGAAGCTAATGCTCGAAGGCGGGAGGTGGCTTCACGGTGCGACCAACATGGGCGTAATCCACAAAGTTTCGGAAAGTCGACCTTCCATCCAAGCTTTGGCGGATTGGTCTTTGCGCGACGAGCAGGCCTACCACTCGGACCTCGTGGTGCGCCAATCACGCCTTCTTGTTCTCGACACGATCGGCTGCGCCATAGCTGGGACTCGATCCGATGCCGCGGCCGCTGTTCTCGATTTCGTGCTGGATTCGGGAGGCGCACCGCAATGCACGATAATCGGCTCGCATCTGAAGACGTCCTTGACCAGTGCCGTGCTGGTCAACGGCGTGAAGGTGCGGAGCCTTGATCTCAATGATGTCATTTTCATCCAGAAAGAAGGCAAGCTCAGTGTCGGCGGGCATCCGAGCGACAACATAACCGTGGCGCTTTCGACCGGAGAGATGATCGGGAGCACGCTGGGACAAGTTCTCGAGGCCATCGTTGTCGGCTACCAGATGTTCAGCCGATTACGGGACGTCATGCGCTTCTCGAGTCTCTGGGATGGAACAAGTTCATCGGGCATTGTCGCGGCCGCGATGGCCGGCAGATTGCTGGGACTTGATGCGAAACATCAGACACAGGCCCTGGCTTTGGCGGCGGCGCGGTGCGCGACACCGAAGGTCGTGCGTTGGGGTGCGCTGTCATCGGTCAAGAACTTGGCTAATGCCCTGGTCGCTCAGAGCGGCGTCCAGGCTGCGTTGCTCGCCGCGCGTGGCCTGACCGGGCCTATGGAGGTCCTCGATCACGAAGGGGGGCTCCGGCAGCTGTTCGACCCCGACCTCGGCTTCGAGCAATTGTGGGCCGACCCGCCGGCAACGCTGCAGATCATGAGGTCAAACATCAAGACGTTTCCCTGCATCGGAACGGCGCAGGCTTTAGTCGCGGCGGCGCTCGCATTGGCGCCCAAGCTGCAGGGTCGACGCGATCAGATCCGTCGCGTCGAGGCGACCATGGCGCACCTTCCCATGATCGTGAATCAACAGGCCGAAATAACCCGCAGGAAACCGCGTACGCGCGAAGATGCCGATCACAGCTTTACATTCCTTACGGCCGTGGCTCTGGTCGATGGAGCACTTACGGAGCGCCAGCTCGCCGCCAAGCGCTGGCTGCAGCCGGAGATGCGGGCCCTTACCGCCAAGGTTGAGCTCAAGACTTCTACCGAGATCGTGGGTCGCGCACCCGACAGCATGCCAGCCCGCGTCGAGGTAGATCTGGACGGCGGTGAGCGGCTGGTCTCGGAGTGTCTCTATCCACCGGGGCACTCATTTCCGGAGCGCGGTCTCGATCGGGACGTCACGGTGCGCAAATTCCGCGACGTAACCGACGGACTCGTCAGACCGGGCGCGGCGGATGAGATAATATCATTCGTGCTCGACGGCGCTCAGACCCAATCGATTTCCACCCTCTTTTCCAGGCTACGAATAGCCAACAGTCAGGGCATGTGATCGGTATGAGCATGCGCCGCTGCAAGCCGGGTCCGCCCCTAGCCGCTATTGCGCTCGTCCAGGTGTTGCTCGGCACTTTGTCGACCTGGGCGAATGCGCAATCAGTCGAGGATTTCTATCGCGGCCGAAGCGTGCGGCTGACCGTGGCCGCCGCCACGGGCGGCGGAGCCGATCTCTACGCGCGCGTTCTTGCCCGTCATCTCGGGAAGCATATCCCTGGACATCCGACCTTCATCATCCAGAACACGCCAGGCGCCGGGGGCTTGCTCGTGGCCCGCCAAATACAAAATTCGGCTCCCGGGGATGGAAGCGTTGTCGCCTTGCTGCAGCGTAACAACCTGCTCGAGCCGCTGCTCTCGGATCGAGACGTGGGCTTTGATCCGCGCAAGGTGATTTGGATCGGCAGCCTCAACAAAGATACCTATCTCATCCTTTCGTGGCACACGAGCGGCGTCGGGACGATTGAAGACGCCAGGCAAAAAGAGCTGGTCCTCGGCAACACCGGCGGCGGAAACGAAAACTTGACGTTCCCCTTGTTGCTCAATCAGACCCTTGGCACAAAATTCAAGCTCGTGCGGGGCTACAAGGGAAGCGGCGACTTGGCGATCGCGATCGAGCGCGGGGAGGTTCAGGGACGTGCAATGACCTGGACGACATTGCGCGGAGATCATCCTGACTGGCTGAGCGAAAAAAAGATCAATGTCATCGTACAGCTTGCGTTGAAACGAAATCCGGATTTACCGGAAGTCCCCTCGGCCATGGAATATGTCAAAGATGAGGAGGACGGGCGCCTTTACCAGCTGTTATTCGCCACGCTCGAGGCCGGGAGGCCATTTGCTGTGGCGAAAGGCACCCCACCCGATCGTGTCGCGGCGCTGCGGAAAGCATTCGCGGAACTTTCGCAGGACGGCGAATTCTTAAAGGAACTACAACAGCGTGGCGGCTCGATAGAGTATTTGGCAGGCGAAGAGGTTGAGCAGCTCATATCTTCGATCTACGCGACCCCGCGCGACGTCATCGACCGAGCACGCACCCTGATCGGGGAGCGATGACCGGGGCCCTATCGAAAGAGGGAGATCGAGCATGCGACGCCGGGACCCTGTCGCTGAGCGCGAAAGCGCGGGCGCCAATACGCCTTCGCCAAGCCGTCATTGCGACGACCAAAGCACGCGGCGCAAAGTTGTTGCCCTCGGCGCGCTTGTCGGTCTCGGCTTCGCCTCCGGGATCACGCGGGTACTGGCGGATCCCGCCGACGAGCGACCCCAGGAGGGAGACCAACTCGTTGCTATTGATGCGGCCGAATACGCCGCGCTTTCGCCAAGCGATGTCCGGGCTTCGCCGATCTTGGCGTGGCCGATGGAGCCCGCCAGCAACCTCGTTCGTAAAGGGTCGCGCCTCAATAAGGTCGTTCTCGTCAGGCTTGATCCCGCAAGCTTGGCAGTGCCGACGCGGGGGCGGTCGGCCGACGGCATCGTGGCCAACTCGGCGATCTGCCCCCATGCTGGCTGCGAGGTCAATGGTTGGGTAGCCGAGCAGCGCATCTTGGAATGTCCCTGCCACAATTCGCGATATGATCCGAGCGCCGCCGCCGCCATCATCGAGGGGCCGACAACGCGGGCGCTGGCCGCGTTGCCGCTCAAGATCACGAATGGCAAGCTCGCCGTCGCGGGTCCGTTCATTGGCCGCCTGGGCATCGCGCCGGTCTGACGGCCGAATCGGCAAATGGAATTGCCGAGCCAGCAGCGGGAGCGAATTGCGACTCTACGAAGGGAGGAGATGTCATGCCCGACACGATCAAGCTCACGTGTAACGCGTGCGTTGCCGCATTGGTTGCCGCTGGCCTGACGGCTGCGCCAACAACCTCTTCCGCACAAGAGACCATCGCGCCCGCTTCGACGACTCCAGTTCCGGGCCCGATGCCCGACATACTTGTGAATTACGTGTCGGTCACGGCCGAGCGGCTGCGCAGACCTGAAGACGGGAACTGGCTGTTGTTCCGCCGGACCTACGATGGCTGGGGCTATAGTCCGCTGGCGCAGATCACGCCCGCCAATGTCGGGCGGCTGCAGCTCGTCTGGAGCGTTGCCACCGGGCAAGTGGAAGGCCATCAAGCACCACCCATCCTCAACAACGGCGTGATGTTTGTGGCGACGCCGGGCAACCAGCTTATCGCCATCGAGGCCAAGAGCGGAAACATCCTGTGGCGCTACAAACGACCGCTCCCGGAGGATCTCACCGTTTTGCACCCGACCAATCGCGGCGTCGGCCTGTTCGGCGACAAGATCTATTTCGCCTCCGCCGACGCTGTTCTGGTCGCGCTCGATGCCCGCACCGGCAAGGAGGTGTGGACTGCAAAGGTCGCCGAATACAAGAACGGGTATTACATGTCGCTGATGCCGCTTGTTGCGGACGGCAAGGTGATGCTCGGAACCTCGGGTGGCGAATTTGGCGTACGTGGATTCGTTTCTGCCTATGATGCGGACACCGGCAAGGAACTCTGGCGGACCTACACGGTGCCGGAGCCGGGCCAGCCCGGCAGCGAGACTTGGCCGACAGGCGACCAATGGAAAACGGGCGGCGGCTCGATCTGGGTGCCGGGTACTTTCGATGCCGAAACCAATATCGCCTATTGGGGCACCGGAAACGGCGGTCCTTGGATGGGAGATCAACGTCCTGGTGATAATCTCTATACATCCTCGGTGCTTGCGCTCGACGTCAAGACCGGTGAGATCAAGGGCTACTTCCAGTATCACCAGAACGACTCCTGGGATTGGGACGAGGTATCGCCGCCAATCCTGGTCGACTACCGTCGCGGCGACCGAACGATCAAAGGCCTCGTTGACGTAGCGCGCAATGGGTACCTCTGGCAGCTTGAACGCGGCGCCGACAAAATCGGCTTCGTTGCCGGCCTGCCGTTCGTAGGCCACAACGTCTTCAAGGGCGTCGAAGCGGGGACGGGGCGCCCGATTGTCGACCCAGCGCACAAGCCTGCTACCGGCAAGACCGTGACCTTCTGTCCAAGCCTGTGGGGCGGCAAGGACTGGCCGCCGGCCGCCTACAGTCCGAAGACGCGCTTGCTTTACATCCCGGCCAACGAGAACTTGTGCACCGAATTGACGATGGAGGTTCCGAAATACGTGCCGGGGGAGCGTTACCAGGGCATCGCCAAGAACGTGCTGCGGATCGTTGCCGGCGCGGATCATGTCGGCGAGTTGCAGGCATGGGACCTCGACAGCGGCAAACGCGTCTGGACCACCAAGCTGCCGTCGCAGAACTGGGGTCCGGTTCTCGCCACTGGCGGCGATCTCCTGTTCTCGGGCGGCACCAATGACCGCCTGTTCCGTGCGTTCGACGCCAAGACCGGCGAAATTCTCTGGCAATACCCAACCCTCTCGGGGGTCAATGGCGTGCCGGTGTCTTTCGAGGTTGACGGCACGCAATATGTGGCGGTGCAGTCCGGCTGGGGTGTTGACGCGGCGCGGATGCAAAGAGGACTCAACCTCCTGTTCCCAGGAAAATATCCGGAAGTGCCCCAAGGCGGGGCGATCTATGTTTTTGCCGTAAAATAGCATTCACACCGAGCGTGGTTCCCAGTCATTTGAAAAATCGCTAGGCTCCACGCCGATCAGAATTTGCTGGGAGATGGTCATGAGTTGCCGCTGGTGCATGGGTGTGTTCGCGCTCGCTTTTGGGCTTGTGGGCGTCATTTCGGGTGCCCGGTCACAGATCATAGATATGGGCAAGTACCCGGACATCGCGGGCGGATGGGGCAGAAGCGAGGTCTTCCAATGGGCACGGGGGGAGAAGCCTCCGCTGACGACTGAATATCAGGCCGTCTATCAGTCCAACATCGCCGACCGGGCCACCGGCGGACAAGGCTACGATGCAATGTATCGCTGCTTCCCACCCGGGATGCCGCGGGTCATGCATCTCTATTCGCCCATGGAGATCGTCATCACTCCGCAGACGACCTATATGCTGATCGACCACATTCACGACGATCGCCGCATCTTTACCGACGGGCGCGACTGGCCCGAAGAGGACGTCGACCCGACCTTTTCCGGCTATTCTATCGGCAGGTGGCTCGACCAGGATGGCAACGGCAAGTACGACGTGCTCGAGGTCGAGACCCGCTTGATCAAGGGTCCCCGCACGTTGGATGGCCTGCTTCCGACTCACAAGGACAATCAGAGCATTGTCAAGGAGCGCATCTATCTCGACAAGACCAACCCGGACATCTTGCATAATGAGATAACGGTGATCGATCATGCCTATACGCGTCCCTGGACGGTTATCAAGAATTACCCGCGCTACAAGAAACCCGGGCCGACCGGGTGGCCCGAGGAGGTCTGCGCCGAGGCCCAGGTCCATGTCACCGTCGGCAAGGAAGACTATTTTATTAGTTCAGACGGCTATCTGATGCCGATCAAGAAGAACCAGGCGCCACCGGATCTGAGATACTTCAAACAAACCGCAAAGTAGCGCCTCTCCGGAGTGAATGAGCGGAGCCTGGTATCAAAGTGCTGCTGGGGCCGGGGAGGAGCCTTCGCTTCCATTCGGGAGGGCCGTCGCTCGAATCTCCGACGGTACCGCCTTTCAATATACTGACTCTGACGACGCCGGTAGATGACGCCGAAGCGCACCAGATGCAGGTCGACGCCTCGCATCGACGACGGCCGCGCAAGGTCGGCCAATTGGGGAAAAGGCAATGTCGCGGAATCGGATACTTGCTATTGGAGTGGGGGTGATGGCGGTCCTTGGGCCGAGCATCGTAGCGGCGGACGATGTCCGCATACCCGAGAAAAGGCCTGCCTGTCTGGCGAGCCGTGAATTCACTGTCGCCGACTTTTCTGTGCCCCTGTCGAAGCTTCTGAGCGACAAGAAGTCACCTGCTTTGGAAGCGCTCAAGGCATTCAACGTGGATACGATCTTTCGCTACTACGACCAGGAGGACGAGACGCTGCCCGGAAAAACGCTGTCCGGAGAAGAGTCCGATGCGATCCTCGCAGCCGGTCTGAAAATAGGTGTTGTCTTTCAACATCACAACGATGACCCAACCAAGTTCTTAGACCCCAGCTCTGGAACGAAGGATGCGGAACGCGCCCTGAAATTGGCGGACGACAACCGTCAGCCCTATGGCAGCGCGATCTACTTCGCGGTCGACGGGCCTGAGCGGCATTTGGATCCCTTGATCAGGGAGTACAGACTGAACGGCGGCCGCGCGATGCCCGACGCCCGCAAGGCGCAATTGCGCGAGCAGAAGAAAGACTATTTCATCGAGAGCTACGACAATTTTCTGAATTATGGCCGGGACGCGTTCCATATCGACAGGCTCGACCGAGTCACGGTGGCGATGATGAAGCCGGTGATCGCGCGCCACTTCAGCTCGATACGCGGATCGTTTCAGGCGTATGCGCAAGAGCATGCGGGGAACGGCTACAAGATCGGCATGTACTGCACCGCGGCGATGTGCCTGCTCGGGGACGACAGCAAGTTGGCGGAGTATTTTTGGGTCAGCCCTGAAGGAAGGCGCGATCCCGAGTACCGCAAATTCTTGCAACGGGAGGGCCACTGGCATTTGGTGCAACAACTTCCAACGCCATGCCCCGGGTGGGGGCCTACGCCCGATCAAAGGCAACTGGAATTTGATTTCAACCAGATCAGCGCCAAGCACCCGGACTTCGGGCAATGGGCTACCAAACGGCCGGGTGAGTAGAGCTTGCGGCGGCCGGCCGCGGCACGCCCAAGCGGCCGAGTACGTTCCTACCGGCGTGGGGACTGGCGTATTGGGCTAACTGTCGATGCGCAAGACGTGCTTCAATGGGAGCCGATCTCGGTCGCCGATCCCGTTCTTGGCACACGGTTGTCCGGCCGAGCCGATACGCGATGCGCTCGAGGAGAATCCGATGACCCGCGCCATCCTTCTGGGCCCCGTTCTGCTCACCGCCCAACTGCTGGCCGGTTGCGACAACCAGCCGGCCGCGAGCTCAGCTCCCCCGCCGCCGCCCGTCACCTCGCCACGCTCGACGTGCAGCGCGCGACGCCACTGGTACGCAGCCAGAGCCTGACCGAACGGGAATTCGATACCAGGCAATCGATCCAGCACGACGCGGCGGCGCAGGTCGCCTCGGCGCAGGCCGCATTGAAGCAGGGCCGCGCTCAATCTCGAATGGACCGAGGTGCGCGCGCCGATCGGTGGGCGCATTTCCGACAGGCGCGTCGATGCCGGCAACCTTATCACCGGCGGCCCGAGCGGCGCGACGCTGCTGACCGTGATCGTCTCGATCGATCCCATTCACTTCGTTTTCGACGGCAGCGAGACGGACTTCTTGCGCTACGTGCATCTGGCAGCGGCCGGGGCACGGCCCTCGTCACGCGATGTGCAGAACCCGGTCGCGGTCCGGCTTGCGGATGAGAGCGAATACAAGCACCAGGGCCGGATGAATTTCGTCGACAATGTGATCAATCCGAAGACCGGCACTATCCGGGGCCGCGCTGTCTTCGACAACAAGGATGGACTCCTGACCCCCGGGTTCTTCGGGCGGCTGCGCCTTTTCGGCGGCGAGCACGAGGCGCTGCTGGTGCCGGACAGCGCCATCGCGTCGGATCAATCGAGCAAGATCGTCTTCACCGTCGCCGACGACGGCACGGTCGGCACCAAGCTGATCGAGCTCGGGCCGATCGTGGACGGCTTGCGCGTCATTCGCTCAGGGCTGGGGCCGACCGATCGGATCGTCATCGATGGCGTGCAGCGGGCACGGCCGGGGCAGGCGCCGAGATGCGTCAGGCGCTGGGTACCGCCGTGTTCTCCGGGATGCTCGGCGTGACTTTGTTCGGCTTGATGTTCACCCCGGTGTTCTACGTGCTGGTGCGCTGGATCGGAACGATGTCAATCAAACACCGCCCTGATATTTCGACGGTGAAGCATGACGACGTAAGCCGATGAGCCTGCAAGGGTTCCCTTTCGCCAGTACGCGGAGCTTCCCGCAAGACCGGATGAGACTATTTGCGCAAGTTGGCCCGCACCTTCTCCCAAGCCGCGAGTCCGGCGCGGCCTGCGCGCTCGTCCTCGAATTCCGGTAGCCCGGCAACCCCAACGGCACCGATGAGCTTGCCCTCGACGGCGATCGGCTCGCCGCCGCCGACCAGATAGACCTTGTTGCCATACATGTTCATGATGCCGAAATAGCGGTCGGGGCGGGTCTTGTAGAGCTCCGACAGAGCCTGCGTGGTGGTGCGATACATGACGGCAGCGAATGCCTTTCCTTCGGCGAATTTGACATTGCGTCCGGAGGCGCCGTCCATGCGCTCGCCCGCCACGATGTCTCCCGATGTGTCAAGGACGACGACGCCCATGCGCCAATTCTTCTCGCGCGCATATGCAACGGCGCCTTCGATGATGGCGTGCGCCTCCGCGACGGAGATGAGGTCCGCCGGCGGTGCTGGCGGAGCGGCCGGCGGGGGGGACTGGGCGGGGCTGTTCGACGCCGCGGCGAGCACGAGCAGTGCCGCGATGGCAGCTGATGAGGGTCGAAGTACGTTCATGTTTTCCTCCCATGGTTCCATGCTTGCCTTCACGCGCATATACGTTCGTCGAGAATTCGCGGGCGCTATCATACTGTCGAATTTGAGGCCCCAATAGTCGCCCACCGGGGCATAGCCAGCTAGCAGAGGCGCAAGGAGCGGAAACGTAGCCCTGCCGAGGTGCCGGACCTAAGATGGCGGCAAGAGCAAATTTGGCGTAGTTTGATGCGAAGGCATAGATGAATTGGGGCGCATGGACCACCGGATGGCGCCGAAAGAGACAGGTTTCGCGCGCAGTCCATCACCAGCGAGGAGAAATGCCATGTTGAGGTTGCCCAAAATCGTCACGGGGGCAGCAGTGGGCGCCGCCCTGCTCACGCTCGGCGTCATTTCAGGGCATGCCCAGGATGGACCGCACGGGAGCACGGCGCCCAGCGTCGAAACCTCCCGACAGCTCGAATTGCTCGGAAGGCTGCTGGACATCGTGCGGTCCGACTATGTCGACAAGCCGGACGATGAGAAGCTCCTCAACTCGGCCATCAACGGCATTCTCGGCGCGCTTGATCCACATTCAAGCTACATGGATGCGAAGAGCTATCGCGACATGCGGGCGGCGACCAGCGGCGAGTTCGGCGGCCTCGGCATGCAGGTCAACATGGAGGACGGCCTGCTCAAGGTGGTGTCTCCGATCGACGATACGCCTGCCGCCAAGGCTGGAATTCTGGCGGGGGACGTCATCAGCCAAGTCGATGGCGCTCTCATTAAAGGCCTTACCTTGAGCCAGGCGGTGGAGAAGATGCGCGGCGCGCCCGGCACCGAGGTTCGGCTCGAGATTTTGCGCAAGGACCAGGCCGCACCGCTCAACCTCACCCTGACCCGGGAGATCATCAAGGTCAGCACGGTGCGCCAGCAGGCCGAAGGGGGCGACGTCGGATACGTCCGGCTCACCCAATTCAACAGCCGGTCGGCGAACGAGCTCGAGCAGGCGATCAAGACCCTCGCGGCGAAAACTCCGCCGGAACAATTCAAGGGCTACATTCTCGATCTGCGTAACAATCCGGGCGGTCTGTTGGATCAGGCGGTTCGGGTTGCCGGCGCGTTCTTGACCAGCGGCGAGATCGTCTCCATCCGGGGTCGCGATCCTGACCATATCCAGCGATTCAACGCCGCGCCCGGTGACCTCATCGATGGGAAGCCGCTGATCGTGCTGATAAACGGCGGCTCGGCCTCGGCCTCGGAAATCGTCGCCGGCGCTCTGCAGGATCAGAAGCGCGCGACCATCATCGGCTCGCGAACGTTTGGCAAGGCGTCCGTGCAGACCATCATCCCGCTGGGCCAGGGCAACGGTGCGCTGCGCCTGACCACGGCGCGCTACTACACCCCTTCGGGGCACTCGCTCCAGGCGCAAGGCATCGCGCCCGACATTGAGGTGCTCCAGGACGTGCCGAAGGAAGTGGCAGCGCAGGCCCAAACGCGCAGTGAATCGAGCTTGCCCGGGCATCTCAAGGCGGAAGGCGACGAGCAGCAGGGCTCGCAATCCTACATCCCGAAGGAAGCGAAGGACGACAAGGCGCTGCAGACCGCGCTCGCACTGATCCGCGGCACTGAGACCAATTCGGCCTTCCCGCCCAATCCGAAGCAGGCCGCCTCGGAGCCTTGAATTGTCGGCCTCTTGCCTCGCGCTCGGCATGATCTGTCGTCGGATCCGAACGCTGGCGCTTGCGATCGCACTGTCCGCAGTGCCGGGCTTGTCGCAATCCTACGCCTACCCGGATCGGCCGGTGCGAATCATCGTCCCCTATGCGCCGGGCGGCGGCAACGACACGCTCGCGCGCGAGCTCGGACGCAAGCTCGAGGAAATCTGGGGCCAGCCGGTCGTTATCGAGAACCGGGCCGGCGCCAATACCATCATCGCCACCGAGCACGTCTCGCGGCTCGAGCCCGATGGATACAATATCCTGATGGTCACCACGATCTTTTCCGTCAATCCGTCGCTCGTCGGCAAGCTGCCTTACGACACGCTTTCGGATTTCGCGCCGGTGGTGGTCGCCGGGATTGCGCCGGGTGTGCTGGTGGCGCGGCCGGCGCTGCCGGTCAATTCGGTTAAGGAATTGATCGCCTATGGGCGGGCCAATCCCGGCAAGCTGACCTACGGCACCCCGGAGATCGGCACGGCGCCGTTCCTCGCCGCCGAGCTGCTCAGGAGCGACGGACATTTCGATGCCGTCAACGTGTCCTACCGCGGCACCCGCCAGCAGATGCTGGCCTTGCTGTCGGGCGAGATCGACTACGCATTCGACGTCGTCACCTCGCTCGAATACGTCAAGTCCGGAAAGCTGAAGGGCCTCGCGGTGACGGTCTCCCGGCGCCTCGACAAGTTTCCCGAAATCCCGACCATGATCGAATCCGGCTTGCCCGGCTACGACGTGGCCACCTGGTACGGCTTTGTGGTGCGCAGTCGCACGCCGCCGGACATCATCAACGCGATCAACCAGGCCTTCAACAAGGCGATCGACGACCCGCGGGTGAGGGCCCATATGGACGACCTCGGCATCAAGCTGCTCGGCGGAACGCCCGATCAATTCGGCCAGCGTATCCGCTCCGAGATCGAGCGCTGGGGCTCGGTGCTCAACATGGCTGGCATCAAGCTCGACGACCGTCGTTAGCAGCCCGAGCGCATCAAGCGCGCCCGACGCGCACCCAGGGGAGACCGCGCGATCCGCCGGCTTTCAGAACAGATGAAAGAACCGCCGAATGAGATATCCGAGGCTGACATAATGGCGCCGATGGGCAGCTGCCGGCTTGGTCCTCGACGGCTCGTTCTGGCTCGATTGCGATACTGAGATGCCATTGAATCTCGCCTTCTGCTCGTCATCCAGCATTCCATAGAACTCGTTGAGCGGCACGCTCACCGTCTTGATGGACTGCGAGAGCGTTTCGAGCCGCTTGCCGACCGCCGCGAGCCGCGCCGTCGGCGTGATCAGGCTCTCGGCTGGGCAATAGGTTTTCGACATGTCTGCCGCCTTGGTGGCGGCGTCCTGGAGGGCGACCAGGCTTGGGCGTTGCGCCTCGGTCGGATGGACTGCCCGGTCAATGTCGGCGGTCGGCCATTCGGCCACGCTTGATTGCGCGGAACCACAGTCCTGCTCGAGCAAGCTCCCGCTCCGGTTTGAACGCTGATTCCGGCTGAGCGTATTGATCTGCTCTTTCTGCTCGTCGCTCAGCATGCCGAAGAAGTTTTCCAGCACCGGCCGCACGGTCGCGACCGCGGCGATCATCGCGTCGATGCGCGCCTGCATGGCAGCGAGCCGGCCCGGAGCGCTCAGCGGCGTCTCCGTCGGGCAGGCGGCCTTGAGATCCTGTGCTGCCTTGAGCGTCGCGCTGGCGAGCTCGTCGAGCGCCGCGCGTGCCGCGTCGCCGGTCTGAATCTTTTTCTGGAATTGATCAATCGGCAGGCCGACAATGTCGCGGCTGCCCTCGAGGCACATCTGCGCCAGGCGTCCGGCGTTTGCGCCCTCGCCGGCGCTGTGGCGCGGGGCCGCAAAGCCGGCGAGCGGCATCAACAGCGGCATCAGTAATGCAGCCCCGGCCGCCGCGACACGGATAAGGTTACGCATTGCTCCCTCACTACTCCGCGGCCGCGGTCTTCTTGTAGAGGCCGTCGATATAGCCGCTATGGTCGAGCTCGGCGACGAAGCTCGGATTGGTGAAATCCTCCGCCTTGCGCATCGCCATCTCGCGCCAGGTATAGACCGATTGCATGTTCTTGAGCCCGGCGATCGAGGGATAGGGCTTGCTCGCCTGCGCGCTGGCCTCGGCATAGACCGCCTCGAGCTTGTCGGGATCGGCGATGCCGTACCATTTGCTCATGGCCGCGAATGCCGCTGCCTTGTCGGTTTTCATCAACGCGATCGCCTCGACGGTTGCCTTCATGAAGCGCTCCGCAGTGTCGCGATGGCCGCCCAGCCAGTCGGCAAGCGCGTTCACCCCCGAGCCCGGCATCACGAAATGGTATTGGCCGAGATCGACCAGGTCGCGCAAGCCGAGCTTGGCTGATTCCGCGCGCGCGATGCTGGTGCCGGCGAAGGCATCGACCAGGCCGTTGAGAATGCTCCGCGGGCCGTTGCCGTTGGCGAGCATCGAAACGTCGCGCTCCGGGTCGAGACCCATTCTCCGCAGGAACAGGATCATCGACAGATGATCGAGCGCGCCCAGATTGCCGTAGCCGATGCGCTTGCCCTTGAGGTCTTCCGGCGTGGCGATGTCGGCGCGGCTGATGACGTGGAAGCGCGACACCTCATCGGTGGTGGCCAGAATGATGCGGTGCGGCGCGGTCGCGACCGAGGTCATGCGCACCAGGGTCGGGCTGCCGCCGCCGATATTGATCTCGCCCAGCACATTGCCCTTGATGTTCTCGGGCGGAACGATCACGCCCGATCCGCGCACCGCCGCGGCAGCGCCCGGCGTGATGTACTGGCTGACCTTGAGGCCGTTGCGTTCATAGATGTGGTTGTCGGCCGCCATGATGAAGGGCAGCTTGGTCAGCGACACATCGCCGAGCTCGACCGTGAGCGGGATGAGCGCGTCCGCGGCCTTCGGGCTGTCCTGGGCGCAGCCGATGCCGGGCGCGGCCAAGGCGCACGCCGCGAAAGCAAGCAGCGCAATCCCGTTGCGTGTGCTGGCGGCTCTGGATTTGATCATGGCAACCTCCCGGGTCGGGTGGAGGTCCCGACGCAATCGGTACGGCTCAGCCCGGTATTGTCGGATGCCGGCGCGGCGATGACAAGCCGCAGGCGGGCCGGGAAAAGTTCGGGCCGCCTGCGCCGAGAGTCAACAAGCTGCGTAACGCCACGTCACGGAGCCCTGTTCCTACCTCGGCTTGAACACGTTTCCTTCCAGCCATGCGATCATGCGAAACATGATTTGCTTGTTGTTTTTCTCCAGCATCATGGTGTGGCCGTTGCCGAAGATACCCGCCTCCGGCAACACGTCGACGGTGACATTACCCCCGATCGCCGCCATCTCGTGCTGGAATTTGCGCGAGGCGTCGACCCGGTCCTGTGCATGGTCTCCGATCACAATATAGATCGGGATGCGGGCGAGCTTCTGGCGAGCCGCCGGCGAAATCATATCGAACGCGGTGACCGAGGTTTCGACCGCGAGAATGGCCTTCACGCGCTCCGGGCGCTCGCTCGCGGTGAGGTAGCCCAGCAGACCCGAGGACGACCAGCTCTGGATGATGACCGGCTCCGCAATCCTGTCGATCAGTGCCGCGAAAGCGGCGACGGACTTTGGCGTTTCGTCGGGATCACGATAGGTGCTGACGGTTTGCGGATAGTAGTTGTCCGCGAATTCGACAGGAAATTGCGTGTTGGGATAGGGCTCGCCGAACTTCGGGCCCCAGCGGAAGGTCACCCAAGACGATTCCGCGGCGTAGCGGTTGATCGCCGGCAGCTCCTCGGCCTTCGCCTTGCCGAGTTTCACTGCATTGATCTTGCAGATGTCCGTGCCGGAGCGGCCGGTGTTCGGGCGGTCGACGCCGTAGACCGGAAAGCCTTGGCGCAGGAAGAGCGTCAGCCAGCCTTCGCGGCCGTCGGGCGTGGTGTCGTAGACGCGCGCCGTGTGTCCGCCTCCCGAATTGAACAGAATTGGGTAGGGATGAAGCTGTTCCGCCGGGTATTGGTAAGTCGCATAGACATTGTCGACCACGACGTGGCCGCTCGGCCAGCGCACGCTTTTTGGATCGCCGCCGTCGTTGGTCAGGCAGTCGATGGTCGTGCCTCCGGCTTCCATGCTGCCCTGCTTGGCGATGCGCAGGACCGGCTCTTCCGTCCGCGCGGTCAAGGGCACCAGCACGAGTGCGGCAGCCGCGCACCAGAAAAAGATCCTGCAAGACGTAATTGTCATCATTTCCTCCTGTCGATCATCTCATGCGGCATATAAGTGCAGGCTCAGCGATCGAAGCTCACCGCAACCGTGTTGGCGCCGCTCAGGAGCACGCCGACATGCTCCCGCGGCCGCGGTCGATACCGGCCCGACAACAGCGCGGCAAAGGCCGCGGCTCCGCCCGGCTCGACGACGACCCGCAGCGTCGCCCAGAGAGCTGCCTGGGCTCGCCGGATCGCCTCGTCCGGAACGAGGACGACGCGTTCCACGTAGCGCTCGGCAAGCGGAAACATTTCTTCCCCGACACGGCGCGGCGCGAGCGAGTCGGCCGCGATCCCACCGGTTTCGGCATCCACGGGCCCCCCGGCAGCCAGCGCCTTCGTCAATGTGGGAGAGGCCTCCGGCTCGACCCCGATGATCGTGACCTTGCGCGCGTACCATACGGCGATCCCGCCGATCAGCCCGCCGCCGCCGACTGCAACGAGCAACGTATCCAGATCGGGGATCTGTTGCTCGAGCTCGAGGCCGACGGTTCCCTGTCCCAGCAAGGTCTCACGCTGATCGAAGGCATGAACGGCAAGCGCTCCCGACTGGGCGGCCCAGGCTTCGCTCGCGGACAGCGCGTCGGCATAGCGATCGCCGCCCACGACGAGGGCGGCGCCATAGCCGCGGATTCGCTCTATCTTCGCCGGCGAGGCGATGCTCGGCACGAAAATCTTGGCCCGGATGCCAAGTTTCATGGCGGCGTAGGCGACCGCCGCGCCGTGATTGCCGCCTGAGGCGGCGACAACGCCGGCCGGCGGAATATCGCGCGTCAGCAGGTTCGCGAAAGCGCCGCGGGTCTTGAACGAGCCCGCATGCTGGAGCAACTCGAGCTTGAAGCTCAAGCGGAGCGCGCCCAATCCGAAGTCGGCTCCAGCGACCTCGACGACCGGTGTTCGGCGTATATGCGCTCTGATGACCTGGTCGGTCGCTGCAATCTCGTTACGGCCGATGGCCTCGCCGGTATCCATGCAGCCTCCTCGGCGCCGGCCTCGGGCCGACACCATTGTCGGGTGAGGATTTATCGTTTGGCTTTGAAAACACGGCGGTGACAGTTGCCGCGTGTGCACCCTACAATTCCAGCAGGATCGAAGGATTTCAATAGGATGGACTTTCGAATCGGGCGCCGGCGTCTCAAGGTCCCCGCGCGCCGGTCTGAGGAGGGAGAGATGTCGCGATTGAGAATGGCCGGAACGCTGATGGGGGTTTTGGCGCTCATGCCCTGGTCGACGCGCGCGATGGCGGACAACTATGGCGCCATCGCCTTCTCGCAAAGCACGGGAGCCCACGGCTATTCCAATGACTATCGGACGCGTGCCGCCGCCGAAAGGCGGGCGCTTGAAGAATGCGGCCGCGATTGCGAGGTCGTCCTGTGGTTCGTGAATGCCTGCGGCGCTCTCGCCACCGGCGACGACAATGGCTACGGCACCGGCTGGGCCGGCGGCCGCCGCGCGGCTGAGGCAATCGCCTTGTCCGCCTGCCATAGTAACGCGACGAACTGCGGCATCCTGCGATGGGTGTGCACCACGCGCTGACGCTTCGATGCGTCGACCGCCCGATGGGCCCGCGTCGGCGCCAGGTGCACACGCTCACTTTGCGTTCGGCGCCGGCGCCGTCGCGTCGATGGCCACGTGCTCCACGAACGTCTGCAAGGCAGGCCACATTTCCCAATAGAGACGATCCAGCACGGGATCGACCGGGCCGCCCTTCGGGTTGGGAAGGCCGAGTATAGCCGCCATGTCGATTTCAAACGCGGTCATGTCGCCGAACGGACGCTTGAAATGGACGGCGGGCGCCGGATAGCCGCCGGCGGCGACGATCCAGATGATCTGCGGGTCCGGCCATTCAAATCGCAGCTCGCGCAGCAGCCGGCGATGCTGATCGGTGAAGCGGAAATAGCCGTCCGCGGCGAGGCGCGGCATGCCGCTAACGATCGACTCGATCCGCTCTGGCGGCAAGCCCGCAAGGTCGCGCCGCAGCCGCTGCTCCATCGCCGCATTGTTCAGGTGGGCAAGCCGATACGCGCCCTCGGCGATTTCGCGATTGCCGAGAGCCCAGATCAAGATCGCGGACACCTCGCGATGAAAGCGCGCGACCGCGAGGCGGTCGCGCGTGCCGATGATCGCGCCGAGATCGCTCGCCATGTCATTGCTGCCGTAGGGCGCTTGCGGATCTACGACCGGCCCGCCGCTTTCGATCCGCGTGTCCCACGCGAATTGCAACTTCCGCAGTGCCTCGACGTGCTTGGCCGTGATCGCCGGGACGGGGGTCTCCTGCTCATCGACATAGACACGACGCGCGAGCTCCCACCGCCAGGCCTGCCAAGCCGGCCATGCCAGCATCGCCGTCGCCAGAATGAACCAGATCACCCGCAGTCCCGGCATTGCAGATCCATCGACATTCACCGGTGGCTATCGCGAAAAGCGAGCAACAGCCGTAGATGTTGGTCGTCCGAGATGGTGGCACCGTTCAAAATCGCTCGCTCGAATTGTGATCCGACCCTGCTCGGCCGCGGTCCGCACGCCGCCTGCGGCGATCGGTGTGTCGACCGAAAGGCTCCGAGACGATATGGTGTCGGCACCTGCAGCGCCCGCGCCGAGGATCGATGAGCACCCCGCTGTCCCGCGTCATTACACGCGCCGCCTACGCCGCCACCCAGCTGCCGCGCGTGGCCTGGTATGTGGGGCATGGCCTCGCCATGCGGGAAATGGCGGAGCGCGCGCGTCGACGTGCCAGGGAGGGTGCGCGGCCGCAGCCCGCCACCGCGTTGCCGGTCCCGGATCGCGCGCGACTTTACGCCGACATGGCGACGCTGCTGCAGCAGGACCTCGCCAATGTCGAGGCCGGCATCTATCCGCTGCCGGCGGATCACGACGGCTCCCTCCCGGTGCTGCTCGATCGCTCGCGGCGCTTCTTCGAGGACCTGCCCGCTGTCCATCGCCGCCGGCAGCAGGGCGCGCGGCGCGAGGTGATGAGCGAGGAGACCCGCGGCAAACGGCCCACCTACTACCTGCAGAATTTCCATTTCCAGTCCGGCGGCTGGATGACGCGGGATTCGGCCAGGCGCTACGATACCCAGGTCGAGGTGCTGTTCAACGGCACCGCCAATGCGACGCGCCGGCAGGCGCTCGTCCCCTTGCATGAGGTCTTCGCCGGACGCGACCAGCGCAGCCTGCGGCTCCTCGACGTCGGCTGTGGCACCGGACGGTTCCTCGATTTCGTCAAGCAGGCCTGGCCGCGACTTCCGCTCGCAGGCCTCGATATGTCGGAAGCCTATGTCACCGAGGCGCGGCAGCATTTGCGGCGCTGGTCGCGTCTGAGCTTCCTCGTCGGCGATGCAGCACGCATCCCCGCGCCTGACGCGAGCCAGGACGCGGTCACCTGCATTTTCATGTTCCACGAACTGCCGCCGGGAGTGCGGCGCGCGGCCATTGCGGAATTTGCGCGGGCCCTGAAGCCCGGCGGCCGCCTGGTGCTGGTGGATTCGCTTCAGCGCGGCGACGAACCGGACTACGACGGTCTGTTGGAGCTCTTCCCACAGAGTTTTCACGAGCCGTACTATGCGAGCTACATCGCGGAAGACTTCGCCGCCATCGCGCGCGAGTGTCACCTGGCGCATCGCAGCAGCGTGAAAGCGTTTGTTTCCAAGGTGATGGTATTTGATAAGGCGTGAAGCAGTGCCGGCGGGTATCCAAGCATCCGCTATTTCTTAGTACCGTCCGACGAAGCCGAGAACGTGCGCGTTGAACAGATCGGGCCGCTCCCACGCGACCGCGTGGCCGGCATCCGGCACCGCCGCCCACTCGTGATCTTGTACATGCGCGGCCCAGATGCGCATCAGGGCCGGCGGGGCGAGCAGGTCGGAGTCGGCCGCGATGACCAGCGTCGGCGTCGCGATCCTGGCGATCTTCGCGAAGGTGTTCGGCGTGCGAAGCGGCTGATTGGGAGAGCCCGGCTGGCGTGAATGTTCCTCGATCTCGCTCCAGCGTTTGGTGCCCTCCAGATCGGCGCCGCGGTAGGAGGGACTGACCTCGAGGTAGACAGCCGGCAGTTTCCTGATGCCCGGGATTTCGATCCGCGCGGCGAAATCGGCGATTTCAGGGTCCGATATCTGTCCGGTACTCGCCCCGATCACCATGCTGCGCAGGCGCTGCGGATGCCATGCGGCGTAGTCCAGAGCCGCGAATCCACCGCCCGCGACGCCGAGCAGATGGAACCGCTCGAGCTTGAGATGATCCGCAAGCGCATCGAGATCGCCCGCGATCGTCCCCGGCTGCGGCCCGCTCGCCGGGTCGGCCATGCTCCGGCCCCAGCCCCTCCGGTCGAAAGCAATGACGCGGTATCCCCCCCGCGCGAAGGCTCCGACCTGGCCCTCCCAGATCGCGCTGTTGCCGGTGTTGGCGTGGAGCAGGACCAGCGGCACGCCGGTGCCGCCCGTGTCGGTGAACCACAATTTCACGCCGGGGAGCTCGGCATAGGCGCCGGCGACCTCGGCAGCGCCTACGCCAGGTGCCATGCCTGCCACCGTGAATATCAGGGTCCCCACCGTGATCGCCACCTTGACCATCATCGCAACGATCCCCTTGGTTACGCGCGGCGAAAGTCTCATGTCGCGCCCATTTTTCCCGGCTGTTCTCGGGGCAGCTTACATGATTTGTTTGACCTCGGGAGAGGGCGCCCGGCGTTTGCGGCCGGGCCGAGGACCGCGTTTTGGAATCTTGTAATAGAGCCACGCGGCCGAGGGTGCTTCCAATCCAATTGCAGGTCAGGCCGAACAATCCGCTTGAAGGTCGCGGTCAAAAGGTCGAAATTCCGCGGCGGTATCGGCGATTCAATGGGGCCGCTCAACAGGGCCGGGATTGAATTCATGCGAAGCTTGAGCAGAGGCACTTAAGTCCCGCAGCACAAGGATGAAAGGGCGTCCTTAAGATGCGTCGATTGGCGTTCCTTGCTGGGCTGGCGGTTGGGCTTGCCGGCATATTTTCAGCGCCCGCGATGGCCCAGCGCATCGCGCTGGTGGTCGGCAATTCCGCCTATAGCAGCGTCACCAGGCTCGAAAATCCCGCCAACGATGCCAAGCTTCTGTCCGACACGTTGCGCGGTCTCGGCTTTACGCTGGTCGGCGGCGGCGCCCAGCTCGACCTCGACAAGGCCGCCTTCGATCGCGCCGTACAGGCCTTCGGATCGCAATTGGCGGGCGCCGAGGTCGGGCTTTTCTATTATGCGGGGCACGGCATTCAGATCCGCGGCGAGAACTACCTGGTCCCGGTCGATGCCAACCCCACCAAGGAGTCCGACGTCGACTTCCAGATGCTCGACACCAATCTGGTGCTGCGCCAAATGGAAAACGCCGGCACACGGCTCAACATCGTCATTCTCGACGCCTGCCGCAACAATCCCTTCGTCGGGGCACGGAGCCTGGCGGTCGGGCGCGCGCAGGACGGGGGAACCATTCGGCTGCGCGACACAGCGGCATCGCGCGGGCTCGCGCGGATGGAGGCGCCGAGCGGCACGCTGATTTCCTTTGCCACCCAGCCCGGCAGCGTCGCGCAGGATGGTGCCGACGGGAACAGTCCCTATGCGCGGGCGCTTGCGGAAACGATCCGCAAGCCCGGCCTCGGCATTTTCGACGCGTTCAATCAGGTCGGTGTCTTGGTGCAGCGCGCGACCGCCGGCGCCCAGCAGCCCTGGGTCTCGTCCTCGCCGATCGAGGGAGTATTCTATTTCGTCCCGCCGGCGGCGGGCGGCGCGCCTTCGCTTGCGAACGCGCCTGCCGCCGACGAGATTGCCTGGAACTACCTCAGGAGCACGACCGACATTGGCGCGCTGCGCCGGTTTGCGGACGAGTTTCCAAACGGCGCCCACAGAGGCGAAGCGCAGGCCCGCATCGCCGCGCTGGAGCAGGAGGCCGCCGCGGCGGAAGCGGAGCGCAGGCGCATCGCCCTTCTCACGCCGCCGGGCGGCGAGAGCGCGGCGCCACAGGCCCCGGTGACGGTCGGGCGCCTCTCGGCAGAGCGCGAACGCGCCTTGAAAGCGCGGGACGCCTTCAAGGAATGCGATTCCTGCCCGGAAATGGTCACCATGCCGGCCGGCTCCTTCACCATGGGCTCGCCCGCAAGCGAGCCGCAGCGGGGCGCCGACGAAGGCCCGCAACAGGAGGTCGTCATCGCCCGGCCATTTGCGGTCGGCCGCTCGGAGGTCTCGTTCGAAGAGTGGTTCGCCTGCGTGGCGGAAGGCGGCTGCAATGCCTACCGGCCCGGCGATTACGGCTGGGGCACCGGCAAGCGGCCGGTCATCAATGTGTCTTGGACCGATGCCAAGGCTTACGTGAAATGGCTGTCGGAAAAGACCGGGGCGACCTATCGGCTCCTGTCGGAATCGGAGCGCGAATACGTGACGCGCGGCTGCACGTCGCCCGCATGTCCGTCGACTCCGTTCTGGTTCGGCAACGACATCTCGCCGGCGCGCGCCAACTACGACTGGCGCTATTCCTATGCCGGCAGCGCCAAGGCGCAGCCGCGGCGGCAGACGGTCACGACCGACGCCTCGCAGGCCAATCCGTTCGGCCTCCTGCATGTGCACGGCAATGTCCGGGAATGGGTGGAGGATTGCTGGAACCCGAGCCTTGCCGGCCTGCCCAAGGACGGCGCCCCGCGAACAAGCGGCGACTGCAGCTCTCATGTCGTGCGCGGCGGCGCCTGGTCGGACGAGCCCAGGGATCTGCGCTCGGCCAAGCGAAGCTGGGAGGTGGTGGGCGAAAGGCGGGCTGAGATCGGCTTCCGGGTGGCGCGGGTGTTGCGAAACTGACCATGAAATAGGCCGAAAAGCGGCCTGCGGAGCTTGTGATCAAGATGCGACGATGGCATAATATTACTCTCAAATTGCCTGTGTTCTTGCGCATGGCCAGATCGGCAACAGCAGGCTTCGCCAGCGGCGAGCGAGCTCGCCGACTTTGCGGCACCGCGATGATATTCGCGGCCGCTCTGGTAGCGGCTTTCTCCTTGGCCTCGACGCCGTCGGCGGCGGACACCCGCCGCGCTCTCCTGATCGGCATCGAGCGCTATAGCGACGGCTTCATCCAACGGCTCGACCGCACGGTGAACGACGCCAAGGATCTGGCCAAGGACCTTGAGGAGGTCGGCTTCGACAAGAAGAACATCAAGGTCGTCACCGACCTCAAGAACCGGGATGCCTTCGAGAAGGAATTCAGCGCCTTCCTCAAGACCATCGAGAGCGGGGACACGGTCTTCTTCTTCTTCTCCGGCCATGGTTTCGGTGTCGAGGCGGAGCAGACCAACTACCTGTTGTTCACCGACCTCAAGAGCCCGTTCACCTTCGCCAAGACGCAATTGTCCGAGCAGGAGCGCAAGAACGCCGATATCGTGCGCCTGCGGATTCCTTCGTTCCTGGATGCCTACCAGCAGAGCGAGATTCCCAACGGCATATCGGCGACCGAGATCCAAAGACGGCTGGCGGAAAAGAGCCCCGGCCTGGTCATCATGGTTCTCGATGCCTGTCGCTCGCTGGTGGCGGCCGACGTGGGCGATTCGCAAGAGCTCAAGCCGGTCAAGCGCGGCAACGACTCGGGCAGCCGGCTCCTGACCGCGCGGCAGCCGCCGCCCGGGTTCATGACCTTCTACTCGGCGTCGTTCGGCGAGCAGGCGGTGGAGAAGCTCGGCATTTTCGATCGCGGCCGCAACTCGCTGTTCACCGACGTGCTGCGCTCCGAGCTGCAGCGCCCCGGGCAGACGCTCACCGAGCTTGCCGATCGCGTCAAGCTCATGGTGCGCTCCATCGCCAATGCCAACGGCATCCAGCAGGAGCCTGAGTATTTCTACAACGGGGGAAACGTCGAAGATTTCATGCTGATCGGCTCGATCGGCCGCGAGCGTTTCCACATGGCGCAAGACAAATGCGCCGGCGAGGTCGAGGATTGGGAGCAGATCAAGAAGCTGCAGAAGCGCGAACTCTACGATCGGCATCGCCGGCGGTTCGACGGCTGCGGCAGCGCGGAGCTGGCGCGGCGCGCGCTCGCCGAATTGGCGCTCACCTCGGACGATCCGATCGAGGCGCCGGTCGCCGTGCTCAACCGCTCGGTGAACGACTGCGATCGCCTGGCCGCATCCGACCTGGATCGGGCGCGGCCCCCCGAAGTGCCCGGCGTGCTGTGGGACAAGATCGATGCCGACGCCGCCATTCCGGTCTGCACCAAGGCGGTCGAGGAAAATCCGCGCATCGTCCGCTATCTCTACAATCTCGGACGTGCCTATCACAAGCTCGCCGCGCGGCCGGGGCCGGATGAGGCGGAGCGCGGCCGCGCGCTACGCAGCGCGCGGCTCGCCTACGATGACGCGACCAAGCGCGGCTATGTCAGCGCCTTAAACGGTCTTGCCGTCCTGTACGAGAACAGCGACGGTCCGGAGGCCGGCAACGGACAGGCGATCGAGCTGCTCAAGCGTGCCGCCCAGCAGGGTCCTGCAGCAGGCCAAGCGCGCGGCCCGTGGCTTCAGAACCGCCACCAATTTCATCGCCATCGCCTACCTGCGCCTGGGCAAGCTAACCCATCTGCCGGCCTCACCGTTCGTCCCAGCTATGCCCTGGCCGCCGGCCGGTTCACGCAAAGGGCCTGATGTCAAGTTCCACTCGAAAGGGCATAGGGCCCTTCCTGCTCATCACCTTTGGGTTGAGTCTGGTCCTAACCGAAGCAACC
>DATDGG010000596.1:0-7108 GCA_036522235.1 Xanthobacteraceae bacterium
GTTCAACGTGGTGTACAAGACCCCCGACCTGGTGCCGGGCGCCGCCTGGTCGCCCTATCTGGAAGGCTCCAAGGACCTGGTCGCCGACTGGGTGACGCTCAAATGCGGCAACTACAACAAGGTGACCAACAAGTGCGGCGGTACCTGAACGCCCCCGCCGGATGTTACATCAACCGTGAACCTCAACCGGCCCGGAGGCGGCGCAAAGCCGCCTCCCCCTGTCGAAACGTCGGGAACCAGCTACAAGGTCTTGATCCTATCCGGGGAGGAGCGCCGGTCCTGCGCAATCTCCCGCTGACCAATCGTAGCCGAATGGACTGATAGAAAGGCTTCCCGTGCCCCTTGCGACCCTCGATGCAGAGCCAGCGGCGCTCACCATCAATCTCGCCAAGACGGCGCTCGTCATCATCGACATGCAGCGCGATTTCCTGGAGCCCGGCGGTTTTGGGGCGGCGCTCGGCAACGACGTGGCGCGCCTGCAGGCGGCGGTCGCTCCCTGCCGCGACGTGCTCGCCGGCGCCCGCCGTTGCGGCCTGCTGGTCATTCATACGCGCGAAGGGCATCGCCCGGATTTGTCTGACGCCCCACCCTTGAAGGTCGAACGCGGCGATCCAGCGCTGCGGATCGGCGCGCTGGGTCCGATGGGCCGCATCCTGGTCCGCGGCGAACCCGGCCACGACATCATCCCGGAACTCTATCCGATCGCCGGCGAACCGGTGATCGACAAGCCGGGCAAAGGCGCTTTCTACCAGACGGACCTCGAATTGATGCTCCACAACCGCGCCATCGACACGCTGCTGGTGTGCGGGGTCACCACCGAGGTTTGCGTCAACACCACGGTGCGCGAGGCCAACGATCGCGGCTTCCGCTGTATCGTGCTCGCCGATTGCTGCGGATCATACTTTCCCGAGTTTCACCGGATGGGTCTGGCCATGATCAAGGCCCAAGGCGGCATTTTCGGCTCGGTGTCCGCATCCGAGCCGCTGCTCCGGATTTTGGCAACGGCTCATTGAACGCGGGCGCGTTCTCGGCACTTTCATGCCGGCACATTTCATGCGCGCCGGGGCGTTCAGGGGCCGCGGTGCCGCAATTGTATACAATTGATGATGGCGAATTAGTCCGCGCGACCCAGCCTCGCGCCGACCGAGCACACCGTCCATCGCAGACGCACGCCACCGGCCAAACAAACGTCGTGATATTCCTCGGACTTTCAAGGCGTTGCGACATTTTCGACATACGTGCCGAAAAGCATGACAATCCGACGACGCTTGGCACGCCGCTTGCGAGATTGCTCACGCAATCGAAAGGGGTTGCGCCTCGGTTCACCCGCCGAGACCGTTGCTCGCGCAAGTTCGGCGGCACTGCACATTGCATGAGCAATCTCTCCTGGGGCTTCGGATCAATCGCGGGTCGAGAATTCGGGGGGTCAATAAAGGGCTGAGAGGAGATTTTCCATGTTCGCTACACGTTTTGCGTCAGCGCTCGCCGTCGTTGCGGCATTGGGTTTGGGAGCGCCGGGTTCGACCGCATCGGCGGCCGACCTGAAGCTCAAGGCGCCGCCACCGCCGCCTGTCGAACCGCTCGACATCCATGGCTTCGTCGACGTGTCCTTCAAGAATGACTACATCACGCCGCGCGGTTTGCTCGTGACAAATACAGGCCTGACCACCCAAATTCTCGTGGGCCTGGTACTCGATGTCTACAAGGACAAGACCGGTTGGATCAACGACATCAGCTTCAGCGGCGGGGTTTGGAACGATCTGTGGAGCGAGCAGCACAACCCGACCGTCGACTCGTGGAATGAGTTCGACTGGTTCCTGGCGATGAACGTGAAATTCGCCCAGGATTGGACGGCCGGAATTCAATATATCGAATTCATCAGCCCGCCCCATGCATTCCCGGGCATCGAGAAAAACGTCGAGTTCAGCCTGGCCTATGACGACAGCAAGTGGAACATGGTGCTTCCGCTGCATCCCTACGCCAAGCTGTTCTGGGCCGCCTCGGGGCCTTCGACGGTGGTTCTGGGAAAGGCGGGCGGCACCTACGATGCGGAGCTCGGCCTGGTGCCGACGCTCGATCTCAACAAACAAAACATCCCGCTCGTCATCACGGCCCCGACCTGGATAACGGTCGGCCCGACCACCTATTGGAACAACGGCGCCACCGGCTGCGGCGTATCGGTCTTCACACCCTGCGCGGCCAGCCATGCGGGCGTGTTCTCGAGCGGCCTGACCGGAAAGTCGCCGCTCACGTTCATCCCGAAGAGATTGGGCAATTGGTACATCGATGCGGGCTTCCAGTACTATCACCTGATCAATGACAGCCTGCTGCTCGCGCAGACGATCACCGGAACCGCGCCGTCTTATGCGGGCGCGCATCGCGACATCGTCGTGGCCTTCGGCGGAATTGGCTTCGGGTTCTGACGTGGCTCCGATGGCGGCGGCGGTCCCGGCAGTCCGTGGCCGCGGCCCGCCTCCGCTCTCATCCCCCAGGCGCTCGCGACGTCTTCAGGCACGTCGGAGCGAAGCAAATGTCGGGGAAGCCTGATCGACAGGAGGGTATGATGACGACGACGGCACGGCAACGCCGCCCGAGCTTGTGGACGCCGGGAGATTGGAATGCGTTCTTCGGCTTCGGCACGAATATTCTGGTCAATATGCTGGTCCTGACCGGCCTGTTGCGCTTCGTGCTGAAAATGCCGGATTCGCTCGTGTTCGGGCGCATCCTGCCGGCGCTCGGGCTGATGATGTGCCTCTCGACATTGTATTACGCCTTCCTGGCCTATCGGCTGGCGCTCAAGACCGGCCGCAGCGACGTCTGCGCGCTGCCGTCGGGCGTCAGCGTGCCGCACATGTTCATCGTCACCTTCGTGATCATGCTGCCGATCACGCTCAAGTCCAATGATCCGATCAAGGGCTGGGAAGCCGGCCTGGTCTGGGTGTTCTTCCAGAGCTTCATGCTGATGATCGGCGGCTTCATCGCACCCTACATCCGCAAGATCACCCCGCGGGCGGCGCTGCTCGGCACGCTCGCCGGTGTCTCCATCACGTTCATCTCCATGCGCCCGGCGCTCGAAATGTACATGACGCCGGTCATCGGGCTCACCTGCTTTGCCATCATCCTGGTGAGCTGGTTCGGCGGGTTCAAATATCCGAAAGGCATCCCGGCGGGTCTCGTCGCCATCGCGGTCGGCACGATCATCGCCTGGGGCTCCAACCTGTTCGGCCTCGGTTACGGAGGCTTGAGCCCGACCGGCGTCGCCGGCGCCTTCACCAATTTCGGCTTCTCGCTACCGCTGCCGGCGGTGGATCACGTGTTCTCGGGCTTCGAATATCTCGGCGTCATCCTGGTCACCGCCATTCCGTTCGGCATCTACGATCTGGTCGAGGCGATGGACAATGTCGAAAGCGCGGAGGCGGCGGGCGATCCCTACCCGACCACGCGCGTGCTCACCGCCGACGGCGTGGTCAGCTTGATCGGCTGCCTGATGGGCAACCCGTTCATCAATGCCGTCTATATCGGGCATCCGGGCTGGAAATCGATGGGCGGGCGCATCGGCTATTCGGCCGCCACCGGCATCATGGTGATCGTGCTGTCGTGGTTCGGCCTGATCGCGCTGCTGCTGGCGCTCGTGCCGGTGGTCGCGATCTCGCCGATCCTTCTTTACATCGGTATGCTGATCGGCGCCCAGGCGTTCCAGACCACGCCCAGGAGCCACGCGCCGGCGATCGTGCTCGCCCTCACCCCGCACCTGGCGGGATGGTGCAAGACCTTGATGGACGGCGCGCTCGGCGCCGCCGGCACCAGCGCGGCCGCTATCGGCATGGACAAGCTCGGCCAGGTCGGCGTGCTGTATCACGGCCTGGAAGTCCTCGGCGGTGGATCGATCCTGACCGGGCTCGTCCTGGGCGCGATCGGCGCCTTCATCATCGAGAAAAAGTTCATGCAGGCCGCGGCATTCGCCACCGCCGGCGCCGTGCTCACGTTCTTTGGCTTCATGCACGGCGAGTCGGTCGGGCTGGCGGTGACACCGACGGTGGCGATCGCATATGCGATCGTGGCCGCCTTCTTGTTTGGCCTCAGCCGAATGCCCGAAATAATCGAGGTATCCGATCCGACGTCGGACAAATCCATGGCGACGATGCCGGCCGAGTGAACGCGCTGGCTATCTGTTTGTCCTGCACGAGCAGATCGGCCAGCGCCCAGGCGCCTGACCGATCTGTTCCAAGCTGCCGATTTCTCGACCCGAAGGCTTGCTTGTATGTTGGTATAAGGGGTCTGTATGTATACAAGGTTCCATCATCACCTCCGCGCGGGCCGTCGTCGGGAGGAAAGACCGAGGTGAGCGAGACCACGGCCGAGCGCAACGCCCACCGAGCAAGACGCTACCAGCGCAGGGTGCTATGGCGAGAACGCGCAAATCGCGCCTGAAGACCACGGCGGCACAGGCAACAGGCGCACGCGAGACGCCGTCGACTGGCCGCAAGCCGGCCCGCAAGCCAAAATCCACCAAGGAGCCGGCGTCCGACCCGCTCGATGATTTTATCCGCTCCGCGGCGCGTGCGCTCGCACTTCCGCTCGAACCGCAATGGCTTCCCGCCATCAAGGCCAATCTCGATACGAACCTGCGGCTGGCGGCTTTGGTTGCCGAATTTGCCTTGCCGGACGAAAGCGAGCCCGCGCCGGTATTCACGGCTTGAGGACCCCCGCGACAGCATGCTGCAAAGGTCGTAGTGGTAGATCATGGGGATTGATCCGACTTCCGCCACGGCCGGCGAGATCGCGCGTGCAGTCAACGCCGGCGAAGTGAGCGCCGCCGAGGTGATCGAGCAGACGCTGCTTGCCATCAGAATGCGCGACCCCGTTCTCAATTGCTTCACCGATGTCACGGCGGAGCGCGCGGCTGCGCGCGCGCAGGCCCTCGACCGGGAGCGCGCGAGCAACAAGCCGCTCGCCGGGGTTCCCTTCGCGGTCAAGAACCTGTTCGACGTCAAGGGACTGGCGACGCTCGCGGGCTCCAAGATCAACCGCAGCCGGGAGCCCGCGAGCCGCGACGCGGTCCTGATCGAGCGGCTTGAATCCGCCGGCGCCATCCTGGTGGGCGCGCTCAACATGGGCGAATACGCCTATGACTTCACCGGCGAGAACATCCATGCGGGTCCTTCGCGCAATCCCCATGACGTCACCCGCATGACCGGCGGCTCGTCCGGCGGCTCGGGCGGTGCCGTCGCGGGCGGCCTCGTGCCGCTCTCGCTCGGCTCGGATACCAACGGCTCGATCAGGGTTCCGGCTTCGCTCTGCGGCTTGTTCGGGCTCAAGCCCACCTATGGCCGGCTGACGCGGGCGCGCACCTTTCCGTTCGTGGCGAGCCTCGACCATCTGGGGCCGCTCTCACGCACCACCCATGACCTCGCGCTCGCCTACGACGCCATGCAGGGACCCGATCCGGAGGATGCGGCCTGCGCCAATCGCCCGATCGAGCCGGTGACGCCGCTGCTCGCGCGCGCGGCCGACGGCCTCACTGTCGCGGTCGCGGGCGGCTATTTTCGCAAGGGCTTAAGCCCCGAGGCATTCGCCGCGGTCGATCGCGTGGCCGCGGCGCTGGGCGTCAACCGCGACATCGAGATACCGGAGGCCGCGCGGGCGCGCGCCGCCGCCTATGTGATCACGGCGAGCGAAGGCGCCGCGCTGCATCTCGATCGCCTGCGCGCGCATGCCGCTGATTTTGATCCCGCGGTGCGCGACCGGCTGATCGCGGGCGCGATGGTGCCGGCAGCGCTGGTGAACAAAGCGCAGATTTTCCGCCGCTGGTACCGCGCGCGCGTGCTCGAATTGTTCGACAAGGTCGACGCGATCCTGGCGCCGGCGACGCCCTGCACGGCTCCAGCCATCGGCCAGAAGACCTTCTGGCTCGACGGCGAGGCCGTTCCGGTGCGCGCCAATCTCGGCATCTATACCCAGCCGATCTCTTTCATCGGCCTGCCGGTGGTCGCCGTGCCGCTGCCGCTCACGCCGTTGCCGATCGGCGTGCAGATCATTGTGGCGCCCTGGCGCGAGGACGTGGCGCTGCGCATCGCCTACGCGCTCGAGCAGATGGGCATCGCCACCGCGCCGACGCCGCCGGCATAGCTATCACCATAAAGAGACGGGGAGAAATCCGATGGACATCGACCTGCCGGAGGTCGTGGCGCAAGTGCGGGCGGCGTTCGAGCGCTACGAGGCGGCCCTGGTCGCGAACAACGTCGCGGCGCTCGACGCCATGTTTCACGATGATCCGCGCACCATCCGTTACGGCGGGACCGAGAATCTCTACGGTTACCAGGAGATCGAGGCGTTCCGCGCCGCGCGCTCGCCGATCGGCCTGGTGCGCACGCTGTCGAGGACGGTGATCACGACCTACGGCCGCGATCATGCGGTGGCCTCGACGCTGTTCCGGCGCGCCTCCGCTCCCGGCAAGGTCGGCCGGCAGATGCAGACCTGGGTACGCTTCGCGGAAGGCTGGCGGGTCGTCGCCGCCCATGTGAGCCTGATCGACGACGTCACCTGATCGATGACGTCGAACGAGCAGACGCCGGGGAGCCACCGGTCAGGCCCCGACTTTCTCCTTCGCCAGATAGGCGCGCCAGCCGCCGAAGCTCGAAATATCGCGCGCGCCGGCGAGCGCTTCGGTTTCCACCAGAAACCCTTGCACGGCGCGCCCATCGGCAAGCCTGATCGTGCCGATCGACAGCGGGGACGGCACGGCGGCGACGAAGCGGCCGTAAGACTCCGCCGGCAAGGCCCAGATTTCGGTCTCGATCCTGGTGCCGGCCCCCGCCGCGACGCGCAGGAGACCCGGTTTCGGCGGATGCGTTCCCCCGAGCGCATAGAGCCGATAGTCGGGCGCCGTGACCGTGACCTCGAGCAATCGCGCGCCCAATTCCTTGAGCTCGCCGTTGAGCGGCATGCCGGCGAGATGCGCCCCGAGCACGGCGATCGGAATCTCTCCGGGGGCGGGCGCAACCGACAAGCGCTCGAGCGGCGGCTGCGCGACGCCGAGCGCGCCCAGCGCGAGCCCAGTCGCGGCGTGAAACACGCGCCCGATCGAGGCCAGCATGGCGTCATGTCC
>DATDGG010000597.1:0-10415 GCA_036522235.1 Xanthobacteraceae bacterium
GACCTTGATGCCGTTTATGTCGGCGCCGATCACGCTCAGGGGCGGCAGCGCCTGCAGATTGTCGCCGCCGGTGCCGACCACGAGCTGGGGCGGACGCGCGCCGCCGAAATCGACGGCCTGGAAAAAGTGAATATGGCCCGACACATACATCCGCACGCCGGGCGGCATGTCGGCGCCGAGCGCGAGCTCCAGAATCTTGTTGCTCACGAAATTCCGCGGCGCGCCCTTCTCGGTGCCAAGCATCGCATCGAGCGGGCGATGGGTGGTGAGCCACGCCTCGGCGGGCACCTTGGCCAGCACTTCGATGAACTGGCGGCGCAGCGTCGCGGCCAGGTCGCTCGGATCGCCTTTGGGATCGTCGGCCTTGGCCCCGTCGACCACCACGATGCCGAAATCCCCCATCCGGGCCACGAAGTCCCCGGTGAAATCGCGACAGGTGGGCTCCATCGGGGCCCGGTCGAGAAAACGGAACCAGCCTTCGCCGGCGCGGCTGCAGTCCTCGTGATTGCCGCGCACCATCACCCAGGGGGCGGCCGCCAGGAGCGGCGCGGCGGGTGCAAAGAAATCGGCATTCCAGGCGTCCCAGCCATAGCCGAAGGGGCTGCCGGCGCAGCCCGCATGGTCGGCCGGGCAGGCTTCCTCCCGGTAATGATAATCGCCGACGTGAATGACCAGATCAGGCCGCGCCGCCGCCGCCACGGCGGCGATCTTGGGAAACGGCCAGGAATTGATGTCGTTGCAGTCCTGCGTCGGGTCGCCCGTGAGGAGCCGGCAACCGGTGTCGCCGAAAACCAGGATGCGCTGCGGGTTGGGGCGCGGCAGCGGCAGGGCCTTGCCGTCGAGCACCGCCGCGACCGTGTCGGGCGGCACCGCTGCCTCGCAACTGCGGACCGTGAACTGTGCCGGCTTGACATTGCCGAGGCTGCGGGCGGGCTCCGCGCGCACGCTCATGGGCACCGACCTGCCGTCGAAAGTGACCGACGGGCAGGCGTCCTCGGTGATCGCGCGGACGCTCGCGCCGCCGTCAGGTCCGAGCTGGACCCATTGCGAAAGGATTCTTGCCTGCGCGGCTTGCGGCGGCGCCAGACCCAAAACGGCGGCGGCGATGGCGGCGACGGCGCGATAGACGGTCATCTCGGCATTCCTTTGCTCAAAAAGGTCCGGCGGCTACCCATTATACGGGCATCACCCGGTGCGGGCATCACCCCGAACAGACAGCACGCGCGAATGACACGGCCGTGTCAGGTCGCGCCGGTTGTGGGTTTGCCCCGATTATGCTCGGATCGCCTGGAGCCCTTCGCGGGCTGCGATGCTGGAGCGCCAAATGAAGCTCACCCCAATCTTGGCTGCGGTCGCGGGCGCGATCCTGCTGGCGCTTTCCGGCCATCAGGCCGGGTCGCAGACGGGAAGCACGATCAAGATCGTCGTTCCCTTTCCGCCGGGCGGCAGCGCCGACGACCTGGCACGCCTCTTGGCGGACCAGGTCGGCCGCACGCGCGGGGTGAATTTCGTCATCGAGAACCGCCCGGGAGCCGGCACCATCGTGGCGAGCGAAGCGGTGTCGCGCGCCGCGCCCGACGGGAACACGCTGCTCATCGTGGCCAATTCATTCGTCATCAATCCAAGCTTGAAGAAGCTGAACTACGATCCGTTCTCGAGCTTCGCGCCGGTTTGTCATCTGGTGAGCACCCCGCTCATCTTCGCCGTGAACAGCGATTCGCCCTATCGGACCTTGGCTGATCTCACCGGCGCCGCGCATGCGAAGCCGGGCGAATTGACCGTGGCCAGCGTCGCCCCCGCGACCACGCAGCACATCGCGTTCGAAATGTTCAAGCGCGTCGCCGACGTGAACATGATCCACGTGCCCTATCCGGGCGGCGCGCCGGCCGTGACGGCGCTGCTGGGCGGCCACGTGACGGCGGTGATCGCCAATTATTCCGAGGTCGAAGCCCACCTGGCTTCGGGCAAGCTGCGGGCGCTGGCCACGGCTTCGCGAACGCGCATCGCGGCGGTGCCGGCCGTTCCGACCGTCGCCGAATCCGGCTACCCGAACTATCAGACGGAGGTCTGGTTTGGCCTGGTCGCGCCTGCAAGGACACCCCTAGAGGCGATCTCACAGCTGTCGGGATGGTTCGGTGCCGCGCTCGCAACGGCGGCCGTCAGGGAGAAGCTGCAGGTCCTGGAAATGTACCCGGTCGGCGCCTGCGGCGCGGATTTCGGCGCGCATCTGCGCCGTCAGTTCGACGACTATGCCCGCGTGATCCGCGAAGCCGACATCAAGGCGGAATAGCCGCTCTATTTCAGGAAGTCCTCGTAGGTCAATTTCGCTCGCGGATAGGTGAGGGCGCTCTGCGTCATGCCGCAGGCCACGCACATTTCCGCAAACCGGATGCCGATCGCCTTGGTGTTGAGCACCTGCACGCCGGTTGCCGCCGCCAGATCCTTCGGATCGACCACATAGGGAATGAGCGCGCCGCCGAGCGGCACGATGATCTCGGCGCGGGTCTCCTCCACCAGGGCGCGGATGGTCTTGACGGTGATGCCGAGAATCTCGTCGCGGCGCCGCGCGATATCGGCCCCGTAGATGCCGATCGGCCTGATGTCGCTCACGAAGCGATCGAGGCCGTGGGTGCGCAAGAGCCGCCAAGTGTAAGGAACGTGCGGGGGCAGCGGCACCGTGATGCCGACCCGGTCCGCGAGCGTCGTCGCCGCATGCATCGCGGTGCGCATGAGCCCGATCACCGGAATGTCGACCGCGAGCCGCCCGCCGTCCACGCCCGGCTCGAACGTATTGCTGGAGATCACCGCGTCATAGCCGTTTTGCGCGGCCCAGAAGATTTTCCGCACGATGGCCGGCGTCTCCATCATGTGGTGCAGCCCGTTGAGCGCGCTCTGCGCCCCGATGGTCAGGAACACATTGGAGCCTTCGAAATCGTCCGGAAAGCCGATCTCGACCTTGGTGCCGGGCGAGGCGTAGCCGTTGAGCAGCTTTTCGATGGCCGCGACATCGTAGGGAGGTTGCGACTTCGCGGTGCGCGGCGCCTGATCGATGACGAGAATTCGCATGCGGCGTAGTCAGTCGAGCGGCTCGAGCTTGATGATCTCGGCCCCGTGATTGTTGCCGGCCCAGAAGGTGACCGGATTGGTGCTGTCGTCGATGAAGATGCGTCGAATATTGGTCGGGCGCGGCAACAGATATTCGACAGATTTGCCGCTTCGCGGATCGAGCCGGAGAATCCGGTCGCTCGACATCGACCCGCTCCACAATTGGCCGGTGCGGTCGAGGAAGACGTCGTAGGGATAGGTGTGCGGCGTCGGCACGTCCCACTCGGTGAATTTTTCCTGGGCCGGATCGAACATCCCGACCTTGTCGGCGGCGAATTCGGCGAACCACACGCGGCCTCGCGCGTCCATCATGGTGCGGCGCGGGCGCGAGCGCGGCGTCGGTGTCGGATAGATGGTGGGGGCGCCGGTCTTGGCATCGATGCGTCCGATATTCTCGTCGCCGAAATCCATGAAATAGAGATTGTTGGCGGCATCCGAGACCATGCCGTAGGGCGAATGCTGCCGGCCCTTGGGCGTAAGCGCAAACGGATTGATGAACTCGTACTTGCCGCTTGCGACATCGAGGCGAAGGACCGCCTGCTTTCTCACGTCGTTGGTCCACACCTTGCCGTCCACGTGCCAATGGCTCGGCGTCAGCAGGGATTCCTGCGTCGTGTCGCTGTTGAGCTCCTTTTGCACCGGGAACAGCTGGAAGGTCTCGCTCTTCACGTCGAACTTGGCGAGCCCGGCCTGGAACATCATCGCCAGCCACAGATTGCCGTCAGGGTCGGGCTCGAGCGCGAGCGACCCGGTCGGAAAGCCGGGCTTGAGCACCGGATAGGCGAATTCCTTGTGCGCGCCGGTGCGCGGATCGAGCCGGCCGAGCTCGTTCTCGACGAAGTTCGAATACCACACGAACCCGTTGGCGTCGGTGCGCACGTCATGCGGCGCGATGGTCTGGCGCGGCAGATCGTACTCGGTCACGACCATCCGCGTCGCCGCGCCGGTCGGGCGCGGCAGCGTCTGCAGAGCGTAGGACCAAGCCTTATCGGACCCTGGCTCGCTCTTGCTTAGATTGATGGTCGCCAGGTATTCGGCCACCTTGCGGGCCCGGTCCTCCGGAAAGTCGACCTCGGCGGGACGCTTTTGCGGCCGCGCCTGGATGGTGTTGTTGGCATAACCGGTCATACGCTTGAGCACCGGCATGAACGCGTCGGCGTCGTATTTGGAGCGCGCGATGCGCTCAAGCGTGTGGCAGCTCATGCATTCGATCAGCGCCCGCTTCTGCTCGGCGGTGCCTGGGAAGCTCATGAACCATTCGGTATTGGTGAGCTGCGCGGCGAGATCGGCGGTCTTGCGCAGCTTGAGGGCGACGCGCGCGGGCTTGCCGTCCGCGATATCGACGGCCCGCGGTCCGTCGAGCTCAAAGCCGGTCGCGCGGACGCGCAACGCGTAGCGTCCGCCGCCGAGCTTGCCGGGCGGGAAGGCGAACCGGCCATTCTGATCGCTGACGACCGTGACGGTGACGGGAGACCCGCTCGGTTGCGCGCTGACCAGCACGCCTTCCATCGCGCCGCCGTCGGGCGCGCTGACCTCTCCGGTCAGCGCCGGTGCAGGTGATTGCGCACCCACCCCGCTTGAGGAGACCCTCGCGAGGAGCAAGACGCCGGCAGCAACAAGCCAAAAGGTGCGCGCCCGCATGCGAGCGGCCTCTAGCCTTTCTGCAGCGTGCACTCGGTCTCGATGATCGGGACATTGAGGGCAGTCGGTGCCGTGCGTCGGAACGTCTTGACCTGCTTGTAGCCTTCCTTCTCGCAGCTCACCTCGACCTCTTTGGTATCGACGTCCTTGCCGAAACCCGGGACCCGGTAAGTGCCGAGCGCGTCGCTGCGGGTGACCACGCCGCCGCGGTTCTTGATGCCCACCGTCACCTTGGCGTCGGAGATCGAGTTCCCGCCGGTATCGCGCACGAAGCCGAAATAGGCCGGTCCCTCGTCGGCCTCTTCATCGTCGTCCCCGAAGGACGAGCCGCCGGCCCATACCGGGGCCGCGATGGCGCCTGCCAACGTCACCGCCGCCGCAATCGCCAAGCACGCCCTCAGGCACTTTTTTGGGGTCAAGAATTTCATTCCGAACATCCTCCCTGTCAGGGCGCCCGGGTCGCGAGCCGTGGGCCCTGCAAGTGCTGCAGCCGACCTTTTACACTAAAGGGCCCATGGGGCGAAAGCCACTCGCGGGCCCCGCATTCATTCCGCCGTGATGCCGGCTTTCGCAATGACCTCCCGCCATTTGGCGGTATCGCTGCGGACCTGCTCGGTGAGCGCCTCGGGCGGGCCGCCTTCGACCTGGAGGCCTTGCTGCGCCAGCAGGTCCTTCATGTCGGCGGCATCGAGGATGTCGGCAATCTCCCGGTTCAGGCGGCGCGCCAGCGCGGCGGGAAATTTCGCCGGCGCCACCAGGGCGAACCAGAGCGTCGCGTCGTAGCCGCTGACGCCGGCTTCGGCCATGGTCGGCGTGTCGGGCAGCGCGTCGACGCGCTTCTTGCCGGTGACCGCGAGCGCGCGCAACTGCCCGGCCCGGATCGTCTGGATGCTCGGCGGGATGGTGGCGAACTGCATTTCAAGGCGTCCGCTCATCATGTCGATCACGGACTGCGCAGTGCTCTTGTAGGGGACATGGGTCAGCGTAATGTCGGTCATGGTCGCAAACAGCGCGCCGGCGAGGTGGGCGAGGCTTGCCGGACCGGCCGAGCCGTAGTTCAGAACGCCGGGCCTGCGCTTGGCGAGCGCAATCAGCTCGGCGACGCTGTTGGCCGGCACGCCCGTATAGACGACCAGCACATAGGGCGAGCTCGCGATCAGCACGATGGGCGTGAAGTCGCGGATCGGATCGTAGGCGAGGTTCGGGCTCAGCGTGGCGGCGACCGCCTGGGTGCTCGAGGTCACGATGCCGATCGAATATCCGTCGGGCGCCGCCTTGGCGATCAGCTCGGCCCCGATGTTGCCGCTCGCGCCCACCCGGTTCTCGACGACGAATTGTTGGCCGACTCGAAGCCCGAGTTTCTGGCCGAGAACGCGTGCGATCACGTCGGCCGTGCTCGCCGGCGGAAACGGCACGATCAGGTGGATCGGCCGCAATGGCCAGGCGGCCTCGCTCGCGCCCGGTTGGGCGAGCGCTGAGTCAGCCGCAAGCGCGGCGGCCAGAAGCGCTAAGGCGAGACGAACCACGGTTGCGATCTTCGCTTTGCAATTCACTTCGCAATTCACTTTGCAATTTTCAGTTGGCAATTTCAGTTCGCAATCTCACTTCGCGGTTTCACTTTGCGATTTCATTACGCATTCTCACTTTGCATTCTCTCACTTTGTATTTCTCCTACCTTGCATTTCTTGGGCCAGGCCCGCCAGCATGTCGGCTATGTCGTCGAGGGCGTTGAACCGCGGTGACCCGCCGATATGCGGCGACAGTACCACGTTCTTGAACCCCAGCAGCTCATCGTCGCTGCGGCCAGGTGCCTCATACTGCGGATCGAGCGCGAAGCCGCCCAGCCGCCCCGACCTCAGCGACTCGATCAGCGCGCTCCGCTCCACGAGATCGGCGCTCGACAGGTTGATCAGACAGGCGCCGGGTTTCATCTGCGCAAGCCGCGTGCGGTCGATGATATGGCGGGTCGTCGGTCCGCCCGGCACCTGCGGCACGACCCAATCGCTTTCGGCCATGAGTTGCTCGAGCGGCACATAGCTCAACTGGAGTTGTCGCTCCTCGGCTTCTGGCAGCCGCGTGCGCTGGTAGTAGAGGATGCGCATGCCGAACGCCGCGGCACGCAGTGCGATCTCCCGCCCGATCTCGCCGACCCCGATGATGCCGAGCGTGGAGCCATAGAGCATTCCGATGCCGGGAATGCGCGCCCAATTGGAGTTGGGCGTGTGACGGCGGTCGAACGGCTTGTAGGAATAGCCTTCGGCGGCGAGCGCATCGGCACTGATCCGCCCGGCCAGGCGATGTAACTTCTTGGCCAAGGTCAGCATCAGCGTGATCGCGACCTCGGCGCAGGCGATGTTGGCGCGCCGGCGGAACGTGAGCACCTTGACGCCGCGCTTCGCGCAGGCCGCGGCGTCGATATTGCGCGGCATGGCACCGTATTTCTGCACCGCAACAAGATCGCTCCCGGCCGCGAGCTCGCCGGCCGCGACCGGGAGCGATTCCACGATCAGGCCGCGCGCCCCGAGCAGGCTCGCCCGCATCTCCTCGGCAGTCTCGACGAGCCGCACCTGGCTCGGGAACAGCGCGCCGATGCGGCTGCGCACGCGCGCGCAATAGCCGTCGAAATCCGGATCGTCGTGGGCGAAGAAATCCGCATAGGCCGCATAGCGCTCCGCCGATGTCGCCGGATCGAGCACGATGCCGACGACGCGCAGGAAGGGGTCATCTTCGACCACCACGATCGGAACTTTGGATGTCGGCACGGGGTTTTGAGAAGGTTGGTGAACGGACGGATGACGAGCTTTGCGACAATTGAGGATCGATCACAAGGGCTTTCGGTGCGGTGGTGCGGCGCGGCGGCGCTTCTGTTGCTGCGCATTGACGCAGAGACCGTCAGGCGCGATAAGTCTATGATATTCGGTAGAAATCAAAATGCGGCTGCCGAAAAAGCCTTAAACGGCGGCGGCCCGAAGGGAGGGTGACATGGCCATCAGTCGACGTCATATCCTGGTTGGAGCGATCGCGGCGCCTGCCGTCATCGCGGCGTCGCGGCTTGGTTCGGCCGCGCCGGCGCAGATCCTGAAGATTTCCCACCAATTCCCCGGCGGCACGATCGATGAGGGCGATTTCCGCGACCGGATTTGCCTGAAGTTCGCGGCCGAGATCGAGAAGCGCACCGGCGGCGCGCTGGGGGCGCAGGTCTATCCGAATTCCTCCTTGATGAAGACCGTGCCGCAGTTTTCCGCCGTGCGCAAAGGCGCCCTCGATCTGAGCTTCTATCCGATCTCCTATGCGGGCGGCGAGTTCCCCGAGCTCAATATCGGCCTGATGCCGGGGCTGGTGAGCTCCTACAAGCAGGGCGCCGCCTGGAAGGCATCGCCGGTCGGCCAGAAGTTCGCCGAATTCCTCTCCGGCAAAGGCGTCCTCATCCTGTCCTGGATCTGGCAGGCCGGCGGGGTGGCGAGCCGCGGCAATCCGGTCGTCAATCCGGACGATGCCAAAGGTCTCAAGATCCGCGGCGGCAGCCGCGAGATGGACATGATGCTGCAAAAGGCCGGCGCGACCACATTGTCGACGCCATCCAACGAGCTTTATCAGGCCATGCAGACCGGCGCCTGCGACGCGGCGATCACCTCCTCGACCAGCCTGATCTCGTTCCGCCTCGAAGAGGTGGCCAAGAGCCTGACCACCGGACGCGGCAAGTCTTACTGGTACATGCTCGAGCCGCTCATCATGTCGAAGGAGATTTTCGACAAGCTGCCGAAGAACCAGCAGGAAGCCGTGCTCGCGCTCGGCGCCGAGCTCGAGCAGTTCGGCACCAACGAGGCGATGGCGGACGACCGCAAGGTCGCCGAGGTCTACGCCAAGAAGGGCGCCAAGGTGGCCGATCTCGACGACGCCATTGTCGAGAAGTGGCGCGCCATCGCACGCGTCACCGCCTGGAAGGATTATGCCGATCGCACGCCGCTTTCGGCCGACCTGCTCAAGCTTGCCGAGGCGATCAGCGTCTCCTGACGTTGGCCTGAGGAATCCGCGATGCTGCACGGCCTCGACGCCGTCGAGACCGAAACGCCGAGCGTGCCCGCGGCAGAGGCCGCCGGCGCGCTCGAGCGCATTCTCGATCGCGTCAATCAGGCGATCGTGGTCGTCTCGTCGGTGGCGCTGGTCGCCGCCGCCTGCGTCCTCACCTACAGCGTCGCCTCGCGCTATTTCCTGCATTTCTCCACCGATTGGCAGGACGAGCTCTCGGTGTTCCTGATCGTGGGCGCCGTCTTCATGTCGGGGGCCGCGATCCAGGCGCGCCGCGGTCATGTGGCGATCGAGGCGATCGTCGGCCTGTTGCCGCCGCGGGTGAATGCCGTGCGGCAATGGCTGGTCGATGTCGCAAGCCTCGCCTTCTGCAGCTATTTCTCCTGGAAGTCCTGGACGCTGCTCGATGAGGCCTGGGTCGAGGACTATCATTCGGGCTCGACCTGGGGCCCGCCTTTGTGGATTCCCTATTCGCTCATGACAATGGGCATGAGCTTGCTCGCCTTGCAGCTGCTGCTGCAGGTGGCCAAGCCGTTGCATGGTCGGCGCCGATGACGACCTTGTCGATTGGGCTCCTCTATGGCGGCGCCACGCTCGTGGTGATGTTCTCCGGCATGCCGATCGCGTTCGCGCTGGGCGCCGTCGCGACCGTGTTCATGATCGCGTTCATGCCCGCGTCCTCGGTCGATACCATCACGCAGAACGTCTACGAGGAGATGGCGCAGATCACGCTGTTGTCGATCCCGCTGTTCATCCTCAAGGGCGCCGCGATCGGCCGCTCGCCGGCCGGGCAGGACCTCTACGGCGCGCTGCACGCCTGGATGCATCGCATCCCGGGCGGGCTCGGCATCGCCAATGTCTTCGCCTGCGCGCTGTTTGCCGCCATGGCCGGCTCCTCGCCCGCTACCTGCTCGGCGATCGGTTCCGCCGGCATTCCGGAAATGCGCCGGCGCGGCTATTCCGGGAGCTTCGCGGCCGGCATCATCGCGGCCGGCGGCACGCTCGGCATCCTGCTGCCGCCCTCGATCACCATGATCCTCTACGCGGTCGCGGCCGAGCAGTCGCTCGGCCGGCTGTTCCTGGCCGCCATCGGACCGGCACTGCTGCTGGTCGTCCTGTTCGCCGGCTACGCGGCCTGGCGATTTCGCCTCGAATACCGGCGGGCGCGCGCCATCATGGACGCGACCGGCGTGCGTTCGGAGCTGCTGCGCCCAGATGAGCTGTCCATGCGGGACAAGTTCGCGCTGCTGCCGCGCGTCTTGCCCTTCGTGATCCTGCTCACCGGCGTGATGGTCGCCCTTTACGGAGGCTTTGCCACGCCCTCGGAGACGGCGGGGCTCGGCGCGCTATTGGCGCTGGTCCTGATCGCGGGAATCTACAGCGTGTGGACGCCGCGCGAGCTCGAGCCGATCCTGACCGCGACGCTGCGCGAGTCGACCATGCTCATGCTCATCATCGGCATGTCGCTGCTCTATTCCTACGTCATGAGCTACCTCCACATCAGCCAGTCGGCCGCGCAATCGATCGTGGAGCTGCATCTCTCGAAATGGGTGCTGCTCTCCGCCATCCTGGTCATGGTGGCGGTGCTCGGCTTCTTCCTGCCGCCGGTGTCGATCATCGTCATGACGGCGCCGATCATC
>DATDGG010000598.1:0-3424 GCA_036522235.1 Xanthobacteraceae bacterium
GCCGGGCTGGCGCCGGCCGCGATGGCGGCGCGCACGTCGCCGCTCGCCAGCGCCGCCGCGGCGCTCTCCGCCGCCGGCCGCTCCGGCGCGATGATGCGGTTGACCAGCGGCCGCACGACCATCAGCAGCACCACAATGGCGAGCAGCACCATCACCAGCTCCTCGGCCCAGTGCATGATGTCGTCCTTGGTGAACTGCAGGTACGACATGATGCCGGTCGGCTCAGCGATGGCATTGGCCGGAATCTCGGCAAAGCGCAGATTGACCACCTCGACCTGGTCGCCGCGCTTCTGATCGAAGCCGATCGAGGAGCGCACCAGCGCCGCGATATGATCGATCTCGTCCTTGTCGCGCGGCTGGTAGACGGTCTCGCCCTTGTCGTTCTTGGTGTAGTTGCCGTCGACCAGGACCGCCACCGAGACGCGGTTCAGGCGGCCGCCTTCGGTCACCTCGGTCTTGGTGGAACGGGAAATCTCGTAATTGACGATTTCCTCTGACTTCTTGGTCTGATCGCGAGCGAGCGCGGCGTCGGGCTGCGGCGGCGCGCCCGGGATCGCGTTGCCGACCGTGACCTGGCCCTGCTTGTTGTCGGCACTGGCCGAGGATTCCTCGCGCGTCTGGCTCGAGCGCAGGACCCGGCCCTCCGGATCGAATTTCTCCGACGTCTGCGTCACCCGGTTGAAGTCGAAGTCGGCGGTAAGCTGCACCCGGGCATGGCCGGGCCCGACCACCGAGGAGACGATGCCTTCGATCTGCTCGCGCAGGCGTCGCTCATAGGCCATCTGCCGATCGTCGGAGTTGGCGGCGCCATTGTCGGCGCTGCGCGAGCCGTCGGCAAGCAGGCGGCCGGTCTCGTCCACGATCGAGACCCGCTCGGGCTTGAGGCCGTTGACCGCCGAGGCCGCAAGATGGCGGATCGCGTTGACCTGCTGCGGCTCCAGCATGCCGCGCACCTTCAGCACGATCGAGGCCGACGCCTCCGGGGTCTCGCGCGAGAACAGCGGCCGCTCGGGCAGCACCAGATGGACGCGCGCGGCCTGCACCCGGTCGAGCGAGCGGATGGTGCGGGCAAGCTCGCCCTCCAGCGCCCGCAGATGATTGATGTTCTGCACAAAGCTCGTGGCGCCGAGCGCGTCGGATTTGTCGAAGATTTCGTAGCCGACCCCGCCGCCCTTGGGCAGCCCGCCTTCCGCCAGCGACATGCGTAGCCGCGGCACCCGGTCCTTGGGCGCCAGCACGATCGCTCCGTCGTTGCGCAGCTCATAGGTGACGCCCTGGCGCTCCAGCTCCTTCACGATCGCGGTCGAATCCTCGAGCGTGAGGTCGGTGAACAGCGGGGTCATCTGCGGGGCGGTGACGCGCAGGATGAGGAATGCGAAAAAGCCGACCAGGGCCACCGTGACGGCGCCCATGGCGGCGAGGCGCGCCGCACCCAGTGATCTGAGGAAGTCGAGCAGTCCCTGCACGGCAATCCGACCTGACAACATCCGACCCGGCAAGATTTGCCTGGTACAAGGTTACTGTCGGGTTAATTTTTGCTGCGAAGGCCGACTGGAGTCGCATAAGCGCCACAGCCCCCGCCGGCACGGCGGGGCAGGGAGCGTTAAAGTCCTGCGACCAATCCGGGCCTATTGCCGGTATTGCTGAATGCGCGTCGTGCGCAGGCCGGCGAGGCCATGCTGGTCGATCGAATATTGCCAGGAGAGGAATTCCTCGACGGTCAGCGTATAGCGGCTGCACGCCTCTTCGAGCGACAACAGCCCGCCGCGCACGGCGGCAACCACCTCGGCCTTGCGCCGAATGACCCAGCGCTTGGTGCCCGGTGCCGGCAGATCGGCGATCGTCAACGGGCTGCCGTCCGGTCCGATCACGTATTTCGCCCTCGGTCGAAGGGGCTCGGTCATTTGAATCAACTCACGCACTCGACTGACCAACTCGAGGCGAAAATTACATGTCGCGGCTTAAAATTTGCCTAAGCCTATCTTATCAATTGGGAAATTATTGTCATGGCCGCGGCAAGCCGGACCGTGCCGGGTTACCGCGGCGCTCACACCCGGATGTCGACGCCCGCGCTGCTGCCGTTCGTCCGGCCATAGCCGGCCCCCGCGGCATCGACCGGCGGCAGATCCCGATCCGCGATGATCACGCGGGTCGCGCCCGCCGGCGCGTCGTTGTTGGGATAGGGATTGTAGCCGCCGAAATTGTTGAAGCCGCCGGACGTGCCGTTGTCGCGCAAGCTGAATTGCAACGCATTGTCGTCCGCGGTCTTGAGCCCGGCCTGCTGCAACGATCGCTGCAGCTCGGGCGCCTCGCGCCGCAAAATGTCGAGCGTCTCCTGGCGGTCGACGATCACGCGCGACGTCACCTTGCCTTGGCGGTCGATATTGAGCCGCACGTCAACGCGGCCGAGCTCCGGCGGATCGAGGCGGATGTCGAAGCGGCTCCTGCCGGCGTGGGCTTGGGCCGCAATCTCGACCGCGAGCCCGCTGATCGGCACGGCGGGTGGGCTTGCGGCCGTTGCCGGTGCGGCGGTCTGCGCCGCGGAGGTGGTCGACAGCGCCGGTGCGAGCGCGCCGCCAGTGCCGTCCGCCGCCTGCGGGGTGCTGGCGGCCTGGACGCTGCCGGGAGGCGAAGCGGGTGGCTCGGTCGTGGGCGTTTCTGTGTGCCGGACCGCCGCCTCGAGCGCCTGCCGGGTGACGTCTTCGATCGGCTTCGCCGACGGATCGCGGGTCGAATCGGCATTCGGGCCGGCCGCGGGATCGGGGGTCGGACCGGTTTGGGGCGCGGCGTTGGCGCCGGTCGCTTGGCCGGTCGCGGCCAACTGCCGCGCATGGTTGGTGGCGGCTTGGGTCGTCGAAGCCACGTCCGCATTGCGGGTCTGCGATCCGTCGCCAGCGGTCGGTTGACCTTGGCCGGTCGGCGGCAATGGCGCGTTCTGCGGCGGCTGCGGGGTCAGCGCGGGCGTCAGGCGGGCCGCATCGAAGGCCTTCGCTCCCGGATTGGCGCTGCCGTCGCTCGCCGTGCCGGCGTCGCCGGGGACGGGTTTCGTATCTGCACCATCGGCCTTTCCGCGTGGCGCTCCGGCCTTGATCGCACCGCTCAGCGCCGCGAGCTGGCCCGCGTCCACAGTCCCACCGGCGCTGGCGTTGCCATTCCCATTCTCGGTGCCGGTTTGGTTTCCATCGGTCGCGGACGGGGTGGTAGCGATCACCGGGAACGCCAAGGCGGCCGCGATCGGCGGCGGCGTCAGGGGCTGCTGGCTCCCCGAAGCATCGGCAGGCGGAGTCGCTGCCGAAGCCGCGTCGGAATTGCTCGTATCCGGTTTCGTGTCGCCGTGAGTATCGGCGGGCGCGGTGCTGCTCGCGGCATTCGGGTCGACCGGGATGTTCCCGGCGGTGGGGTCGCTTTGGGTGGCGGCGAGGGT
>DATDGG010000599.1:0-27148 GCA_036522235.1 Xanthobacteraceae bacterium
GTGCAGAACTACGTCTATCCGTGGGCGACCTTCGGGCAGGAGCCGATGGCGACCTGGCTCAAGGCCGCGCCCGACGAGCCGATCCGCATCTTTCCGGAAAAGGATATCAACGTGGTCGTGGTCGGCGGCGAGGCCAACGGCTATTGGCGCATCATGGGCGCCAAGTACCGCAAGACCATCTCTGTCGACGCCTGGCGATGAGCGGCGGCGCGCGGCATCGCTCCGTTGCCCTCGCGGCACTTGTTCTCGCCGCCGCCGCGACGCTCGGCCACGCCGCTCCGGCAGACTTCTATCGCGGCAAGACCCTGACCTTGTTCGCCGGCCAGCCTCCCGGCGGCGGCATCGACAGCGAGATGCGGCTGGTCGGGCGCTTCCTCGGCAAGTTCATTCCGGGCGAGCCCAGTATCCTGCCCATGAACATGCAGGGCGCCGGCGGCATTATTCTCGGCAACTACCTCTATAGCCTCGCCAAGCCGGACGGGCTGACGCTCGGCATGCCCGGGCGTTCCGGATTTACCCTCGCGCCCGTCATCAGCGCGGCCGACACCAAATACGACTTGCGTAAGTTCACCTGGATCGGCAGCTCGGCCTCCAGCAATTTCGTGCTGTGGATGCGCCGGGCGGCGAATGTGCGCAGCTTCGATGATCTTCGCGCCGCCAAGCGCACCATCATCATCGCAGGCAGCGGCAGCACCACGGCGAATTCGGTCATGCCCGAGGTGCTCGCCAAATATGAGAAGCTTCCGCTCAAGGTCGTGCGCGGCTATCCGGGCATCAACGACGCGATCCTCGCGGTGGAACGCGGCGAGGCCGACGGCGTGCTCTGCCAGAAGGCGAGCCTGCGCGCGGACCTGATCGCGTCGGGCGCGGTCGTGCCGGTGTTCCAGGTCATGCCGTTCGAACCCGGCCTGCCGCTGCTCGACAGCCTGGTGAACAATCCCAAGGAAAAGGCGCTGCTCGAATTGTTGAGCGCGCCGCAGCGCCTGGGCCTCCCGCTGATCGCCCCACCCGGCTTGGCCGGTGACCTGACCGCAACGCTGCGGCAAGCCTACCTGAAAATGGTCGCCAGCCAGGACTATATCGACGAGGCGAGCAAGCGCGGGCTCGATATCGGGCAGCCGAACACCGGCGAGGAGCTCGCCGCTTTCGTCGCGACCAAGCTCGCGTCGTTTCCCGCCGAGACAATCGAGGAATATCGCGGCTACGTGCAGCACTAGCGCATGTCCCGGAAAGTGGATGCCGGTTTTCCGAAAAGGACATGCGCCAACGCAAAATGGCAGAGCCCATCCCGATCCACTCGATCGGGCTCTAACACGCTTGCGCCCGCAGGCCGGCGGCGAAATTGGACGAACCACCATGCTCGAGCTCTATCACGCCGGACTGTCGCAAGCTTCCGTCAAGGTGCGCACGACCTTGAAGGAGAAGGGGCTCGCCTACAAAGGCCACTATCTGCGCTTGCCCGAGGGTGAGCACTTGACGCCCGCATTCCTCGCCATCAATCCGGACGGCCAGGTGCCGGCGCTCGTTCACGACGGCGCGGTCATCACCGAGACCAGCGTGATCAACGAATATCTCGACGATGCGTTTCCGCATCCGCCGCTGCGCCCGGCAAGCCCGCTCGAGCTGGCGCGCATGCGCCGCTGGAGCCAGATCGTCGACGAGCATTTGTTTCATGCCATCGCCACCATCGGCTGGGCCTTCGGCATCGGGCCGATCCTGCGCGAGCGCGGCCGCGACGAATTCGAGAAATCGCTGGCGCGCATCTCGCTCCATTCCAAGCGGGAGAAGTGGCTCAAGGCCTTTCACGGCTTTCCGCCGGAGGACATCGCGGAGGCGCGCGCCAAGATCAGTTACGCGGTCGCGCGCATGGAGCATGCGCTGGCGGAGCACGCCTATCTCGCCGGGCCGACCTATTCGCTCGCCGATATCAACGTGCTCTCCTCGGCCGAGCGGATGCCGCGCTGGGCGCCCGATCTCATGAACGAGCAAGTGTCGCCGCGCAGCTGGGAATGGTTCCAACGCTTGATGACACGGCCTGCCGTCAAGGCGACTTATTCAGTGTCGGAGGAGGCGCCGCCGCGCTCGACCGAGGTCCGCGCCGCGCGCGAGGCGGCCGACGGCGGCACCAGCTGATCCGGTCCGTTTCAGGAGCGCGGCCCATTCGAGGCGGCGTTCCCTCCCTTGGGCTGGCCTATCGAAGCCTTGTTTTTTCACGGAAGGCCGAGATAGCCGGCGAAGAGTTCTTTGGCCTCAACGATGGCGACGCGGTGGGCCTCCTCCTGCGATCCGGCGAGCACGCAGATTGGAACTGACGCGGCCGCCGGCGTGCAGATGGACAGGAAGGCATAGTGCCCGGTGTTCGGCAACATGGCGAGCCGAGCATCCGGAACGAGGCGGGCGGCCACCTGCGCATTGGTGGCAGGAGGCGCCACGGTATCGGCGTCGCCGGCGACTATGGTCACCGGCCTGGCCATCGCCTTGAGGCTCTCCGGGTCGATCCCCTGGACCAGCGCTGGAGCCATGGCGAAGACCGCCTTCACGGAACCGACGGAATGGTCGTCGTGAGCCGTCGCCTCCAGGGCGGCAACCTGCGGATCCTGCAACGCGTGCTCGACATCGGTCTCGGTGACGGCGAATTCGCGCTGCGGCCGACACACGCCATCATCAGGATGCTCGCGGCAAAAACGCAGAAAATGCTCCCGGTCGGCGCGGGCGCCGCCAAGCACCAGCGCGGTGAAGCCCCCGGCCGAGAAGCCGGCAGCGCCGACACGCGCGAGGTCGAGGTGAGGCCCCAAGATCTGGTCATGGCTGACGGCTTCAAGCGCGTGCTTGAGGTCTTCCGCCCTTTCCCACCACAGGATTGCTCCCGGGGCGGTCATCTGGTCGACGCCATTGTTGCCCGGATGGTCAACCGAGATGACGATATAGCCTGCCTCCGCCATTGCGATTCCGAACCAGCCCATCACCCCCGCGGTGCCGCCGAATCCGTGCGAGAGCAGAATGACCGGGCGACGTCGGCCGTCCGCATCGATCGCGAACGGCGCGTCAACTGCGACCGAGCCGACCTGAAAGACAGGCTGCTGCGGGGGACCAATGACGATCGGCCGCGACACTTCGCCCTCCGCGGCCGGATACCAGATCGTGATCCTCAGCTCCGTCCGGTGCTGCGCGTCGCGCACCGCCGCGGAGGGCTCAGCCGTGGTCCGGTGAGTTTCGCCCGCGACTTGGTCGGCCGCAGTTGCGGCAGCCGGCAGAGCCGCCAAGGCTCCGAGGAGAAGGAACAATAGTGACTTGATGATCGATGACCTGTTCATGGCCTCGGCCCGACCAGGCGGATCGTCCGTTCCGGAAAAAACCGGGCTTGGGCGGGGCGCTTGCATAGTTGAGCAATGACCGGCTGCGCGGGATCGGCCGGTCCGCTCAGGCGATTGACCCCGCACCATGAGCGGCCATTGCGTCGACGTTTCGCTCACCACGACCTCGCGCCAATTGCCGGCGGAAAGATCCGATGTTACCCAGGGATCATCAGTTTAGCAGAACTAGGCAATTCCACGGAGTCGCATTCACAGGCGACCCGATTGATCATTCCAAGGCGAGGCAAGCGCTTAAACAGTCGTTAGGTTTCGCCCTCCTACCCTGGGTACGCAACAATCAAAGGTCGCCTCCCGTGCCCGCAGAATCAAATCCGTATGACGTTCGCCTCGCCTTCGTGCTCGACGACGAGGCGAGGCTAGGGATCGCGCTTTCCAAGATGCTGGCCACCATCGGCATCAGCGCGCGCGCCTTCGTCGGCCCCGAGGCATTCCTGCACGAGCTCGAGCAGGCCAAGCCCGATCTCATTTTTCTCGACCTGGCGCTCGGCCAATCGGATGCGATCGAGGTCATCCGCCAGCTCGAGGCCCGCAAGTTCGCCGGACGGGTGATGCTCATCAGCGGCCGCGACACGCGCACGCTGTTAGAGGTCGAGCGGATCGGCCGCGCCCACGGCCTGCATATGCTGCCCTCGTTGCCCAAGCCGTTCCGCATGGCCGACATCAAGGATAACCTGCTGCCCTCGCCCACCCTGCAGCCGGCGCTGTCCGAAGACCTGGACATCGACAACATCGTCCCCTTGCGCTTCAAGGCCTGAGCGCGTCCCGCGTTTCCACAAAGATTTGTGGCCACCCGGCGCGGCCGCACACCACACGCACGCCGCCGGGACACAAGCCAGACACCTTTCGCTGATCATGGTTGACAGAATCCACCTGCGGGACTAGGAGAGCGAACGTTCATTCTCATTTTGCGCACTGCAATATCCGGGTCGGGGGAAAATTCAGATGCGTCGCGCCAATGTCCAGCGGCAGTCGGACCGCCGGCTGGAGATTCTTGATGCCGCCCAGCGCTGCTTTGCGCGCTCGGGCTTTCACGGCGCCTCGATGCAGGAAATCTGCGCCGAAGCCGAGATGAGTCCCGGCAATCTCTATCGCTACTTTCCCTCCAAGGAAGCGCTGATCGCCGGCATCTGCGAGCGCAATCGCGCGGAGGCGGCCGAGAGCATGCTGGCGGTCGACCAGGCCGGCGGCTTCTTCGACGGGCTCGCGGCGCTGGCGCGCCATCATCTGGTCGAGCGCCCCGAGGAGGAAGCCGGCCTCTGCGCCGAGATCATGGCGGAGAGCCGCCGCAACCCGGAAATCGCCCGCCTGCATACGGAGGTGGAGCGCGACATCAAGATGCGCCTCGTCGACATGCTGCGCCGCGCCGCCGGACGCGGCGAGATTTCCGCCGCGGTCGATCTCGATGCCGCCGCCACCATGCTGATGGTGCTGTCCGACGGCCTGTCGTGGCGCCGCGCCGCCGACCCCTCCTTCGACGCCGAGGCCGCGCTCCCGCACGTCCTGCACATGGTCAACTGCCTGCTGACGCACCCGCCCGCCGACAACAGTGAACAAGAAGGAAGCGGACAATGAAAGCGAGCCGCATCACCGCGCTCGGCCTGGTCGCCGCCGCCACGCTGTGGATCGTGTCCGGGCATCTGCTACCGCGCGAAAGCGCCGAGAGCACCGCCGCCATCCGCCCCAACGAGCAGGAGAGCAAGAAGCTGTTCCGCGTCGGCGTGACGCAGACGAGCATCGTGCCCCATAGCCGCAAGCTTGTCCTCTCCGGCCGCACCGAGGCCGACCGCCGGGTCACCCTCACGGCGCGGACCGGCGGCGTATTGACCGAGCTCAAGGTTCGCCGCGGCACGCAGGTCAAGGGCGGCGACGTCATCGCGATCCTCTCCGATGAGGCGCGGGAATCCCAGGTCGCGCAGGCGAAATCGCTGGTGATGCAGCGCCAAGCCGAGCTCGATGCCAAGCGGCCCCTGATCGCCAGCGGCGCCAATCCGAAGCTCGACCTGGTCAATCTCCAGGCCCAGCTCGACGCCGCCAAAGCCGCGCTTGCCATCGCCGAGGCCGAGCTCGATCGCGGCGTGATCCGCGCCCCCTGGGCCGGCGTCATCAGCGATCTCACGGTCGAGGTCGGCAAGGCCGCCTTCTCGATGGCGGGCGCCGATCTCGGCACGCTGGTCGCGCTCGATCCGATGCTGGCGGTGGTCGAGGTGTCCGAGCGCAGGCTTGCCGGCGTCAAGCTCGGCGACATGGCGGAGGTGCGGCTCGTCACCGGCGAGACCGTGCGCGGCAAGGTGCGCTTCGTGTCGAAGACCGCGAGCCAGACCACCCGCACCTATCGGATCGAGATCGAGCTGCCCAATGCCGACGGCGCGATCCCGGACGGGATCAGCGCCGAGGTCGCGATCCCGCTCGCCCCGGTGGCGGCCACCAGCGTGCCGCGCTCGGCCCTGACGTTCTCGTCGAACGGCGATCTTGGCGTGCGCACCGTCGACCCGAACGGGGTCGTCGGCTTCATTCCGGTCAAGGTCATCGAGGACGAGCAGACCTCCATGTGGGTCGACGGCGTTGCGAACGACGCCCGCGTGATCGTGCAGGGACAGGACTTCGTGCGCGAAGGACAGCACGTCGAGGCGGTTCCGGCCGCCGATTACGCGGCCAGCCGATAATCCTCGCTCACCGCAACGCTGGAACAGCACGATGTCCAAGTTCATCGACTACGCCATCGGCCATGCGCGATTGACCATCGCGACGCTGGTCTTTTTGTTGTGCGCCGGCATGGTGGCCTATGTGACCATTCCGAAGGAGGCCGAGCCGGACGTGCGGGTGCCGATCATCTACGTCCAGCTGTCGCAGCGCGGCATCAGCCCCGAGGATTCCGAACGGCTGCTGCTGCGTCCGGTCGAGACCCAGCTCAAGTCGGTCGGCAACGTGAAGGAAATGCGCTCGACCGCGTTCGAAGGCGGCGGCTTCGTGCTGCTCGAGTTCGAGGCCGGCTTCGATTCCAAGTCGGCGCTGGCCGACGTGCGCGCCAAGGTCGACCAGGCCAAGCACGATCTGCCCAAGGACGTCGACGAGCCGCAGGTGCTGGAGGTCAACCTCTCGCTCTATCCGGTGCTGGTGGTCGCGCTCTCGGGCGACGTGCCGGAGCGCACGCTGCTGCATATCGCGCGCATCGCCAAGAACGCGATCGAGCAGGCGCCAGGCGTGCTGGCGGCCGAGCTGCGCGGCGCCCGCGACGAGGCGGTCGAGATCATCGCCGAGCCGATGCTGCTGAAGAGCTACGGGGTCTCGCTCGATCAGTTCATCACCGGCTTTTCCTCCTACAACGCTCTGATCGCCGCCGGCGCGCTCGAGGGCCAGACCGGCCGCTTCGCCGTCAAGGTGCCGAGCCTGATCGAGCACCCGCAGGACGCCCTCAAGGTCCCGGTGGTCGCCACCGCCGGCGCCGCCGTCACGCTCGGCGACGTCGCCGAGATCAAGCCGACCTTCAAGGACGCAACTTCAGTCACGCGCGTCAACGGCAAGCCGGCGATGACCATCGAAGTGTCGAAACGCACCGGCGCCAACCTGATCGAGACCGTCGATGCCGTGAAAGCCACGGTGGCGGCGCTGCAGAAGACCTGGCCGGAAGCCGTTCATGTCACCTTCACGCAGGACAAGTCGAAGATCATCCGCCAGATGCTCGCCGACCTGCAGAACTCGGTGCTGACCGGCGTGCTGCTGGTGGCGGTGGTGATCCTGTTCGCGCTCGGCTTCCGCGCCTCGCTGTTCATCGGCATCGCCATCCCGGCCTCGTTCCTGGCCGGCGTGCTCGGGCTGCAGGTCGCCGGGCTCACCGTCAACATCGTGGTCCTGTTCTCGCTGATCCTCGCGGTCGGCATGCTGGTCGACGACGCCATCATCGTGTCCGAATTCGCCGAGCGCCGCATGGCGGAAGGAATGGAGCCGAAAGCAGCCTATTCGCTCGCCGCCAAGCGCATGTCGGGTCCGGTGATCGCCGCCACCGCGACCCGCGTCGCCGCGTTCTCGCCGCTCCTGTTCTGGCCTGGCGTCGTGGGCGAGTTCATGAAATACCTGCCCATCACCCTGATCGCGACGCTCTCGGCTTCGCTCGCGGTGGCGCTGTTCTTCACGCCGACGCTCGGCGCGTTGCTCGGCAAGGCGGCGAGCGCACATGAAGTCCGCTCTTCCGAGGTTGGCCGCCACACGGACGGTCCCTACATGCGCACGGTGCGGCTGGCGATCCGTCATCCCGGCACCACGCTCGCGCTCGCGGCGTTCCTGCTGGTGGCGGTGCAGATGGCCTACGGCAAGCTCGGCCGCGGGGTCGAGTTCTTTCCCGCTGTCGAGCCCGATTACGGGCTCGTCATCGTGCACGGCCGCGGCAATCTTTCGCTCGACGAGAAGAACCGCGTGATCGGCGAGATCGAGGAGCGCGTGCTCGCCTTCGACAGCCTCAAGACCGTCTATTCGCGCATCGGCGAGCAGCCGCGCGGCAACGGCGACATCACCGAGGACACGATCGGGGTCATCCAGTTCGAGTTCGCGGATTGGCGCAGCCGCCCCCCCGCGCACGAGATCATGGACGCCATCCGCGCCAAGACCGCGGACCTGCCGGGCGTGCTGGTCGAGGTGACGGCGCCGCGCGCCGGCCCGCCGACCGGCAAGCCGATCCAGCTGCAGATCGGCGCGCTCGATCCGGGTGTCCTGCCGTCAGTCGCCAAGAAGGTCGCCGCGATCCTGGCGCAGCGTTCCGACATTCGCGATCTCGACGACGGGCTGCCGCTGCCCGGCATCGACTGGAGGATCGAGGTCAATACCGCGGAGGCGGCGAAGTTCGGCGCCGGCCCGGGCACCGTCGGCACCGCCGTGCAGCTCGTCACCAACGGCGTCAAAGTCACCGAATTCCGGCCTTCCGACAGCGACAAGTCGGTCGACATATTGGTGCGGTTTCCCTCCGACCGCCGCAGCCTCGACCAGATCGACGAGCTGCATGTGCAGACGCAGTCGGGCTATGTGCCGATCGGCAATTTCGTCGCCCGCGTGCCGGCGCCGCGCGTCGGCTACATCAACCGCGTGGGCGGCTACCGGGTGATGACGGTCTCCGCCAACGTGCCGGAAGGGGTGCAGACCGCCAAGGTCCAGCAAGGCATCGCCGAGGAGCTCGCCAAGGCCGACCTGGGCTCGGGCGTGGTGTGGCGCCTCAAGGGCGAGGACGAGGAGCGGGCCAAGGCCTCCGCCTTCCTGCTCAAGGCCTTCGGCACCGCGCTGTTCCTGATCTTTGCGATCCTGCTGGCGCAGTTCAACAAGTTCGTCTCCGTTGCCCTGGTGCTGACCGCAATCGTGCTGTCGACCATCGGGGTGCTGCTCGGGCTCCTGATCATGGGCCAGCCGTTCGGCGTGGTGATGACCGGCATCGGGGTGATCGCCAATGCGGGCGTGATCGTGAACAACAATATCGTGCTGATCGACACCTACGACCGCCTGCGGCGCGACGGCCGCGAAGCGACCGAGGCCATTCTCGAGACCTGCCGTGAGCGCGCGCGGCCGGTGCTGCTCACCGCCACCACCGCCGTCCTGGGCGTGCTGCCGATCGCCTTCGGGGTCAATGTGGAGTTTCTCTCGCGCGAGATCACGGTCGGGGCGCCCTCGACGCAGTGGTGGATCAGCCTGTCGACCGCGATCGTCTTCGGCCTCGGCTTCGCGACCATATTGACCTTGATCGTGACCCCGGCCGCCCTGATGGCGATCGAGCAACTCGCCGCGCGCCGCAGGCGCTGGAGCACGGCGCTGCGCGCGCGGTTTGCGGGAGCTTGAGCGAAGCGGATTCAATCGCGATTGCGGGAGCCCCCTCACCCCACCCTCTCCTCACGCGAAACCGGGCTCACCCGATTTCGCTCACTTATGGTGCGCAAGTCGAGCAAGCTCGACTTGCAATGGCGAGGGAGTGAAATGCTGTGGCTACCTGACCAACAAGCCTGATTTGTTGATGCGTTGGTGAACGATGGCTTCGCGGCTGGCGCCAGCGAGCTCCCTCGCCCCGAAGGCGAGAGGGTTGGGATGAGGGGGTTACGAACTCTGTTGTTTTTGCGCGCGGCGTCCACTCAGAAGTCCGGCTTGTCCGCGCGCGGGACGTCGGCCTCGTTCTTGTAATAATACTGAGCGCGGTTCTCGGCGCAGGCCACTTCCTGCAGCTGATTGCCGCCCGGCACGTAGGTCAGGGTCGCGGTCCAGGGCGTGGTGAAGGCGCCTTCGTCCTCGATCGTCAGATGCAGCTGCAGGAACCTGCCGCGGTGGCGGCTGAAGACGTCGCCGGCGAACAGCCAATTCTCCTTTATGTTCCGCGCGACTGCGTCCTTCACGTCGTCATAGTCGCGCAGCCGATAGCGTTCGACCACATGCAGTGACTTTGTATAGGGCGTGCCGAACAGATCGATCATCGCATAGGGCCGGTCGGTCCGCACGCCGATGGTGTCGATCACCAGCGTGTCGCCCTCATAGTGGCCGACCGAGTCCCCGTACCAGGACGGCGTCACCGGCGTCGGATGCGGCTGGTCCAGGCGCACGCGGCGCACTTCATGATCCTCGACGTAGAGGAACGTGATCTTGTCCGACTGCTGAATTATCTCCATCTGATTGTGCTTGAAGATGAACGGCCCCGGCCGGGGCCAACACTGGTTCGAAGGATTCGGATAGGTGATGCCGGCAATCGATATCTGGCCGAACTTCTTCACCACTTCCGCCGCCCAGGGCTGCAGGATCGGATTGGTGTAGTCGCCGACCAGCTGGTCGTAGTTGCTCACGCCGACCGGGCCCGGAGGCGATGCCGCCGAGCCGGAAGAGCCGGCGGGCCGCTGCTCCCCGCGCGACCGGTTCGTCACCGGGCCGGGACCCGACGCCGGCGGCTCGAACCAAGGAAGCGCCGGATGACTCCATACCCGGGAAAATTCCGGGATCGTTGCAGCGCCGTGCGCGACCACCGGCGTCACCGTTTGCGCCAAAGCGGGCGCTGCAGCCACCGTCGCGAATGTTACGAATAGAAGGAAAGCCTGCCGCTTGTTCATGCGCATCTCCCTTCAAGAGGTCCCCGCCGTCTCCAATCCAAACAATCAGAAGTCGGGCACGACCGCCTGCGGTAGGGGCTTGTGGGGCATGCCCATAAACGAGTTCGGATTCTCGGCGCAGATCGCCTCCGTCAGCGGCCCTTCCTCCGGGGTCGCCAACTGGGCGAGGGACCTCACGTTCTTGGCCGCTACCGCCTCGAAGCGGCGGAAGCGCTGGATGGCGTCCCAGGGCATCGTGAAGGCGCCCGGATCCTCGACGTGAACGTTCGCTTCCAGCGTCTCGCCGCCGTCGATCAGATGGAAGCGCTCGACCACGTGAAGTTGCTTGGTGTGCGGCGTGTCGAACCCGTCCACAAACGTCCTGTCATCGAGCGCGATCGTGTCGACGACAAGCGTATCGCCTTCGTAATGGCCTATGGAGTCGCCGTACCAGGATGTCTTGACATTATCAGCGTGCTTGTCCGCCAGGTAGATGCGGCGAACATCACTGAAGCTCGTCAATATCATCACCACTTCCTTCGGCCCCTGAACGATGTACATCGGCCTCGTCATCGGCTCGAGCAGGAAATGGGGAACGCCGATGGGCCAACAGCTGGCGTGCAGCGAGAAGACTTGCTTTCCTGACAGGACAAGCTCGTTGCGTTCGCGGATCTTGGCCCGCGCCCAGGGCTGAAGGATGGGATTGTCGAGATCGGCCACCGCAATGGCCGGCTGCCTTCCGGTGGCGCGGAATTCGTCGTTGGAAACGCCCGGATGCGCGCGGTCCGGCCGCACGGGTCCGGCACCGCTCGCCGGCGGAATGAACTGGCGAGAATATGCGAACCACCCGGCACTTGGATTGGGCGCGAAATCGGGTGGTGCGCCCTGAGCCATTGCCGAAAAGCTCAAGCTGCCGGCCAGGTAAACCACGCCGACGAAAATGCCTCTCGTGATGTTTCCTGCATGTCCGGACATCGGGCCCTCCCGTTCGAAGCCTCAGAAATCGGGCACGCGCGCCTGCGGTATGGGCAGGGCGTCCCCGCCCGGAAAGAAGGAACTCGGGTTATCGGCGCAGACCATCTCGGCCAGCGGGCCTTCCGGTGCGCTCGCCAGCTGCGCAATGCGTTCGATCGGCATCTGGCGCACTGCCGCCTCATATTGCCGGAAGTGCTGGATGGCGTCCCAGGGCATCGTAAAGGCACCCGGGTCGTCGACGTGAACGTTGGCTTCCAGCACCTTGCCGGCCTCGATCAAGTGAAAGCGCTCGGTCACGTGAAGCTGCTTGGTGTGCGGCGTCCCGAATCCATCCACGATGGTCCTATCATCGATTCCGATCGTGTCGACGACGAGCGTATCGCCTTCGTAATGGCCGATGGATTCGCCATACCAGGATGTCTTGACGTTCGGGGAATGGTTGTCCGTCAGGTAGATGTGGCGAATCTCCTGCTTGCTGGACAGGATCATCACCACTTCCTTCGGCCCCTGAACGAAATACATCGCCTGGGTCATCGGCCTGAGCAGGAATGCGGGCACGCCAACCGGCCAGCAACTCGCCCATGGCGGATTGGCGGGCTTTCCGGAGAGGACGCGTTCGTTGCGCTTGCGCACCACATCCCGCGCCCAGGGCTGGAGGATGGGATTGTTGAGATCGGCCAGCTGAGCCGTCGGCTGCCTCCCGGTCACACGGAACTCGTCATTCGAAACGTACGGATGCTCGGGGTCCTGCAGCACCGGGCCGGCACCGCTCGCCGGCGCGATGAACAAGCGGTTATAGGCGTACCATCCGACACTTGGATTGGGCGCGAAATCGGGTGGTGCGCCCTGCGCCATCGCCGAAAAGCTCACGCTGCCGGCCAGGCAAACCGCGCAGGCGAGAACGCCTCTTGTGAAGCTTCCTGCATGCCTGGACATCGGATCCTCCTCTGCGACGCAGTTAGCCAAGATCCGTCGCTCGCGATCAGCTCGGCATCATTTTGCCATAGCCATCTTGTTGTTCAATCGCGAGCCTTTAGAAATCGGGCGCGACCGCCTTCGGTACGGGCAGAGCTTCGATGCCCGGAAAAAAGGAGTTCGGATTGTCGGCGCAGCTCATCTCCGTCAGTGGGCCTTCCGGCGCGCTCGCCAACTGCGCAAGGCGTTCGATCGGTACCTTGCGCACTGCCGCCTCAAATTGCCGGAAGCGCTGGATGGCGTCCCAGGGCATCGTAAAGGCACCCGGATCCTCGACGTGAACGTTCGCTTCCAGCACGTTACCGTCCTCGATCAGGTGAAAGCGCTCGATGACGTGAAGCTGCGTGGTGTGCGGCGTTCCGAACCCGTCTACAGACGTCCTGTCATCGAGTCCTATGGTGTCGACGACGAGCGTATCCCCTTCATAACGGCCGATGGATTCGCCGTACCAGGAAATCTTCGCGTTCGCGGAATGCTTGTCCGCCAGGTGGATGTGGCGAACGTCACTGAAGCTCGACAATATCATCACGACTTCCTTCGGCCCTTGCACGAAATACATCGGCTGGGTCATGGGCGAGAGCAGGAAGCCGGTAACGCCCTTCGGCCAGCAGCTCGCGGTCGGGGAGATCACGACCTTTCCGGAGAGGACAACCTCGTTGTGCTTGCGGACCACTTCCCGCGCCCAGGGCTGCAGGATGGGATTGTTGAGATCAGCCACGCGCTCGGTCGGCTGCCTTCCGGTCACGCGGAACTCGTCATTCGAAACGTACGGACGCGCAGGGTCCTGCCGCAAGGGGCCGGCACCGCTCGGTGGTGGGATGAACAAGCGGTTATAGGCGTACCACCCGACACTCGGATTGGGCGCGAAATCGGGTGGCGCGCCCTGCGCCATCGCCGCAAAGCTCACGCTGCCGGCCAGGCAAACCGCGCAGCCGAGAACGCCTCTTGTGAAGTTTCCTGCGTGGCTGGACATCGGAACCTCCTCTGCGACACAGTTAGCGGCGAGGCTGCGAATGCCCTCTCCCGCGGGAACGAGAAGACTTTCGGGAAAGGGCGAAATCATATACGCCGCGCCGGCTGCACCTGCGGCTCGCGAGATCGTGACTTACGGCGCGCGCCCCGGACCCTCGTTGACCGGCTCGATCGCGGGATTACCCAACTGCGATCCGTCCGGAAGCGTGACCGCCAGGAACTGGCCGCCATGGGCTCCGTCCTTGAGCGGATGCATGATCACCGAGATGCTCATCCCGGGCGTGAGGGTCTTGGGGACCCAGCCCTGCCGCGCCAAACCGCTGGGCCCACCCATTTCGATCGACCATTGGTCGAGCTGACCATCGCTATTGGTCACCATCAAGTGGATCCAGGCGTGAGGATTGGTCCACTGGAATTCCTTGACGGTGCCCGCCACGGTCGTCCGCTTGCTGGCGTCGAACATGGCAAAGGAATGATGGGCGAAGGCAGGGATCGCATACATGGCAACGGCGATGCCGGCGAGGCCGAGTGCTTTGAATTTCATGGGCGCCTCCTGCTTGTGCTTCGAGCCTAGTTTCCAGCGTGGGTTTCTCCGCCCGTCTGCATCGGCGAGGATCCACCGCCGAACCACCATCCTCATCGCAAGCGGAAGAATGTCAATCGGCTTGCCGAACGGCCAACTCGATCGGTATCCGCGGGAGCCCGGCTTTCGCAGTGCCGCATAATGCGGTAGCAGAGTTTTTTTCCCGGTCGGAGGATGCTAACCTTGCCAACGGGACGGCGAGGCCATTTCCTTTTCGATTTGGCCGTTGTCGAGCTTCGTGCTCAAGAAGTGGTTGGGAGGATCTCGTTCAGTTGGGAGGAGTCTCGCTTATGCGCAATTTTCGGCTTTGTGCTCGCGCCGGCTCGGTCTTGGCGACTGTGGCCGCCGCATCAGTCCTATCGACATCAGTTGGCCGGGCCGACGAAGCGCCGGATATTTCCGGAACCTATTGGGCAACTCAATACAACGCCAAAATCCAGATCGTCGGCGGAGGCGATCTGCCGCTCAGCGCGGCCGGCAAGGCCGCTTATGACAAGAACATCACGGGTCTGAAGGGCGGCTCGATCACGGACGCCGCCCGCACGTACTGCGTGCCCGACGGTCTGCCACGCGTCCTGGCCACGCCCTATCCTTTCGAGATCATCAATGCTCCGCGCGGCCAGATCACGATAATCTACGAGCTCAATCACCAAGTCCGCCCGATCGCGATGGACAAGCCGCTGCCGAGCGACAAGGAGCTGATTCCGTATCCCTATTACAACGGTCATTCCGTCGGTCATTTCGAAGGCGACACCTTGGTGATCGAGGCGGCCGGCTTCAACGAGAAGACTTTCATCGACGCCACCGGCGCGCCGCACACGGACGAGATGCACACGCTCGAGCGCGTCCGCAAGATCAGCGCGACACAGCTCGAGGACGTCATCACCATTCACGATCCGCAATACTATACGCGCGATTGGCAGGCGCGCTTTGTCTACAATCTGCGCAATGATGTACGGCTGGAGGATTACGTCTGCGGCGAACCGCATCGCGACCTGACCTCCGTGGCCGGCGTGCGGCGTCCATAAAGGAGAAGCGCACGGTAAAGCTCAGAAGGAGCAAATGTTACCGCTCTACCTCCAACAAGAGACGTCCGACGGCGCGGTCGGTACTCCGGTTCGGTGCCAGCCCATCGCAGCCTCTGTCAGCGGCACGGAACTTGGTGTAGTTTTGTTGCTGCCGGAAGATGTCGAGTTCCCTCAGCGACGTCGGTGCCGTCGGCGGGCACAATTTCAGTCTGAAGATGGTTTCGTAGTAGGAGGTTGCCATGACGGCGCACCGGAATTTCCTTTTGCTGGTGACATTGGCGGCAGCGGCGGTTACGCCTGCAGTAGCGCAGACGACGCTGCCGGCCGTCGCGGCGGGCAGCACAGCTACGCCAGGCGCCGCCCCCATCCCGGATTTCTCCGGCATATGGGCCCATCTGACTTGGCCCGACGTCGAGCCGCCGCGCTCCGGTCCCGGGCCGGTGCGGAACCTGACGCTCCGGAACGGCGCTCCCGACATCTACAAGTTGGTCGGCGACTACAAGAATCCGATCCTGAGGCCGCAAGCCGCCGCAGCCGTGAAGAGGCAAGGCGAGATCGAGTCGAGCGCCGGGCCGGCTGCGACCCCGAGCAATCAGTGTTGGCCCGGCGGGATGCCTTTCGTCCTGTCTTCGAATATCGGAATGCAGATGCTCCAGCGACGGGACGAAATCACCATCCTCTATACCAACGATCACGAAGTCCGCCGCGTGCGCATGAACCAGCCGCATCCGGCGCAGGTGACGCCGTCCTGGTATGGCGATTCCGTCGGGCACTACGAAGGCGACACGCTGGTGATCGATACCGTGGGCGTCAAGATCGGGCCGTTTGCCATGCTCGACATGTACGGCACGCCGCACAGCCCGGCGCTGCACGTGGTGGAACACTATCGGCTGCTCGACTACGAAGCCGCGAAAGAGGCGCAGGAGCGCGGCCAGCGAGAACTGACCCGCTTCGGGCGAGATCCCGGCCTCGTCCCCAACCCCAACTACAAGGGCAAGGGGCTGCAACTTGAATTCACCGTCGAGGATGGCGGCGTCTTCACCGTGCCCTGGTCGGCGGCCGTCAGTTATCGGCGCCCGACCGGCGACTGGCCGGAAGTGGCCTGCGCCGAAAGCGCGGATGGATATTGGCCCGGAAGGCACGTCGCCGCGCCGACCGCGGACAAGTCGGATTTCTGAGAGTTGTCATTTCTGAAAGTTGCCATTTTTTGAAGGTTGTCATGGCGGCTTCGGTCCGCGCCGCGGTCTGCGCGCTGGTCCCGCCGGACGACACCCCGGCGCACGCCTACCAAACATCCGTCGACATCGCATCGCTGGCGCCAAACGCCGAGGTGACGGTCTATCCCTGGAAGGAGCCACCGGAACTCAAGGCCCGGACAATCAACCGGGTGCGTACTTTCCTGAAGGCGCATCAACCGGTGACGGCGGCCCGCTAGTCTACGGGGACTATCGCCATCAAAAGTCGGGCTGCTTGGCCTGCGGAACCGGAACCAAGTTTGAGTTGAAGGGATCGATGTTGTTCTCGGCGCAGATCGATTCGACCCAGGTGTTGGGCTCCCGTCGCCAACGCTTAGTCATGTACATGGCTTCGTTGAACGTGTCCGCGTCCTCGATCTTGACCAAGGCTTCCAGGAATTTACCGTCGGCGGTGACCTTGAAGCGTTCCACCACGTGCAGCTTTTCGGTGTGCGGGGTGCGGAACATGTCGATGTAGCTGTTCTCCGTCGCGGCGAGCCCGATGGTGTCGACCATGAGCGCGCCGTTCTCATAGCGGCCGATCGACTCGCCGTACCAGGACGGCTTCACATATTCCGAATGCTGGTCAGCCATGAAGATGCGGCGCACCCATTGGTCGCGCTGCCAGATCATCCAGACCTGCTTCGGGGTCTGAATGAAATACGTCGGCTCCGTCGTCCACAGCAGCTGACCGGGCACGCCGCCGGGCCAGCATTGCGACTGCGCCAGGAACGGAATCCCGACCTTGCCCGACAGCAGCTCCTCGTTCGACCGGCGCATCGCTTGCGCCGCCCAGGGCTTGAGGATCGGGTCTTTCCAGTTGCCGAGCGCCGGCGTCGGCCTTCTGGTTTCGTTGCCGCGCAGCGGGTGGTCGGGATCTTGCTTGATCGGCCCACGCAAGCCCGCGGGCGGATCAAACCAGCCGGTGCCGTAGCGAGCAATTCCGCCGTTGATGGTCAACGGAGTCCAGGCAAAACCGCTCGGCAATGCAAGCTCGGGAATCTTCTCGGGTGCCTGCGCAAGCGCGGCGCCGCCGGCGCAGGCCGTAAGCACTGCGCCGGCAAGGATTCGGGCCCACCGCTGCCTGCGCGCGAGCAGGCTGCAAACAGACTTCAGCTTGAAAGATAAGAACATTGGCTCCCTCGCCGTCGATTGTCGGAAATTATGCCACCTTTCTGGTCGCGTCGAGAGCGCGCCGGCCTCGGCCTTCGGCGCTGAGCTCGCTTGGATCTTTGCGACCCTGTTGCGTAGTTCAACAAGCTCGTCTTCGTCGCCCCTCACTCCGGCGTGATGCCGGCGTCACTTACGACCTGCGCCCATTTGGCGATCTCGGCCGGGATGAATTTTTCGAGCTCATCGGGCGTGCTGGTGAGCGGATTGATCGCCAAGGTCGTGAGCCGCTCGCCTACATCGGCGCGCCGAAGATAGGGCATCAGCACGGCATTGAGCTTGTCGATGGCCGACCGCGGCGTGCCGGCGCGCGCCACCACCGAGAACCAGCCGTTCGCCCCATAGCCGGGGAGGCCTGCTTCGGCGATGGTCGGAATGTCAGGCACGGCATTGACCCGGCTCGCCGAGGCAACGCCGTAGACCTTGACCTTGCCGGCCTCGATCATCGGGATCGCCGCCGCGAGATCGACCATCATCAGCTGGATCTGCCCCGCCACCACGTCGGCCAGCGCCGGCACGCTGCCGCGATACGGCACGTGCTGCGCCCTTCCGCCGATCATCTTGAGAAACATTTCCATGAACAGGTGATGGGGCGTCGAGCGCCCGGAGCTCCCGTAGGAAAGCTCTCCCGGCCGCCGCTTGATCAGCGCGATCAGCTCGGGAAGCGTGGCGGCGTCGAGCGCGGGATGGGCGACGAGCGCGAACTCGGCCGAGCCGACGAGACCGACCGGCGCGAAGTCCCTGACCGTGTCATAGGGCAGCGACTTGTACACGCTCGGCCCGATGGCGAGCGTCGTCACCGGCGCAAGCAGCAGCATGTGCCCATCGGGCGCCGACTTGGCGACCACGCTGGCGGCAATCTGCGTGCCGGCGCCGGTGCGATTTTCGACGATGAAGGGCTGCTTGAGCTGGTCCTGCAGCTCGGCCGCCAGCATGCGGGTCAAGATGTCGGTCCCGCCGCCGGCCGGGAACGGGCAGATGAAGGTGACGGTGTGTTGCGGGTAGTCGTCGGCGGCAGCGCGTGCGCCGAGCGCGGCGGCAACAGCCACGGCGAGGCCGAAGAGCAAGCCGAATGCAGCAGTCCGAGTCATTTTTTTTCGTCGCTCCGGTTCCCGCCACCGTTCCGTTTACTGAGCCTCGAATACTCAGCACTGTGAGAATAGCACAACAGAGGCCGGAACCCCCTCACCCCTCTCCCCTTCGGGGCGAGGGAGCTCGCTTGCGCCAAGGGCGAGGCTGAGTTTCTCGAACAGACCAACAATTCGAATCGTAGGTGATGTAGGCACGGCATTTCACTCCTTCTCCCCGGAGGGGAGAAGGTGGGATGAGGGGGCTCCGGCGATGCGATTACGGGCGTGGTTCGCTCATAGCATCATCTCCTTTGACGTAATCACCTCGCGCGGGGCGAGGCGCTCCTGCCAGAGCGGGAACAAGCGCGCGTCACCGAAGGCCGGCATGATCCGGCGCGGATTGACGCGCTCGATCAGCTCAAGGTTCTGCGAGAATGTCGGGTGCACGTTCCAGCGGCGGAACTGGGCGCGGCCCAGGTCCACCAATTCGCGGCCGGTGGTGCCGGCGGCGAGATGGCCGGTGAACACGATGGCGGGATCGCGTGCCTCGCGCCAGCGCCGGATGAGTGCGGCCGCAACGCCGGTATCGCCTGATCCGCCATGGGCCACCATGACGCCACCCGCGGATACATCTTCGTCGAGCCGGCGCGCCGTGCGTAGCTTCTCCAATGCGGCAACGCTCTCGGCTTTCGCCGATGCGCGCGCGGCCTGGGTGAGCAAGGTCGCGGCGGCGCGGACCGCATCGTCGATCGCAACATCGAAGCCGGCTGCTTGCAGGAAGACTGCCATCTCCGGCCCGCGTCCGTCGGCCGGGACCGGCAGCAGCAGCGGGCCCGCGGCCGCCATGTCGGCGAGCACGCCGCGCTGACGATCCTGCGTTTCCTCGGCGTCGCCGTAAGATGCATCGAAGATCATGGTCGCGGTCGAGGGCGGCGGATCGAACGCATAGAGCGCGGACTCGACCGAATAGTCGCCCATATAGAGAATCCCCGCGCCGACCGCGAGCCTGAGCCAGACGCCGCCGGGCGCATGACCGTCGACGCCGGTCTCGATCTCGATACCGAGCACCTGGCCGCGGCCGCGGCTTGGAATTGGTTGCGCCGCGATCCCGCCGGGCAGCAGCCGCGACACCGGCTCGGTCGCAAAGACCGGCGGCGTTCCGATGCGCTCGCGCAAGCGTAGCGCGCCCGTATGGTCCTTGTGGCTGTGGCTCAGGATGACCGCGTCGATCTTTCCGATCGCGTCGAAGTCCGGCAGGCGGCCGGACTCGGGGCCCTCGCCGCAATCGAGCAGGAGACGCCGCCCGTCGGCCTCGACCACGAACGCGGCCGGCTCCTTGGCGCCGAGCCCCGACACCGCGGTGAGACGCGCGCCCATCAAGTCCGGCGATGATAGGGAGAGGCCATGTTCGCGTCCCTTTCCGATCAGCCCGCAGGCTTGATCTGCTCGGGCCGGCAGACGGTCACGTCCAGGTCCCGTACCAAGCCGTTGGCGATCGAATAGATCCAGCCATGGATGCAGAGCTCCTGTCCGCGCGCCCAGGCCTCCTGGACGAAGACGTCGGTTGCGACATTCCTCACCTGACGGATGACGTTGAGCTCGCACAGCCGGTCGAGCCTGGCGCGCGCATCCGGGATCAAGTCGAGCTCGCTCCGATGCGCGTCGCAGACCTCGCGGATGGGATGCAGCCAGTGATCCACCAAGCCGCGCCGCTTTCCATCCACCGCCGCGGCCACTCCCCCGCATCCATAGTGCCCCACCAGCATGATGTGCTTCACCTTGATCACGTCAACCGCGAACTGCAGCACGGAAAGGTAGTTAGCGTCCTGCGGCGGTGCCAGGTTGCCGACGTTGCGGTGCACGAAAAGCTCGCCCGGGTCGAGGCCCACGATCTCGTTGGCGGGAACCCGGCTGTCGGAGCAGCCGATCCACAGATATTCCGGCGCCTGCTGGCGCTCGAGCCGCCTGAAGAATTCGGCATCGGCCGCCACCATGCGCTCCGCCCAGGCGCGGTTCTTCGCCTTCAGATGATCCAGCATAGGCACGCTCATTTCGCCGGTGGTTGACAATCACAATGGTTAGCAAGCGGCGTGCCATTTTCATCCTTCAAGGACGGCTCTCACTGCTGCCGATCAGGACGACGATGCGCCGTTCCGCGCCCCCTGGCAGACCTTGCGCTACTGATCCGTCTTTGTGAAATAATGCGCCGCGATACTGGCAAAAGGCTCGGGCACGTTCAGCTGTCCCATATTGGCCTTCACGATCGACTTCGAATCCTCGTCCAAGCCCTGGTACATCCCGCCGACAAAGGCCCGCGCTTCCGCCTCCGTGCCGTGCGCCGCGATCGTGGTGGCCGCCAGCGCATAGCCTTGCGCATGGGTCTGCAGCGTCACGATGCTGTCGCGCAATTTCTTGAGGCCGACCGCCTGCTCGATGCCGTCCGGCAGGTTCATGACATTGAACTTGCGCTGTCGATAGTACTGCAGGACGTGAGCCTCATCGACGTCCAAGAACGGGCTGCGCGCGACGTCGGTATGACGCTTGAAATAATCCTGCATCTTCAGCTCCGTCTTGATACCGTCCAGCGCAAACTTCTTGGCGTTTTCCCAGATCCAGGACTGCGCGGCGTTGGCGAGAAATCGCGCTTCTTCCGAGTGCATCGCATCGCTCGCGGCGAGCTCCGCGTTGCGCGCCTTGTCGGCAAGCTCCGCCGTCTGGAAAATCCGGTCCACGAGGCTGTTGTGCTGCGAGACCGCCTGCGACAGCGCCTGTCCGGCATCCTCGTAGGCTTGCTGCGCCGACTCCCCCCGCGCCATCAGCTGATTGCGCAGCTCGAAGCTCGCACGCAAGGTCCGCGCATCTTCTTCCAGATGCCCGGCGCGATCATCCAGCGAGCCGGTGAGCGGCGGCACTCCGGCAGGGGCCGGCTGCGCGTTGGTGTCGGGCAGCGCGGCCATTGCGGGGTGCGCAAGGGACCGATAAAGCGACTTCCCCTTGGCGGACAATTCGACCACCGGCTCGACCGGCACCGGCAATTTGTCTTGCGGCGGCGGCTCGACGATCTGCCCGTCATCGGACATCGGCGTCGCGCCGGGCGGCAGAAGGACCATGAAGGCTGCTACCGCGGCTTGCCGGTCCGCCTTGATCGCCGCAAGGAACCGCGCGGATTGCGCCTGCATCTGCCGGGTCGTCTTCTGGAGGTTGTCGATCTGCCTCTGGTACGACGGTAGATAAGCCTGCGCTTCGTTGAGCTTGTCGGTGAGCCGCGCGATCTCTGGTTGCATCGCCGGCACTTGCTGCAACATCGCGGGGGTGGCGCGGTTGCTGAGGTCGATAATGGTGCGGTACGCCGCCACTTGGCGCTGCAGCGCGACACTCCGCGCCACCAGCGTCGTATGCAGCTGGTCAGCGTCGCGGATGAACTGCTCGGGCGTATTCGGCAGGTCCGCCATCCACGACTGGCGGGCGATGAAGGGCAGCGAGTCCGACGACATCGCCTCGATCACCGCGATCATGCGCGGACGCACGCGCTGAAATGCCAGCAGCTCCGGAGAGGGAGGCGCGGGCTGGGGCGGCGCGGCCTCGCCACCGGGGCAGCCGCAACCGTTCATGCATTTGTATTCGGCGGTCCAAAAGGGCATGCAAACCTTTTGCGCAATTCCCTCCGATACCGGAAACGTGGCGAAACAAAGTGCTGCCACGCTCAAACAAATGCTTCGGTGCATTCTCCACTCCCTGCGGCGATGGCGATCCAGACGCTTTTAGCACATATTCACGCGTGACTCGTAGCTGCCGATCAGAGCGACGATGCGGGCCACGTGGCTCTGGAACTCGCCCGATTGCTTGATGCCGGCGGGACGCGGCCGCGGCAGGGCTACGGGTACGATCTCCTGCAACCGGCCCGGGCGGGTGGCGAACACTGCCACGCGGTCGCCGAGGAACACCGCCTCCTCGATCTGATGGGTGATGAAGATCACGGTCGTGCCCGCCGCCGCGGCGATGCGCAACAGCTCGTGCTGCATGGTCTCGCGGGTGAGCGCATCGAGCGCCGCGAACGGCTCGTCCATCAGCAGGATGGCGGGGGCGATCGCCAAAGCGCGCGCGAGATTGACCCGCTGGCGCATGCCGCCGGAGAGCTCATGCGGATAATGGCTCTCGAAACCGGTGAGGCCCACGAGCTCGATCATCGCCTGCGCCCGCGCACGGGCCTGCGCCTTGGGGACGCCCTGCAGCTCGAGGCCGAAACCGACATTGCGCAGCACGCTGCGCCAGGGATAGAGCGCGTCCTGCTGGAACACGAAGCCGCGGTCGGTGCCGGGCGCGGTGACAACCTTGCCGCCGACCAGGATGCGTCCGCGGGTCGCCTGGGCGAGGCCCTGCAGGACGCGCAGAAAGGTGGTCTTGCCGCAACCGGAAGGGCCGACGATGACGAAGAACTCGCCGGGCGCGATATCGAGATCGATGTCCTGCAACGCCACCAGCCGCTCGCCGCGGCTGACGAATTCCATGCTGAGATCTTCGACCGCGACCGCGGCAGCGCGCGCGTTCATGCTCAATCCACCCGTATGGTCCGCCGCCAGCGCAGCACATATCGCTCCACCAGCTCGGCCGCAAAGGTCAGACCGACGCCCGCGACCGCCAGCGTGACGATGCCGACGAACAGCGAAGGCACGTCGAAAGTCTGACCCGAAGTGTAGATCAGGAATCCCAAGCCCGCCTGCGACCCGAACAGCTCGCCCACCACCACGCCGACGATGCCGCGGCCGATGCCGAGGCGGATGCCGGTCAGGATGAACGGCAGCGCCGAAGGCAGCGTGACCCTGGTGATGATCTGCGACCGGGTCGCGCAAAAGCTCTGCGCGACCTCGATCAGCAAGGCTTCGGTCGCGCGCACGCCGGCAATCGTGTTGATGAGGATCGGAAACACCGCGGTCAGGAACACCACGGCGATTTTCGAGCCGATGCCGATGCCGAGCCAGAGAATGAGCAGCGGCGTGACCGCGACCAGCGGCGTCGCATAGAGCGCCGTGATGTAGATTTCGGTATAGGCCTGCACCCGCTGGCTGATGCCGACCACGATGCCGATGGCGGTGCCGAGCACGATCGCGAGCAGGACCCCGTAGATCAATTCGCTGAAGCTCACGGAAATATGGCGTTGCAGCTCGCCGGTCTCCCAGAGCCGCATGGCGGCGAGCGCCACATCCGACGGCGGCGCGAAGAACAGCCGATTGGTGAGGACCGTGCGCGCCAAAATTTCCCAGGCCGCCACGACCACCACCAGGGAGGTGAGTGGACGGCGGATCGCGATCACGCGCTCGCGCGTGAGCCAGGGCGTTCGCGCCCGTGCCCGATCAGCGCGCGAGGACGCCGCAACCGTCATGGCTGGTGGGACCTTTCCAACAAGCATTGCTTGGTAGCCCGCATGGAGCGCCAGCGCAATGCGGGTCCTTCGAGGCGCCGCGCTCGAGCGCGGCTCCTCAGGACGAGGTTCCTCATGGTGAGGAGCGCGGGCTTCAGCCCGCGCGTCTCGAACCACGGATCATCTGCCACACGCGCGGCGGCGTCAGCGGCAGCGCGCGCGGCTCGACCCCGAAGGGGCGCAGCGCCGCCGCGACCGCATTCGCCAGCGCGCCGCCGACCGGGATGATGCCGCCCTCGCCCGCCCCCTTGGCGCCGAGCGGATTGTTGGGCGAAGGATGCTCCTCGAGCGAGATTGCGGTGAGATGCGGATAATCGGTCGCGACCGGGATCATGTAGTCGGCGAGCGATCCGACCAGGAGCTGCCCGTCCTCGTCATAGGCGATCTCCTCGGTGAACACGCCGCCCAATCCCTGCACGGCCGCGCCGATCACCTGGCCGTGCAAGGTCAGCGGATTGACGATGCGGCCTACGTCGTCGACCACCGTATAGTCGAGGACCTCGACCCGCCCGGTCTTGGCATCGACCGCGACATGGGCAATCGCGGTGCCGTAGGTGTACGTCGCCTTGGAATTGGCGAATGTCCCCTCGGCGGCGAGCGCCCCCTCGTCGGCTTCGCTCAGAGCAAGCTCGCGTCCATCGGGCGCACGCGCGATGCCGCCCGCGATGTTGAGAGCGCCCGGCGCAACGCCAAGCTTGTGGGCGGCAGCGGCGCGGAACTTCGCGAGCAACGCTTGCGCAGCGAGCATGATGGCGCAGCCGCCCATCACGGTCGAGCGCGATCCATAGGAGCCGAATCCTTCCGGCAGATAGGTGGTCGAGCCGTGCAGGATGCGCACGCGATCGAGTGGAAGCTCGAGCGCATCGGCGGCGATCTGGGCCAATATGGTCTCGATCCCCTGCCCCACGGAGGAAGAGCCGACATAGACCGCGACGCTGCCGTCTGGTTCCACCGCCATGCGGGCGCTCTCGCGCGGTCCCGAGGCGCCACCCTCGATAAAGCAGGCGATGCCGAGGCCGTGATAGCGCCCGTCGATGAGCTTGCCCTGCAGCGGCGCCTTCTCGGCCCAGCGCGCCGCGGCGACGCAGCGATCGAACGGGCTCGCATAATCGCCGCTGTCGCATTGGGTCTCGCCGAAGCCATCGTTCGGGAGCACGCTCGCCAGCCGATAAGGCATTTCGCCGGCTGCGATCAGGTTGCGGCGGCGAATGTCGAGCCGGTCGAGGCCCAAATCCTGCGCCGCCATGTCGAGCATCCGCTCGCAGAAGAAACAGCCTTCGAAGCGGCCCGGCCCCCGGTAGGTGCCGGCCGGCGTCTTGTTGCTGGTGAGCGCGTGGGCGTTGAGGGCAATGTTGGGGATACGATAGGGCCCGGAGGTGAACTGCGCGGCATTGCGCACCGGGGTCATGCCGTTGGGGCGCACATAGGCGCCGATGTCCACATAGATGTCGCCGCGCAGACCAAGGATCGTGCCGTCGGCGTCGAATGCCATCTCGATCTCGCATTCGGTCTCGCGCGAATGGGCGATGGCCATGAAATGCTCGCGGCGGTCTTCCACCCATTTGATCGGACGGCCGAGCCTGCGCGCCGCAAAGGCAACCAGGAAATCCTCGGGGTAGAACTCGCCGCGCGCCCCGAAACCGCCGCCAACGTCGAATTCGAGATAGTCGACCGCCTCCTCGGGCAGCCCCATCATCTGCGCCATGGCGCGGCGATTGAAGAACGGCAGCTTGGCGGCGCCCGAGACCTTGAGCTTGCCGGCTGCGCCGTCCCACTCGGCCAGGAGCCCGCGCGTTTCCATCGGCATGGCGGAGAGGCGCTGGGTGCGAAAACTCTCGCGGCGCCGATAGGCGGCAGCGCGGAATGCCTGCTCGACATCGCCCTTGCCGGCCGTGACCAGGGCGGCGCGATTACTGTCGGTGCCGGGGAACAGCAGCACGTCGCCTTGCGCGGAAGCCTGGCGGTTCGTCACCGCCGGAAGGTGCGCGATGTCGCAGGTGACGGCGGCGGCCGCGTCCTCGGCGAGCTCGGCCGCCTCGGCGATCACCAGCGCCAGCGGCTCGCCCACATAGCGCACGAACCCATCCGCGATCACCGGCTGCGCGTAAGGCGCACTGGTCGGATTGGGCCGGCGAAACGGAATGGTCGGGATCGGCTTGCCGATATCGGCGGCGGTCAGCACCGCACGGACCCCCGGCATGGCGAGCGCGGGCGCGGTATCGATCGCGCGGACGCGGCCATGGGCGACGCCGCTGCGCACGACCGCGGCATGCCACTGCCCGGCGCAGGTCAGGTCATCGAGATATTGCCCGCGCCCGCGCAGGAAGCGCAGATCCTCCACGCGCTCGACCGGGCTGCCGATGAAGGTATTGACGTTGCGCATGGTGGGGTGGGTCACCGCCACCTCAGCCCAGCTTCGCCCGCTGCCCGTCCACCAATGCCTTGAGGCCGCTCTGCTGATCCGTCACGACGGCGGTCGCGACATTGGCCGCGAGCTCGTCGAGCGCGCTCTTCGCCGCATCGAGCGCACCCGCCTCGACGCGCCGGAAGGCCGCGACATATTGGCCGACGAGCATCCGCCGGTGCGCCGTGGCTTCCTTCGGCGCGACGAAGCTGGAATCCTTGAGGTTCACCAGCGCCGACTTGAGCGCGCCCCAGCCGAGATCGATGGTGAGCGGCTTGACCAGCATCAATTCGCCGGCGAGCTGGGACAATCCCGCCACCTGCTGCACGAAATAGCCCTTGTCGAAGCCGTGCGCGCCAGCCTCGGTGTCGAGCTGGGCATAGGTCTGCGTCCAGCCGCCGGGCCAGTCGCCGGCGAGCCCGATGCCGGGGAGATGATAGGCGCGGCCCTTGTTCATCGGGCTCTTCACCGTGCCCTGGAAGCCGCCGTTGACGCCGGGCTCCACATTGCCGGTCTTGACGTCGACGCGGGGCCAGCGATTGTCGGTCGCGGCGCGCGCGATCGCCTCGACCAGCCAGATATTGTTGTTGTAGACGTCCATCAGGCTGGTGATGACGCCGCCGTTCTCCGGCAGCTCCTTGGAGTAGACGTATTGATTGCCGTCGGGACCGGCCTCGATGGTCTGGCGGCCGCCCATATGCTCCATGCCCAAGGTCGCCACGATCGGCTTCAGGCGTTCCGGATGCATCGTGTAGTAATCGAATTGCGGCCAGCTGTTCTCGCCGCCGGGCATGAAGTGCCGGCAGTCGAAATAGAATACCAGCGTGCGCGGGCGTGCCGCGCGCGGCAGGTGATTGAAGTAGGACATGATGCCGAGCATGCCCAGCCCGCCGTTCTCCTCGA
>DATDGG010000600.1:0-3178 GCA_036522235.1 Xanthobacteraceae bacterium
AGCCATGCACAAGGCGATTGCCGGATCAACACTGACGGTGCTGGCCGGCGCGCGGCATCTCACGCCGATGGAGCGGGCGGCGGAGATCGCGGCCGCGCTCGAGAGACTTGCCGGCGCCTAGCACGCGATGCGCTAGGGCTCGGAGAACTGCACGATCTTGCGCATGCGCTCGACCACGTCCGCCGGCGACGCATAGAGGCGCTCGATCACGGCCTGCGCCTCCTCGCCGAAGGTCGGATCGATCGCCAGGCGCAGCTTTTCCGCCTCGGCGCGCAGCTCGGGGTCCTCGATCGCCTGGCGGAACGCCGCGCGCAGCAGCGCGAGGCGGTCGCCGGCGAGCCCGGGCGGCGCCACCACCGGCCGCCCGAGCGCGACGCGATCCATGACCAGCGCGACAATCTGACGGTCCTGCGGCGTGCTCACCAGATCCATGATGGTCGGGGTATCCATGTGCTGCGGGTCGCGGGCCGGCGCCATCTGCACCAGGAGGCGCATCTGGCCCTTGCCGATCTGGTCGCGCACATAGGCGCGGCCCGGTCCCGACCATCCGCTCATGAACAATCCGTCGAGCTCGCCCTTCTCGACCGCTTGAAACTCTTCGGGCTGTCCCTTGTAGCCGTTGATGACCTTGATCCTGGTCCCGAGGAGATCGTTCACCAGCCGCGCATACATGGCGGGATCTGTCTCCGGCCCGGTCGCGCCGAAGAACATCGGATGGGATTTGGCATCCTCGATATTGGCAACCGCCGAGCGCGCCGACATCACGCCCATGCCGGTCTCGCGCATGATGCTGCCGATCCAGGAGAATTGCACGGCGTCGAAGCGCGCTTGCGACTTATCGGCATAGAGCAGCGGTGCGGTCGGCATGCCGCGATCGATCAGCGCGAACACCGTGCCGTCGCGCGGTGCGACATTATACATATAGTTGGTGGCCCGGATGCCGCCGCCACCGAGCATGTTCTGCACCACGATACTCGGATTGCCGGGCAGGTATTTGCTCATGTGGTGCGCGATCAGCCGGCTGTAGGAATCGTAGCCGCCGCCGACCGCGGAGCTGGTGATCAGGTTGAGGTCCTTTCTGCCGCGGAAGAACTCGTCGGCCGGTTGCGCGACGGCGGCCGTGGCTAGCGCGCCCGCGGCCACGACGGCCGCGAGGGTCGCCAGCAGCCGCACGGCTACGCCCCAGCCTTGAGCTGCGCCAAGCTCATCTTGTTGACGCCGTCGATGATCTTGAGAAACGCCCGCGTGGCGTCTTCCATGCCCCAGGCCGGAACGAGCTGCGAGGTATCGAGGGTGGTATGATAGATGACGTGGTCGATGATGTGGAAGCTCGGCGCCTTGTCGTAGAGCTGTGAGAGCTCGCCGCCCGGCCGCTGCTCCGGCAAGGTATAGATCGACACGCCGAACTCCTTGAACGAGCTCGTTACCAGCCGCTTGAGCGCGTCGCTGCCGCCCACATACCAGCGCCGCGCGCTGACCGCATTCGAGGTCATGATGCCGGCATTGAGCAGGTACATCAGGGTTTGCGAGGGATGCTCGCAGTTCACGATCACCGCGGTCTTGGCGAAGAAATCGTCCATGTGGTCGTGCACCCAGCGCACCCCGACCGAGCCGTGATGGTGATCGGAGGTGGTGAGGAAGGTGATGGTGCGGCGCCGCTCGGACTGCGGCAGCGCCGCGTAGTGGCGCGCGATCTCGAGCATCATGGCCATGCCTGAAGCGTTGTCGAGCGCGCCTTCGAAGAAGGCGTCGGTATGCGCCATGATGAGAATGTTCTCGTCGGTCGCGCCGGGCAGCACGCCCCAGACGTTGCCGGTCTTGAGCCCCGGCTTCTCCTTGATGTCGGCCTGCAGGTGAACCGAGACATCCTGGCCCTTCTCCAGGGCCTCGCGGATCATGTTGCCTTCGTCCATGCTGATGGTGAAGGTCGGCGCCCGGGTTCCGTCGGCGCCTTCCGGGTTGGAGATGGCATTGCCCGGGAAGCCCATGATGACGAAGACGAGCGCGGCGCCGCCCTCGTTGACGCGCCGCATGGCGCCGTTCCAGGCGGCCGAATGATCGCGCCCGCCCGGCGTCGGGATGCTGTAGATGAAGACCGCCTTGTCCTTGATGTCGCGGCCCTTGAGGTCGGCCGCGGTGCCAAGGCCGACCCAGACGGCGGGGGCGCTGATGCCCCCTGCCGCCGTGCCGACGGTGCCGTTGATCGGGAACGAAGTCTTCAGCGCCGTCGTGGCGCCGCCGAGGGAAACCTCGGTCTTCCAGGAGTCCGGATACCAGAGCGGCTTCATCTCCAGCTCCTGCCGGCGCACGTTCTGCAGGCCGATCGCCTTGAACTGCTCCATGACCCAATCCTCGGTCATGCGGTCGTAGGGCGTGCCGGCGATCCGGCCCCAGTACTGATTGCCGTCGTCGCGGCTCTTGCGCGAGATGGCCGCGATCTGCTCGACCACCTCTTTCATCTTGAGCCCGTCCACATGCGCATAGGCGGCGTTGCCGGGGGGCAGCGGAAAGCGCGGATAGGCCTCGTCCGGCAGATAGAGCCGGTTGCCGTCGCGCGGCAGCCCCAGCGCTGCGCCATAGCGGGCGGCCTGCACGCTTTGCTGCCGGCCTTGCTCGGGGGATTGCGCGAATGCCTGACTGCAGAGCAGCGGCAGAGCGGCGCGGATCAGCGCGGCGAGCAACCAAGGGGCACTTCGTTGCATTTTGTGTCTCCGTTCGTAGCCCGCATGGAGCGAAGCGAAATGCGGGTAGGGGGCTCCCGGATTGCGCGGAGTTTATCATCGGGCGGCGCTTCGCGCCGACCCGTTGGCTCCGTCCGGGCTACGGGGGTTCAATAGCGAAACTTCGTCACCGTGCCGCGCTGGGCGCCGCTGGTCGCGACGCAGATCGGGCTGCGGTAGAGCGGCGCGACAAAGCGGGTATCCGGCATCTCGTCGCGGATTTTCTCGAGCAAGGGCTCGATGCCGAGATCGATCCAGCTGCCGAAGCTCGCATCGTGATGGGACGGCAGGTAGAGCTTCGGACGGAACAGCTGCACCAGTGGAAAGGTCTCGCCCACTTGCCGCTCGGCGACCGCATGCGCCTGATAGGCAATCGAGGCGACGTCGACCGGGCCGATCTTGGCGGCGAGCGCGCGGTCGCCCGCGGTGATCGGGCCGGCGCTGTCGAGCATGAGCAC
>DATDGG010000601.1:0-18550 GCA_036522235.1 Xanthobacteraceae bacterium
GTGGCGGGCGGCATATTGGTGAGCGGGCATCTGCGCGGCACGCCGCTCGTCAACACCGCGCTGCTCGGGCTCGGCACCGTCATCGCGAGCCTGGTCGGCACCACCGGGGCCGCCATGATCCTGATCCGCCCGCTGCTGCGCGCCAACGCGGCGCGGCTCGACAATGCCCATGTGGTCGTGTTTTTCATCTTTCTCGCCGCCAATATCGGCGGGTCGTTGACGCCGATCGGCAATCCGCCTTTGTTCGTCGGCTTTTTGCAGGGCGTCGACTTCTTCTGGACCGCGCAGCATCTGCTGGCGCCGACCGCGGTGACGGCGGGGCTCGTGCTCGCGATTTTCGTGATCGTGGACATCTGGTTCTATCGCAAGGATCGCCGGATCACGACTGTCGGCGAGGTCGAGCCGCCGGTGCATCTCCGGCTGCGCGGCGGCATCAATTTCCTGCTGATCGCCGGCATCGTGGCGGCGATCCTCGGCTCCGCATTCTGGAAGCCGGGCGTGCGTTTCGAAGTCTACGGCACCACGCTCGAGTTGCAGAATCTCGTGCGCGACGCGGTGCTCGTCCTCTTTGCCCTCCTCTCGCTCGTGCTCACCCCCAACGAGCATCGTGAGGCCAACGGCTTCACCTTCGAGCCGATCGCGGAGGTGGCGATCCTGTTCGCCGGAATCTTCGCCTGCATCATTCCGGTCGTGGCCATGCTGCAGGCCGGCCGCGCCGGCGCCTTCGCCTGGCTGCTCGCCGCCGCCACGGGCCAGGACGGCCCGCGCGACGCGGCCTACTTCTGGCTCACCGGCGCGCTGTCGGCGTTCCTCGACAACGCACCGACTTATCTGGTGTTCTTCGCACTCGCGGGCGGCGACCCGGCGGTCCTGATGGGGCGGCTCGGCTCGACCTTGGCGGCGATTTCCATGGGGGCGGCCTATATGGGAGCAATGACCTATATCGGCAATGCGCCGAACCTGATGATCCAGGCGATCGCGGTCGAGCGCGGGGTCAAGATGCCGAGCTTCTTCGGCTTTATGATTTGGTCCGGCGCGGTGCTGCTGCCGGTCTTCGGCCTCGTCACCTTCCTGTTCGTCGCCCGGCCTTGACCATCAGGCCGCGCTCGGCACAACCACGATCGCCTCGACTTCCAGCAGCGCGCCCTCCCGCGCGAAGCCGGACACCGCGAGCGTGGTGCTGGCCGGCAGCGCCGCCGGATCAAGGTAACGGGCGCGCACCTCACGCAGGATCGGCAGATCGGCGATATCCTTGAGGTAGTTGTTGAGCTTGACGATGTCGGCAAAGCCGGCCCCGACCGCGGCGAGCGCGGTCTTGAGATTCGCGAACACCTGCTCGGCCTGCGCCCGGAAGTCGGCGCCCGCGAGCTTGCCGTCAGGCGTGGTGCCGAGCTGGCCCGAGACGTAGATGGCGCGGCTTGGGGCCGTGACCTCGACCACCTGGGTATAGGCGCCCGAGCGGGCCAGGCCTTCGGGATTGATGAAGCGGATCAGGGCAGCCATGGCGTCCTCCGGGGCTCGGGCATCGCAAAAACGGGGCCTTTTGCGGCCCGCCGCCGCACTATAGCGCGGTTGAACCTTTTCCGGGCCGGGTGCGACTAATGGGCGAAAGCTGCAACTCAAGCAGTTCCGCGCATGGATCAGGGGAGCGCGTCATGCTGAATTCTCGCCATATCAGCCTTTTGGGCCTCGCCATGCTGGCCGGGATCGCGCTTGCGCCGGCGCCGGCCGCCGCCGAGGGCCTGTTCGACTTCTTCTTCGGCGGTGCCCAGCGCCCCGCGCCGCCGCCGTCGGCAAGCGCCTATGCGGACCCGGCCCAGCAGAACGCCGCGCGGCCGAGCGATGCCGGCCCGCACGTCGAGTCGGGCCCTTCGGTTTCCTATTGCGTGCGGCTGTGCGACGGCCGCTTCTTCCCGATCCAGCGCAGCGCCGCGACCCCGGTCGAGGTGTGCAATTCGTTCTGCCCCGCTGCCAAGACCAAGGTGTTCTCCGGCGGCGCCATCGACCATGCGGCCGCCCGCGACGGCACCCGCTATGCCGACCTCGCCAACGCGTTCGTCTATCGCACCAAGGTCGTGCCGGGCTGCAGCTGCAACGGCAAGGATGCGTTCGGGCTGGTCAACATGAAGGCTGCCGAGGACCCGACGCTGCATCAAGGCGACGTGGTCGCGACCGCGGACGGCTTTGTGGCGGTGAGCGGCGGCAGCAAGCACGGCGCCGACTTCACGCCGATCGATGCCGCCAACTCGCCGGCCCGCGTCTCGACCGAAGTGAAGCGCCAGCTCACTCAGACCAGGATCGCGCCGGGCTCGCCCGCCGCGCCGGACGTGAGCGGCAACTTGAGCGCCGGCACTTCCGGCCGCGACGGCAACGATCGCCAGGCTCAGCTCACCAGATAGGCGACCACGTCGTCGGCGAGCGAAAGCGCCGCCGTCAGCCCGGGCGACTCGATGCCGAACAGGTGGACGAGGCCGGCGAGCCCGTGATCCGGCGGCGCATCGATCATGAAATCGGCGGCCGGCTCGCCCGGCCCGGTTAGCTTCGGCCTGATCCCGGCATAGTCGGGCAGCAGCGAGCCCTCCGGCAGCGCCGGCCAATAATCGCGGATGCGCGCGTAGAACGCCTGCGCCCGCGCCGGGCTCACATCGTAGTTCTCCTGCTCGATCCATTCCACGTCGGGGCCGAAGCGCATGCGCCCGGCGAGATCGAGCGTCACATGCACACCGAGGCCGCCCGGGGCCGGCACCGGATAAATGAGGCGCGAGAAAACCGGCCGACCCGCAAAGCTGAAATAGTTGCCCTTGGCGAATGACAGGCGCGGCACCCGCGCGGCCAGATAACCTTCGGTCGCACCGGCCAGGCGCTGCGCGCCGAGCCCGGCCGCATTGACCACTGCATCGAAGCGCGCCGATTGCGGCTCCGCGCCGAAGAACGCAGTCCAGCCGCCGCCTTGGGAGGGCGCGAGCCGCTCGATCCGCGTGTTGAACGCGATGCTGCCGCCGCGATCCTCGAGATCGCCGCGCAGCGCCGTCATGAAGGAATGGCTGTCGATGATGCCGGTCTCCGGCGAGCACAGCGCCGCCGTGCAGGTGAGCGCCGGCTCGAGATGCCGCGCCGCGGCGCCGTCGATCAGCTCAAGCCCCTCGACGCCGTTGGCGCGGCCCTGGGCGTGGATCGCCGCAAGCCGGGCCAGCTCGGCATCGGCGGTGGCGACGATCAGCTTGCCGCATTTGCGATGCGGCACGCCATGGGAGAGGCAAAAGTCGTAGAGCCGCCGCCGGCTCGGCGGACACAAGCGCGCCCGCATCGAGCCGGTCGGATAGTAGATCCCGGCATGGATCACTTCGCTGTTGCGCGACGAAATACCGGTGCCGATCGCCGAAGCCCCTTCGGCCACGATGACGTCGGCTCCCGCCAGCGCCGCGGCGCGCGCGACCGCCAGTCCGACCACTCCCGCTCCAACCACCAAGACCTGCATCGCGTTCAATCCGAATTGGAAGAAGGTGTTAGGGCATTTTCGGGCGGAGTGGAATCCGCTTCGCTGTCCGCAACCAACAAATCAGGAATTCCTGCGCCGGCTCGGCGTCAAAGTGAACCAGCGTTCACGTTGCGAGAGCTTGAAGAAAATCACGCCGAGCGCGCTTGAAGAAACCAAGTTTGGCAACCAAATCGTTGTGCGCGCGTTAACAGGCAGGGAGGACGCTTTCTCGGAGTTATTCCAATGCAACAGACCAGGTTTCGCACCGCGGCAACGCTTGCGATCATTTTACCTGCGCTGATGACGAATGCTTCGGCGCAGGATCGAAGAGATCAGCGCGGCGCCGCACCGGCCGCGCGCGCCGCGCCAGCGCCGCCGCCACACATCGCCGCACCGGCGCCGCCACCCCACATTGCGGCACCGGCGCCCCACATTGCCGCACCAGCGCCAGCGGCGCGCATTGCGGCTCCCCCACCGCACATCGCTGCGCCGGCGCCGCACATCGCCGCACCGGCCCGCGTCGCGGCGCCGGCGCGTATAGCAACGCCGCAGATCGAGCGGCGGAACCTTGAGCGCGCCAACGTGGCGCATCAAAATGTCGCGCCAGCAGCGCGCCACCTCGAATCGAGCAGCGGGCTCGCGCATCGGGGCACTCCGCCGACCCCGAGCGCGGCAGCCACGAAACTCGCCAATCCCGGCACCGAGACCAAGGGCAAGACGGTGCCGAACACGCCCGCCTCGAAACTGGCGACCCCAAACAAACCAACGCCGAACACGCCAACCACAACCACGCCAACCACAACGAGTTCGGGCCCGAACAAAGGCACGCCGAATACTCCGACCACGACCGCGGCAGGCCAGAACAAGGGCACGCCGAATACCCCGACCACGACCGCGGCAGGCCAGAACAAGGGCGCGCCGAATACCCCGACCACGACCGCGACAGGCCAGAACAAAGGCACGCCGAATACCGCTACGCCCAACACGCCGAATGTGGTCGGACAAGGAGCGGGAAATCGCGAGCGCAACGCCGCCCATGAACAAGCACGGGCGCAAATCTATGCGGGCGGCCGCAAGCCGGTCCTGCAAAATCCGTCCTTCGTCGAGGCCGCACGTCGCGATCCTGCGGCGCGCGATCTGGCGCGGGCAACGTTCCGCGGGAGACTCGCGGAGCTCAATGGTTTCCGCGACCGCGATCGCGATCGGTTTGAAGAGCGGCGGCGGTTCCGCGGCATCGTGCTCGGTTGGGTCGGCCCCGTGTTTTGGCCTTATGCCTATAACGATTTCGTCGACTACACCTTCTGGCCCTATGCCAGCGACACGTTCTGGCCCTACGCCTATGACGACGTCTACGACGGTATCTTTGGAGGCTACGCGCCGGATTCGAGCGCCTATGCCAGCGTGCCAGTGCGTGGACGCAGGGAAGCGAGCACCGAAACGAGGCGTCGACTGGCGGCAGTCGGCTTACCGGCGACCGGAGCAGCGGAAGTCTGCTCGGCGCAGGCGTCGGGGCTGACCGATTGGCCGATTGAGCAGATTGCCCAACGGGTTCAACCCGATGACGCCCAGCGCACCCTGCTCGACCAATTGCGGGATGCGACCGCAAAGGCAGTGAGCCTGCTGCAGGGTTCCTGCCCGACCGATCTGCCGAGCACCCCCACAGGCCGGATGACCGAGATGCGTCAGCGCATCCAAACCATGCTGCAGGCTGTGCAGTTGGTGCGCCCCGCACTCGAGCGATTCTACCAATCGCTGAGCGACGAGCAGAAGGAACGCTTCAATGCTATCGACATTGCCAACAGCTCGGCCGCGCGGCCTGCGCGATCGAACACGCGCCAGCCCGACCTGACGCAGGCGTGCAGCAGTCGCGCCACGCAGGCCACCAACCTGCCGAGCGACCGCATCGCGCAGGTCCTGCAACTCGACGACGGTCAGCGTACGGCTCTCGAGTCGGTGAAGGCCGCTTCCGCCAAGGCGGCCGACCTGCTGAGCCAGAACTGCCCGCAGGATCAACCGCTGACGCCGACCGGGCGACTGGCTGCGATCGAGCAGCGCCTCAACGCGATGCTGCAAGCATTGGATACGGTGCAGCCTGCGCTGGCGAAGTTCTACAATTCGCTGAGCGATGAACAGAAGGCGCGCTTCAACCGGCTGCCACGCCAAGCCTGATCAGGCGACAGGAGCCCAAAGCAAAAGGGCGGCCCACGGGCCGCCTTTTTTCGTGACGGAGCGCGAGGCTACTCGGCCGCGATGCGCACCTCCGGCGCCGCAGCCCGCACATCGGCGTCGACGTCGGATTCAAACTTGACGAAGTTCTCCTGGAACATACGCACGAGGTTGCGCGCCGTCTCATCGAACGCCGCTTTATCCTTCCAGGTCTTTATCGGGTAGAGGAGATGCGGCTCGACGCCCGGCACCGAGGTCGGCACCGCGAAGCCGAAATAGGGGTCGGTCCGGTAGCTCGCGCCCTTGAGCGAACCGTCGAGCGCACCGGTCACCAGCGCGCGCGTCGCCTTGATCGGCATGCGCCGTCCGACCCCGTAGATGCCGCCGGTCCAGCCGCTATTGACGAGCCAGCAGTCGACCTTGTGGGTGGCGATGTAGTCGCGAAGCAGGTTGCCGTATTCGGCCGGCGGCCGCGGCAGGAAGGGCGCGCCGAAGCAGGTGGAGAATTCGGGCTCGACCCCGACCAGGCCCTTCTCGGTGCCGGCCACCTTGGCGGTATAGCCGGAGAGGAAATGGTACATGGCCTGCGCCGGCGTGAGCTTGGCGATCGGCGGCATCACGCCGAACGCATCCGCCGTCAGCATGATGATGTTCTTAGGGTGTCCGGCACGCCCGGTGCGCGACGCATTGGGGATGTAATCGAGCGGATAGGCGGAACGGGTGTTCTCGGTCTTGGAATCGTCGTCGAAATTGCATACCCGCGTCAGCGGATCGAACACCACGTTCTCCAGCACGGCGCCGAAGCGGTTGGTGGCGGCATAGATTTCGGGCTCGGCTTCGGCCGAAAGCTTGATGCATTTGGCGTAGCAGCCGCCCTCGAAATTGAACACGCCATCGGGGCTCCAGCCATGCTCATCGTCGCCGATCAGCGTGCGGTTGGGGTCTGCCGACAGCGTCGTCTTGCCGGTGCCGGACAGGCCGAAGAACAGCGCCACGTCGCCGTCGCGCCCCACATTGGCGGAACAGTGCATCGGCATGACGCCGCGGGCCGGCAGGAAGAAGTTCAGCGTGCTGAAGACCGATTTCTTGATCTCGCCCGCATAGGACGAGTTGCCGATCAGGATGATCTTGCGGGAAAAGTCGATAGCGATGATGGTTTCGGAGCGCACCCCATGGCGCTTGGGATCGGCCTTGAACGAGGGGAGATCAACGATCGTGAGCTCAGGTACGAAGTCCTCAAGCTCGAGCACGGTCGGGCGGACCAGCAATTGCCGGATGAACAAGGAATGCCAAGCATATTCCGTATAGACGCGCGTATTGATGCGGAATTTCGCGTCGGCGCCGCCATAGAGATCCTGGGCGAACAGCTTCTTGCCGCGGGCGTGCGCAATGAAATCCTCGTACAGAAGCTGAAAGTTCTCCTGGCTGAGCTTGCGGTTGCCCTCCCACCATACCGAGTGCTCGGTCAGCGCGTCGACGACGGTGTGCTTGTCCTTGGGGCTGCGGCCGGTATGGACGCCGGTTTCCGCGCAGATCGGTCCGCCCTGGACCAGCGAGGCCTCACCGGCCGCGATCGCATGCTCGTAAAGCGGCGGCGCATCGAGATTCCAATGGACCGCAGCCAAGTCCTTAAAACCGAATTTGTCAGCGCCCTGGGCGCGGTTTCGCAATCCCGTTTCCAGCACAATAGCCTCCGCCTCGACATCCGGCCGCGGCCGGAACACTCTGTATGGGTATGACGCCCGCCCTTGGAGCCCGCTTCTATGCGGGCCTGTATAGTAGCCTGCCGGCGGCCTGCCAAGACCGGGCGCATCCTTGGGTTAACCCTCGTTGCTGCAGCGCAATCTACCGGCGCGGCGCGAGCCAGCCGCGATAGCGCACGATCAAGCCCATCAGCGGATGAGCGATCTCGACATGGAAGGCAAACCTTCCATGCTCGACGGATTCATAGGCTTCGATGCGCGGCGCCAAAGCCAGCGGCAGCGGCAGGTGGGCCAGGCTCCAGCCGCGCAGCACGAGCCGCAAACGATCATCGTCCACCACCAGCGCCAATCCGAAGCGAAACGGGCCGAACCGCTCACAAAGCAGCCGATCGAAACGGCCGCAGCCCGGCTGCTGAATGGTGGAAAACCGATGGACACCGGAACCCGAGCCGAAGGTCCGCTGCCAATGCTCGCGCCCGCGCTCGGCCCGGAAAGTCACCGTCACCGGAACGTGGCGCCCGGCTTGGGGAAAGCCGATGAGCCACGCCACCAGGCGGGCCAAGACGCCGCCGCCCCGCGCGATGACGGCGCGGCCGTCCGCGATCGGCGTGCCGTCGTGCATGGCCTTGAGCAGCGGCGGCAGCAAATCCCAAGCCTCGCCAAGCATCCGCCGATACAGCGGCGCCTGATCCGAAGCGGGATCGCGCTGCCAGACCCCGGTAACGATCCGCCGGCGCTGGAACAGCGCTTCGTAGTCGGCAAGCTCGAGGTCGGTTACGGCCGCGCGGGCGCCTGGCTGCGGCATTTTGCCCGCGAGGCAGCGCCGGACGATCGCCTCCGCCGCCATGGAGGGGATCAGGGGGCCGTCCTCGCCTTCGGCCAGGAGATGCCACGACCGCGCGAGCTCCCGGCCATCCGCGCCGGTACCCTCAACCGCGATGAACATGCCGCCGCGATGCTCCCCAAAGCTCAGACGATTCATCGTGCCATGCATCAGGCCGGCGAGCGGCGACAAGGATGCGACGAGCCGTAACCGCACCGCCCAGGACAATGCGCTCAATGCCCGATGCCAGATTTCCGGCACCGGCCCGGCACCCATCCAGACCGAGCGCAGGCTCGACCACAACAGCGGCAGCACCCGCAGGTCCGGCACATCCACCAGCGAGAAGCGGATCGGACGCAACGGCATGCGGCCGGGCGGCGCGATGGTGTAGCGCTTGGCCTCGATCAGGGCATAGCCGACAGCAGGGCGGCCATCGCGCATCAGCTTGACGGGCCGGCCCGCATAGCTCGCGATCGCCCGGATCACGTTGATGCCCACATTGGCGTAGGGCGAAGGCGCGATGCCGCCCGTCACCGTGTCGATGCGCACCATGCCGGGCGCGAGCCGCCGGATCACCGCCGCGGTCAGCACCGGAAAGCTGCTCACGCCGGCGAGCACGAACAGGCCGCGCGCGCGGGCTTGCGCGTCGAAGCGCGCGATGCCGCTGACGAAATCGGCGCTGTCGGCAAGGTCGAGATAGTTGATGCCCAGCGTCAGCGCGGCGCGCACCACCCGATAGGGGTCGGCACCGTAGGATTGGAACGGCCCGCTCGCATCCACCACGATGGCGGGCGCGATCGCGCGCAGCTGAGGCTCGACCGCGCCGTCCCGATCGAAGGCGAGCGGGACCACGGTCGCCGTTGTCTGCAAGCTCGCGCAGAACGCTGCCGCCTTCGCGTGCGAGCGGCCGGCGATAAGCAGGGTCAGCCGCGCTTCATCTGCCAGCAGCTGCGCGAGCCGGCCCCCGAAAGTCCCGTAGCCTCCGAGAATGAGAACCTTGAGCCGCTCCACGCCAGACACTTATCGTTGGAGCATGATCTTACCCGAAAACCGGCATCCACCCCCGCCTTCGCGGGGGCAGGCCTTTTCGGGATCATGCTCTAAGCGGCGCGCGCCTGCTCGGCCAGTTGCTTGAGCATTTGCCGCAGCACGCCGGGGCCACGCACGCGCTGGGGAAACGGCAGCCGCAGCGCCGTCCTGTCGAGCTGCAGCTCGAGCCCTTCGGGGTCGCAGCCGACGCAGCGCCAAGCGCCGTCGGGCGCGCCCAGGAGCTTGGTCGCATAGAGCCGGCAGGCCTCGGCGTGATCCTCGTTCATATGCGCGAGGACCTCGGGCTCGGCCGCCACCAGCTCACCCGCATCCTCGGTCGGGGTCAGCACATCGGCCGGCTTGAGATCGACGATGCGCCCGAAGCCGGCGACCAGATGCACGGATTTGAGCGCGATTTGGTAGAAGCTGAAATCCGCAAAGGCGGCGAATCCTTGCGCCTCGGGCTGGCGATCGAGATAGCGCCGGCGAGCGTTGGGATCTTCGGTCACGGCCGCCGTGCCTATCATCATGATCCGCCCGCCTTGCAGGGGATCGCCCTCCTTGCGCTCGTCGATCATGAGCGAGACCCGGTGATCCGCGAGAATGTTCTTGGTGTGGACGGCAAGCCTGGAGATCAGCAGGAGCGGCGCCCCGTCGGCCGCGGTCGCGACATTGACCAGCGAGCAATAGGGATCGCCCGATCCGGGCATGAGGGTCGCGAGCGCGCCGGAACGGCCCTCGCGCAGGAGCTTCTTGGCGGCGGTTTTGGGATTGAAGTCGGGTGTCGGTTGCATGGGTGGCCTCCGGTCGGCAAGGATTCGGGCGGGACCGCGCGGGTCGAAATTCGATTGGGCCTCTCCGACAGCGTGTCCGGTTTGACGAGGGTTGGCAACACGCCCGATGAGGCGCCGCCGCCCCTCCCCCGCCGGCGTTAGGTGCAAGAGGGGGGTGGCACCGGGGCGCCGAGACCGCTATACCAGGGCTCAATCAGGGCTAAATCCTTCGACGAATCACGGCTTTGACGAGGAATAGTCACACTTCGGCCTAGCTTTATGGGCTTCAAAAGCCCCCGGGTGACCCGTCAGAGAGGGGCTTCATGCCAACCATCGCTCTCGTCGACGACGACCGCAACATCCTGACCTCCGTCTCGATCGCGCTCGAGGCCGAGGGCTATCGCATCATGACCTATACGGATGGGGCCTCCGCGCTCGACGGATTTAAGACCAGCCCGCCTGATCTCGCGATCCTGGACATCAAGATGCCGCGCATGGACGGGATGGAAACGCTGCGGCGGCTACGCCAGAAGTCCGACATGCCGGTGATCTTCCTCACCTCCAAGGACGAGGAGATCGACGAATTGTTCGGCCTCAAGATGGGCGCCGACGATTTCATTCGCAAACCGTTCTCGCAGCGGCTCCTGGTCGAGCGCGTCAAGGCGGTTCTCCGCCGCACCACGCCCAAGGATGGGGTCGTCCCCAAGGAGGCCGACACCAAGGTCCTGGAGCGCGGCCTGCTGCGCATGGACCCGGAGCGCCACACCTGCACGTGGAAGAACGAGCCCGTCACCCTGACGGTCACCGAATTCCTGATCCTGCAGGCGCTGGCGAGCCGCCCGGGCGTAGTCAAGAGCCGCAACGCCCTGATGGATGCGGCCTATGACGACCAGGTCTATGTCGACGACCGGACCATCGACAGCCACATCAAGCGGCTGCGCAAGAAGTTCAAATCCACCGACGACGAATTCGACATGATCGAGACGCTGTATGGGGTCGGCTATCGCTTCAAGGAGATTTGACGCCGCGGCGTGCTGATGCAGGCGACGCTCCTGCTTACGGCGTTTGGGATCGAGCCGGTGCGGGGCAAAGGGGCGGGACGCGGCTCCCTGAGATTCAAAAGATTGCGCTTGCGCACCGCGAATTGGTGCGCCGACCGTGCTAGGATTTAGGCACTGGGAATCCGGTCCGGAGGGGGCGCGCAACCCGGCTGAGCGAATGAACGTTCTTGATCGAGACATCGTCGAGACCAAGGTCGACGCCGATGTGCCTGACGGGAGTCCGCCGCCGCCCGCGCCACGGGGCGTGCGGGCGCTCATCGGGGCGTTGCGGCGGGTCTGGCAGTTCTCGGTCAGCCAGAGCTTTTCGAGCCTCACCCGGCGCATCATCTTTCTCAACGTCACCGGCCTGCTCGCGCTGGTCATCGGTATCCTCTACCTGTCGCAGTTTCGCGCCGGCCTGATCGACGCGCGCGTGCAGAGCCTGCTGGTGCAGGGCGACATCATGGCCGGCGCCATCGCGGCCTCGGCGACGGTGGATTCCGACACCATCACCATCGACCCGGAGCGGCTGTTGGAGCTCGCGCCCGGCGAGAGCTACGACCCCTCCGAGGAGGCGCTGTCGGGGCTCGATTTTCCGATCAATCCGGAGCGAGTCGCCCCGGTGCTGCGCCGCCTGGTGTCGCCCACCAATACCCGCGCCCGCATCTATGACCGCGACGGCGGGCTCATTCTCGACAGCCGTAACCTCTACGACGTCTTGCGTTTCGACCTGCCGCCGCCGGCGGCCGAGAAGCCCGGCTTCTTCGAGCGGGCATTCGTCGCGCTGCGCACCTGGTTCAACCGCGGCGACCTGCCGCTCTATCAGGAGCTCGGACCGCAGAACGGCAAGGGCTATGAGGAAGTCGAGCATGCGCTCAACGGCTTCAAGTCGAGCATGGTGCGGATCAATGATCGCGGCGAGGTGATCGTCTCGGTGGCGCTGCCGGTGCAGCGCTTCCTGGCGGTGCGCGGCGCGCTGATGCTTTCTACCCAGGGGCCCGACATCGACAACATGGTGACGGCCGAGCGGCTCGGCAATTTCAAGGTGTTCCTGGTGACGCTGAGCGTCATGCTGGTGCTCTCGTTCCTGCTCGCCGGCACCATTGCGGGGCCGGTGCGGCGGCTCGCCGGCAGCGCCGAGATGGTGCGACGGCGCACCGGCTCGCGTGTCGAGATTCCGGACTTCACCGAGCGCCGCGACGAGATCGGGCATCTGTCGGGCGCGCTGCGCGACATGACCGATGCGCTCTACAGCCGCATCGAGGCGATCGAGAGCTTCGCCGCCGACGTCGCCCATGAGCTCAAGAATCCGCTGACCTCGATGCGCTCGGCGGTCGAGACGCTGCCGCTGGCCAAGAGCGAGACCAGCCGCGCCCGCCTGTTGTCGGTGATCGAGCACGACGTGAAGCGGCTCGACCGCTTGATCTCCGATATTTCGGATGCGAGCCGTCTCGACGCCGAATTGCAGCGGCGGGAGACGGGCGCGGTCGATCTTCCCAAGCTGCTCACCACCGTGGTGAACATCGCCAATGAGGTGCGCAAGGACGACGGCGTGAAGGTCAGCCTGAAATTCGAGGGCAATCCGCGCGCCTTCGTGATCCCGGGCCATGATTCCCGCCTCGGCCAGGTGGTCGACAATCTGATCGACAATGCGCGCTCGTTCTCGCCGCCCGGCGGCAGCGTGCGGATCACCTGCCGGCGGATCAAGCAGGAGGTCGAGATCATGGTCGACGATGATGGACCCGGCGTGTGCGCGGAAGCGCTGGAGAAGATCTTCCAGCGCTTCTACACCGACCGGCCGCATCAGGGCTTCGGCCAGAATTCCGGGCTTGGCCTCTCGATCTCCAAGCAGATCGTCGAAGCCCATGATGGACGGCTGTGGGTCGAAAATCGCCTCGCTGCCGTGAGCCCGGATGGCGGACCGCCCACGGTGCTGGGCGCCCGCTTCATCGTGCGCCTGCTGGCGATGTGATGGCCGAAACGGCGACCGTGCACGCCTCGGCCGTGCTCGCCGGCACGCGCGCCGTGCTCATTCGCGGACCCGCGGGTGCCGGCAAGTCGCGCCTTGCGCTCGCGCTCATCCAGGCCGCCGACAACGGGCGCATCGGCTTTGCCCGTCTGGTCGGCGACGACCGCCTCGAGCTTGCCGCCGCGCATGGCCGGTTGCTGGTGCGCCCACCGCAGGCGCTGGCCGGCTTGATCGAGGTTCGCGGCCTGGGCATCCGGCGGCTCGACCATGAGCCGGTTGCGGTGGTTGGCCTCGTGGTCGATCTGGGGGCGTCCGGGGCGGACCGGCTGCCCGAAACGGCCGAGCAAGAGGTCGTGATTGAAGGTATAAAATTACCACGACTGACGATCGGACCTGGCGCCGATCCGCTGCCGGCCGTGCTGGCGAGCCTCTTGACCGCGCCTGCCGAAGTCTGGTCTTTGCGCCCAATTGCTGCGCTGCCCAGGGAACGCTAAGGAAATCGGTAACCATAAGAGCCTAGGATTGCCGGTGGTAATGTCGCCTAACCGGAAACGTCGTCAGCGCGGCTTACCGCGATGCACCATAGACCCTAAATGAGCCAATAGGCCCCTTGCGCAAGGGGAAAGGATGGTCAAGATGGTGCCCATTCGTGCGGTGCACCGGGAGGCGCCCGCGAGGAATTCAATGATCGGACTTGTTCTCGTCACGCACGGGCGGCTGGCCGTTGAGTTCCGCTCGGCGTTGGAACATGTTGTCGGCCCGCAGCGCCAGATCGAGGCGGTCACGATCGGGCCGGACGATGATGTCGAGCAGTGCCGCAAAGATATCATCGAGGCCGTCAAGCGGGTCGACAGCGGCGAAGGCGTCGCCATCCTCACCGACATGTTCGGCGGCACCCCCTCGAACCTCGCCATTTCGGTGATGAGCCGTCCGCAGGTCGAAGTCCTCGCCGGTATTAATTTACCGATGTTGGTTAAGCTCGCCAAAGTGCGTGACGAATGCCCGCTCCAGGAGGCCGTCCACGCGGCCCAGGAAGCCGGCCGCAAATACGTCACCATCGCCAGCCGCGTTCTCAACGGCAAATGAGCGACCCGGCGCGCGCTGACGAGCCCCCGCCAGATCAAGAGCCGGCCGCCGGGAAGATCGTGCGGGTGTTGGAAATCTGCAACAAGAAGGGCTTGCACGCCCGCGCTTCCGCTAAATTCGTGCAAACCGTCGAGCGGTTCGACGCCGAGGTCCAGGTCACCCGCGGCCAGGAGACGGTCGGCGGCACCTCCATCATGGGACTGATGATGCTGGCGGCAGGCCCGGGCACGACCATCACGGTCGAGGCGACCGGAGCGGAGGCAGCGGAGGCGGTCGAAGCACTGGCGCTTCTGGTGGCGGGGCGATTTACCGAGGGGGAATAGGCTGTCCGCCCGCCGCCCAAGGACATAAAGAATTCTTTATATCTTTATTGCAGCCCTGGGCGGGCGCTGCTATAGGGCGGGCCTTGAGATTCCCCGCCCGCGCAAGGACCATCATGAAAACCGCATCGCACACCGCCAAGGCCGCGGACTTCGTCGTCAAGGACATCAGCCTGGCCGAATGGGGCCGCAAGGAAATCGCCATCGCCGAGACCGAGATGCCGGGCCTCATGGCCACGCGCGAGGAATTCGGACCGCAGCAGCCGCTGCGCGGCGCGCGCATCTGCGGCTCGCTTCACATGACCATCCAGACCGCCGTCTTGATCGAGACGCTCGAGGCGCTTGGCGCCGAGGTGCGCTGGGCCTCCTGCAACATCTATTCGACCCAGGACCATGCCGCCGCCGCCATCGCGGCCACCGGCACGCCGGTATTCGCGGTCAAGGGCGAAAGCCTCGAAGACTATTGGGACTACACCCACCGCATCTTCGAATGGGCGGATGGCGGCACGCCGAACATGATCCTTGACGACGGCGGCGACGCCACCCTGCTAGTCCATCTCGGCATCCAGGCCGACAAGAACCCCTCGGTGCTCAACCATCCGACCAACGAGGAGGAAGAGGTGTTGTTCGCCGCCATCAAGAAGCGGCAGAAGGAAAAGCCCGGCTGGTACGCCGCGCTCGGCGCCAACATCAAGGGCGTCACCGAAGAGACCACGACCGGCGTGCATCGGCTCTATCAGATGGAGAAGGACGGGCGACTGTTGTTTCCGGCCATCAATGTCAACGACAGCGTCACCAAATCGAAGTTCGACAATCTTTACGGCTGCCGCGAGTCGCTGGTCGACGGCATCCGCCGCGGCACCGACGTGATGATGGCCGGCAAGGTCGCCATGGTGGCGGGCTTCGGCGACGTCGGCAAAGGCTCGGCCGCCTCGCTGCGCCAGGCCGGCTGCCGGGTGCTGGTGTCCGAGGTCGACCCGATCTGCGCGCTGCAGGCCGCCATGGAAGGCTACGAGGTCACCACCATGGAGGACGCCGCGCCGCGCGCCGACATTTTCGTCACCGCGACCGGCAATGTCGACGTCATCACCATCGAGCACATGCGCAACATGAAGGACCGCGCCATCGTCGCCAATATCGGCCATTTCGACAGCGAGATTCAGGTGATGGCGCTGCGGAACTTCAAGTGGCACAACGTCAAGCCGCAGGTCGATGAGATCGAGTTTCCGGACGGCAAGCGCCTCATCCTGCTGTCGGAGGGCCGCCTGGTCAATCTCGGCAATGCCATGGGGCATCCGAGCTTCGTGATGTCGTCGTCCTTCACCAACCAGACGCTGGCGCAGATCGAGCTCTGGACCAATCCGGCCAAGTATCAGAAGAAGGTCTATACCCTGCCCAAGCATCTCGACGAGAAGGTCGCGCGACTGCACCTCGCCAAGATCGGCGTGAAGCTCACGCGCCTCAGCGAGAAGCAGTCGACCTATATCGGGGTGCCGGCCGACGGCCCGTTCAAGGCGGATCACTACCGCTATTGAGAACTCGGCGGCACGGTCACGATCACGAAACGCTCGGGCGTGTCCGCGCTGCCGAAATAGCTGCGCGCCAGCTCGACCTCGACACGGTTGCCGGCGGGGCCGCGGGCCGCAAGGGCGTCCATCGCGTTGACGCAGCGTGCCTCGTCGACGGCGCAGAACAGCGCAATGCCCTCGCGCGCGACGCGGGCGTCGTCCACCCACGGCGTCACCGCCGGATTGGTGATCTCCAGGGTGGACGGCGCTCCCGTGAAATAGATCAACGCCCCGTCCACCAGATTATCGCCGCTGCCGATCAGGCGGAGCGGCCGATCGGTCGTCGCCCGCCAGGCCTTCTCGGCCGCCTGCGCGAGCAGCCGATAGTGGGTCGCGTGATTGGGCACGCCCTGGCGATGGATCACGATCGCGATCGCGGGCGAAAGCGCGAGCGCCACGATCGGGGCCGCAATCGCCAGCGCAAGAACCCGCCGCGCGTCCGTGCGCGTGAGCGTCACCTGCGCGGACGACAGCAGCACCACCGGGAAGAGCGTCATGCTGCCGATCGACCACAGCGATACGACCTCCTCGCGAGCCGCGAGCGCCGCCGCGATCGGCAACAGCAGCGGAAGCACAAAAGCGAGCGCAGCCAGCCGCCGTTCGGGTTGAGGCGGCCAAACCGTATCCGCCACCACGCTCCAGGTCGGGCGTGCCGCCACAACCGCGATGAGCGTGGGCGCCACCAGATAGCCGACGGAGCCCGCGACATATCCCAGGCCCGATAGCAGCGCCACCCACGCGGTCGCGGCATGGGACTCCATCGCATAGTCGAACGGCGTGAAGTCGTTGGCGTAAAGCCACACCAGATGCGGCGCGAGCGCGGCCATCCCGGCAGCGACCGTCAGCCAAGGCGCGCGCGAACGCAGATAGGCGCCGCGCCGCGGATCGGCGAGCGCCGCCATACCGAGGCCGATGAGAAGAACGATCGACCAGTACTTTCCAAGCATCGCGGCGGCCGCCGCGAGCCCGGCCAGCACCGCATGACCGGCACGGCGCGTTTCGTACGAGCGCAGGAACCACCATGTGGTCAACGCCCACAGCGGCGTCATGATCGTGTTGGCGTTGAACTTGAGGGCATGGAAATTGTAGAAGGGCACCAGCGTCAGCAGCGCGAGGCCAATCACGCGCTTCTCGCCGTCGAGATAAGGCGCCGACGCTTTCCAGGCGATCCACAATGCGGCCGTCGCCAGCAGGATCGCAAACAGATAATAGGCCCAGTCCTCGAGCGGGACGACGCTGAACCAGGCGCGCACCAGCCAGGCCGGCAGCGGCGGATGCTTGGGGGTGCCGAGCGTCACCTCGCGCGACCAGGCGACCATCTCGCCCATGTCGAAATGGATGTCCTGGCTGCCCTTGGCGATGGCGCCATAAAGCGACCAGATCGCGGCGTAGGCGCCGAGCAGCGCCGCGACCACGCGTTCCCGGCGCGCCGGATCGACGCAGCGGTCGAGGAGGGAATCGAGCCAGCGCGCTTTGCCGAGGCCGCCGACGGCGCTTGCGTCCGACATCTGCCGCTTTGGCTGGCCAGACCGATCCATGACCGGGGCTCTATGGCACGCGCCGCCGGTGCGGTCCAGAATCGATCGGCTTTTCATCGATTTGCAGCCATCGCTTTGCCGCAACGGCCCGCAATGGTAAGTGTCGTCAAGGCTGGGATTCGCGGGCAGGCATTCGGAGAGCAGCCAGATGTGCCGGTGGATCGCCTATCGCGGGGACACCGTCCCGCTCGAGCAATATGTCACCGCCCCCGCCCATTCGCTGGTGGTGCAGAGCGTGCGGGCGCTGGAATCAACCGCCAGCACCAATGGCGACGGTTTCGGTCTCGGCTGGTACGGGGCGCATGCGGAGCCCGGGCTCTATCGCGAGGTGCGTCCGGCCTGGTCCGACGAGAACCTGCGGTATCTGTGCCGCCATATCCAGTCGCACCTCTATTTCGCCCATGTGCGGGCCTCGACCGGCACTCCCATCACGCGGCCGAACTGCCATCCGTTTGCCTGCGGCCGCTGGCTGTTCATGCACAATGGCGTGGTCGGCAACTGGAGCCGGATGCGGCGACCGACCGAGGCTTTGATCCCGGACGAGTTCTATGGCTCGCGCGTGGGCACGACCGATTCGGAAGCGGTGTTTCTCGCCATTCTGGGGGCCGGCGGCGACCAGGACCCGATCGGCGCCACCTCCCGGGTCCTCACGACCTTGACCGACATGGCGAGCGCGGGCGGCGTCAAGGAGCCGTTGCGGTTCACCGCGGCGCTCGCCAACGGGCGCGACCTTTACGCCTTTCGCTACGCGGCCAATGACAGCGCCAATACGCTTTATTACCGGGAGTCCGGCGGCAACGTGGTGGTGGTCTCCGAGCCGCTCGATGCCGACCGCGCCCATTGGACGCCGGTGCCGCCCGGCCACATGCTTCTGGCGCCGGCCGGGGAGCGGGTTTCGCTCGAGCCGTTCCTCGGCGAAGGCCGCATCGCGGCGGAGTGATCGCGCGCGCCTTGCCGCGAAGGGGACATGGATGCTAATCCGCGCCTCATGACCGCGGCAGCCATAGACAAAATCCGCAATTTCTCGATCGTGGCGCATATCGATCACGGCAAGTCG
>DATDGG010000602.1:0-11197 GCA_036522235.1 Xanthobacteraceae bacterium
GGACCTCGTCCCACCGCGCGGTTCGCGGCGCCTGCCTTACCCGAGGGTTATCGACCCCGAGGAGCCGCCGTTGCGGCCCGAGCGTCACATCCCCAACTCGATCGCAACGGTGCGCAGGCGATTGATCAACGCGCTCGTCAACAGCTTGCCCCGTTGTCCGTGTTGCGGCGTGCGCGCCGCCACATACCGACGGCGCTCATGACGCAGTAAGATTATGGCTCCATCCGGGCTACGAGAGGAAACGCCCTACGCCGGCTGCTTGACCTTGAGATAGTTCTTCACCAGCTCGGCGGTGAGCACCACCTTGGGATCGTATTCCGGGGCGTCCTCGATCTGCTCGAGGTCGTTGAGGCCGGAATTCTTGTAGATGCGGTTGATGCAGGAGATGAGCCGCGCCGGATGCGCCGGATCGGCGTTGAAGTGCTGGTGGATGGTGCAGGGCGGCACATAGATCACGTCGCCCGCTTCCCATTCGTAGCGCTTGATCTCGGCCTGCGGTTTCCAATTATAGGTATCGGTGATCTCGACGTCGCAGTCCTGGTGCAGGTCGTAGCCGCGGCCCTCGACCACATAGAGACACTCCTCCGCCAGGTGCCGGTGCTTGCCGGAACGGCTGCCGGGCGGGATGACCTGCATATAGGCGTCGACCGTCTCCATGCGGGTGTTCATCTGCGCGTTGAGCAAATGCTTCAACAGCCCCTGCTGCGACATTTCCCAAGGCATTTCATCGGTATGCACGATCTTCTTGCGTTTGGCGTTGCGCGCCGGCATCTCCGTCGCCTCGTTCAGGAGGCTCTGGTAGAGCTTGCCGTTCTGCGACCCGACCAGCCACGCTTTTGTTTCATCCCAAGCCATCTTCAACCTCTATTTCGTTTTGCTTCATCCCGGCGCGCCGCGCTCACGCGTCGACCTTCTCGCCCTCGGGATGATTGAAGTTCTCCTCGTCCTGCCGCGGCACGAAGTTGCCTTGCGTCGGCGAGGGCGTGGTCGGCCGCTTCTGCACCGTGTGCTGGAACAGCATGTTCATGAACAGGTACATCGGCTTGGTCTTGATCACCAGGGCGCGCGCCGGCTCCTTGGCGCTGGCATTGAAATGCTGGTGCACGCAATTATTATGCACGATGGCGACGTCGCCCGCCTTCCAGTCGTAGCGGATGCCGTCGTGGATCTCGTAGCCGGCGCCGTCGAGGATGTAGAAGGCGGCCTCGTTGACATGGCCATGCTTCTGGGTGGTGCCGCCGGGGGCATACTCCTCCAGATGAATGTGGAGCGTCTGCGTGCGCCCGTCCTCGGGCTCCACATAGTGGCGGCTGAAATGCTGCGGCCCGCCGTCGAGCTTGAGCTCCTTGCCCTTGATGACCCGCGGCATCGCCCGCAGCCGGCCGAGCTCGTCCTTGAGGCTATAGGCCCCGGACAGCTCGCGGACGAAAATCCGGTCCTTGTCCGGATCGTGCTGCTTTGCACCCATTGCGGTCTCCTTTTCGTGTTCCCTTCGTCGATCCGCTTGCGCTCGGCTCGATTGTCGACCCGGTACTTATCCCATTTGGCATGACGCGCCAAAGTCATGATGGGATTAAAATCACAAAAGTGGCGTAAATCACGGTTCCTGCGCATCTATGAGGACGAAGGCGATCCGGCAAGGCGCGGTGCCGCGATTGACCCAGGCGTGGTTGGTGCCCTGCTGGATCAGGACATCGCCGGCCTTGAGGTGGATTTCGCTCTCGTCGAGCAGCATGTCGATCTCGCCCGCCATCACGATGGCGTAGTCGACCGTGCGGGTGCGATGCATGAGCGGATGCCGCGGCGGCAGCCCGCGCTTGGGCGCATGCACGGCGAGCTCGCTCTGCATCTGGTTGGGATCGAGCCTTTCGATCTCGGGCGTGATCGGCGGGAAATCGACGATGCGGAAGATGCTGCCGCCGGCAGGTGGCGCGATACCGATATTCACGGCGGCGCGGTCCGTGCCGGAGATCGGTGCCGGCGACGCGTCCGTGGTCCACAAGAGGCGGGAGACCGAGTTACGGTTCGGCCGCGCCATCCGGTGCGGATTATCGCCGTCGAGCAGCACCACCGCCTTGCCGTCCCGGTCGACGACCGTGACCACGCGCCGAACGTTTTCGCTGGGCGGCATGCTGCCTCCTCCGTCTAACGGCAGCCCTGAGGCCTGCTGGCTTTTGTTGGTGAGCGCGACCGAGTTCCTTGGCGGACCATAAGGCCTATCCCGGCCTTTATCTACCGCGTTGAAATCATTCATTCCCTTGATTTTCAGGCCGGGCCCGTTACGTTCAGCGTATGAAGATAGACCTCACCCCAGAACAACAGGATTTTGTTCGGCAAGCCGTTGCAAGCGGCCGGTTTGAGCGTGCCGAAGATGCCGTGCAGGCCGCGATGACGCTTTGGGTCGAGCGCGAACGTCGCCGCAGCGAAATCCTTGCGGCCGTCGATATCGCGAAAGCCTCGATCGACCGTGGCGAAGGTATCGAAATCACCCAGGAATCCATGCGGGCCCTGGCCGAGGATGTAAAGCGGCGCGGCCGGGCGCAGCTTGCCGGCGAGCATAACCCCGCGGGGTAATATGGCGCATCGTCTGGCGCCGCAAGGTGCGGGCCGAGCTCAGCAGCATCTGGAACTATATTCCCGGCGGCGTTAAACCCGCGCCCGCTCGACCTCATCCTTGAGGTGGCCCCAGATGCCATAGACGATCTTGCCGTAGCGCGGATCGTTGCGCAGCTCGAGCACGTTGCGCGGGCGTTCCAGCGCCACGTCGATGACGGTCTTGGCGCGGCCCGGGCTCGCGGTCATCACCATGATCTTGTCGGCGAGCGTCACCGCCTCGTCGACGCTGTGGGTGATGAACACGACGGTCTTCTTGTCGACCTCCCAGATGCGCAACAGCTCCTGCTGCAGGATGGTGCGGTTCTGCTCGTCGAGGGCCGAGAACGGCTCGTCCATCAGCAGCACTTCCGGGTCGTTGGCGAAGGCGCGCGCAATCGATACCCGCTGGCGCATGCCGCCGGAGAGCTGGTGCGGGTAGTGATGCGCAAAGCGCGTGAGGCCGGTGCGGTCGAGATAGCGCGTGACCGCTTCGGTGATCTCCTCCCGCGGGGCCTTGCGCATGCGCAACCCGTAGGCGGCGTTGTCCCACACCGTCATCCACGGGAAGATCGAGTCGCCCTGGAACACCATGGAATATTTCGGCCGGCCGGGCGGGGGATCGCTGATCTCGGCTTCGCCGCTGGTCACCTGGTCGAGCCCGCCCAGGATGCGCAGCAGGGTGGTCTTGCCGCAGCCTGATGGTCCCACGATCGCGAAGAAGGTGCCTTCCTCGATGTCGAGCGACACGTCGTCGATCGCGGCGAGCGAGGCAAACCGCTTGGTCAGGTTCTTGATCCGGATCTTCACCCGCGGTTGCGGCGCTCCGGCCGGCTCGACCGCCGCGCTCATGCGTCCGCCTTCCACCGGATCACCCAGCGCTCGATCTCGTTCAACAACAGGCTGATGGCAAAGCCGATCAGCGCGATCACGAACAATCCGACATACATCTTGGCGACCGCGAAGGTCTCCCACGCGCTCCAGATCATGTAGCCGATGCCGCTCTTCGCCCCCACCATCTCGGCGAGCGCGATCAGGATCAAGGCGAGGCCGGCGCCGAGCTTCACCCCGGTCATGATGAAGGGCAGCGCGCCGGGCAGCGCGATGGTGCGGAACGTATCCCAGGGCGAGGCTTTGAAGCTCTTGCCGACGTCGAGATAGATCTGATTGATCTGCAGCACGCCAGCGGTGGCGTTGATCGCCATCGGATAGAACACGCCGATCGCCACCATCACGATCTTCGACATTTCACCGAGCCCGAAGACCAGCAGGATCAAGGGCAGCAGCGAGCTTTTCGGGATCGGGTAGGTGGCGACGATCAGCGGATCGACGATCGCCCGCACCGGCCGCCAGATGCCCATGGCGATCCCGATCAGGATGGCCGGCACGCCGCCGAGCAGGAAGCCGAGCACGATGCGCTCGAGGCTGATCAGCACGTTCTCGGTCAACTCGCCCGATTGCGCCATGTCGATGAGCTTGGCGGTGATCGCGCTCGGGGCCGGGAAGAAGCGCACGTCGATCAGCCCGGCCTGGGCCGCGAGCTCCCAGGCCAGCAGCAGGCCGAGCGGCGAGGCGATGCTGAGAATGCGGTCGCGGCGCCGCGCCGCGAGCCGCGCTTCTTCGCCGATGTCGATCGCCGGTGTCTTCGTCGAAGTCTTGGCGACCCTGGCCAGGTCGGAAGCGCTCATCGCCGTTCCTCGAACTTCAGCAATGAGCGCTTATAGAGCGCGCCAAATCGGCGCGCCAGGGTGGCGCCTTCAGCTCGCCGTGCGCGGGCCGAGCTCGCGGGCATGCAGCGCCATCGCGATCAGTGCCGAACCGCCGAACACCAGGTTGATGCCGACCAGGAGGCCGATGGCCCAGGCGGCGGAGCCGGGAAGCCCGATGAAAATGATGGCGGCCACGATCAGGTCGACGATGCCGCTCGCCAGCATCCATCCCCATCGCCCGGAGAGCTCGCGCTTGTGCTCGAGGGCGTACATGATGGAGACGATGCCCTCGATGGTGAAGAACGCGATGAGCACCAGGGTCAGCGACACTATCCCGCTCAGCGGCCATGCGAGCAGCACGATGCCGGCGCCGATGCTGATCACTGCCGAGAGCAACGACCACCAGAAGCCCGGCGCATTGCGCATCCAGAAGGTGGTGATCAGGCCGACGATGCCGCTCAGGAGGAACAGCCAACCAAAGATAATCTCGACCGCCAGGGTGGCGATCGGCGGAACCACGATCGCAATCAGCCCAAGCACGACCAGGATGATGCCCTCGACCAGAAAAAGCACCCAGTGCTCATGCAGCGAGGTCGCGACTGCTTGCCGGACTTGCTCGATATTGGGTTGCGTCATGACAGGCCTCCTTGGTGCTGGTGGCGATCGGATTGCCGTGCGCGGTCGGGAGTGTATTGGCCGGACATGACGCGCACAATGCGGCCGCGGTTCTGACGCCGCCGCCCCGTACCGTCGAATGCTTGGACGTTCAGGAAGCTTGCTTGCGTCCGGCGGCCAGTGGATCAGCCTGCACGGTTTCGCCGGCCTCCGCAGTGGCGGACGCCGCATCCGCGAGCGCGCGGCCGATCATCACCAGGAGCGGTCCCGCCGGCGCCGCGGCCTCGAGCCGGTCGGCGATATCCGCAATCGTGCCGGTGACGACCGTCTGCTCCGGCCGCGTTGCCGCGGCGACTGCGACGGTCGGCGTGTCGGGCGCGAGGCCGCGCGCGATCGCGGTTGCGGCAAGCTCGCGGATGGTCTTGCTCGGCATATAGATGACCGTGGTGGCGGCCGGGTCGGCGAGGCTTTGCCAGTCGATATCGCTCGGCAGACGGCCGTCGGCCGCATGGCCGGTGACATATTGCACGCGGCGCGAAACCTTCCGGTGCGTGAGCGAAATGCCCAGACGACTGGCCGCGCCCTGCGCGGCGCTGATGCCCGGCACGATCTCGACCGCGATGCCGGCGGCGCGGCAGGCTTCGATCTCCTCGCTGGCGCGCCCGAAGATCAGCGGGTCGCCGCCCTTGAGCCGCACCACGCGCTTGCCGCTTTTGGCGAGCGAGATCATCAAGGCATTGATCTCGTCCTGCTTGCAGGAGGGCGCATAGCCGGTCTTGCCGACCAGCATCTTCTTGGCTTCGCGGCGAGCGAAATCGAGGACGCCCGGGGCCACCAGGTCGTCGATCAGGATCACGTCGGCCGACTGCAGCGCCCGCACCGCGCGCAAGGTCAGCAATTCGGGGTCGCCGGGGCCGGCGCCGACGAGTGTCACCGAGCCGTTCTCGGCGGCGGCGCGGCCTTCGCGGGTCGCCGCCATATAGGCGTCGAAGTCGGCGGTGGCCGGCTCGTGATCGGGATGCGTCACCGCTTGCGCGGTGAACATCTGCCAGAAGCGCCGCCGCGCCGGAAACGACAGCCCGGAGGAGTGCACGGCCCGCCGCCAGCGGCGCGCCGCCTCGGCCCAGCGGGCGAAGCCAGCCGGGATCAGGGCTTCGAGCTTGGCGCGGACCGCCTGCGCGAAGACCGGCGCCGCGCCGTCGGTCGAGATGCCGATCACCAAAGGCGAGCGGTTGACGATCGAGCCGAAGGAGAAATCGCAGAAGGCCGGCTTGTCGATTACATTGACCGGCACGCCCGCCGCGCGCGCAACCGCCGCGAAGGCCGCAGCCTTGCCGTCATCCGCAAAGGCGCCGACCGCGATGGCGGCGCCTTCGAGGTCGTTCGCCTGCGAGGTCCGCGCATGGATGACGATCGAGCCATCGGATTGCTCGGCCGCGATCGCGCGCAATTCCTCGGAAGCGTCGGGCGCGAATACTTCGACCTTGGCGCCGGCGGCCGACAGCAGCTCCGCCTTCCAGGCCGCGGCCGCGCTCCCGCCCGCCACCACCGCGCGCTTGCCGGCAAGGCCGAAGAAGACCGGCAGCCGCGCCAAGGGCTCCATCCGCGGCGTGCGGGTCTCAAAGGGGATGCGCGATGCGCTCATCGACGATGATCCTTTTCAGCTCCGGCAGGCACGAACCGCAATTCGTGCCGGCGCGCAGCGTCCGGCCGATATCCCCGACGCTGGTGGCGCCGCTATTGACGGCCTTGCGCACCGCATCGAGCCCGACCCCGAAGCAGGCGCAAACCACCGGCTCGGTGCCCCCTATATAGTCGCAAGCCTGACCTTTCGGTATCCGTCGCCCGCCATCTTCTGCTTCCGTCGCCGCGGCCGCCAGGGCACCCAGGTCCCATTGCGGGGCCGCATCCGCCGGCGCGATGTAGAAGCAGCCGTCGACATTGCCGTCCAGGAAGGCGGCCGCCCGGTAGGTGCGGCCGTCGAACTCTTCGGCGAAACGGGCATCCGCGCCCCGCCAGCGATCGGCGAAATCGTGCCAGAATAGCGGGCCCTGGCTGGTCGCCAGCCGATATTCCACGCCGTCCGCAACCGCGACCTTGGCCCACCAGGTTCCCCCCGGCAGGGCCAGCGCGGCCCGCGTCCGGGTGAAGCCGCGCAACGCAAAGTCAACTGGTGCGATGGTGGCGGGCGTCGCCTTCGCCTCGGGTTGGCCCGAATATGGGTCGGTCCGCGCCGCGACCAGCTCGCCGACCCGGGCGGAGGACGCGGTCTCGTCGCTCCAATGGATCGGCACGAACAGCGAGCCCCGCCGCTGATTGTCGGTGACCAGGACCTTGAGGATGCAGGCGCCGTGCTCGGTCGAGACCCGGGCAAAGCCGCCGTCGGCAAGGCCCATGGCGCCGGCATCCTCCGGATGCACCTCGACAAAGGGCTCCGCCACATGGGCCGCGAGGCGCGGGCTTTGTCCGGTCCGCGTCATGGTGTGCCACTGATCGCGGATGCGTCCGGTATTGAGCCGGAACGGGAAGGCGGGCGAGGTGGCTTCGCCCAATGACGGCGGCTCCGGCGGCACGAACCGCGCCTTGCGGTCGGGCGTGAAAAAGCCGCCGGCCGCGAAGAAGCGCTTCTCGCCTGATTGCGCGCCCGGCTGCTCGCCGGCAGAGAGCGGCCATTGCACCGGGGCGAGCGCGTCGTAGTCCTGGTCCGAAAGTGTGGCGAGGCCGCCGATGTCGAAATCGCGCGTGCCCTCGTTCTCGAAAGCCGACAGCGCCGCATGCTCGCGGAACACGTCGGCGGCCGAACCGAAGGAGAAGGCGTCGGCAAAGCCCAGGCGCTGCGCCACCGCCGACACGATCGACCAGTCCGGCTTGGCTTCGCCGGTTGGCGGCAGGAAGGCGCGCTGGCGCGAGATGCAGCGCTCGGAATTGGTGACCGTGCCGTCCTTCTCGCCCCAGGCCGCCGCCGGCAGCAGCACCTGCGCGCCGGCATTCACGGTGTCGTTGGAGAGGACGTTCTCGGAGACCACGAACAGCTCGAGCCGCTTGAGCGCCTCCCGCATGGCGCCCGCACGCGGCAGCGACACCGCCGGGTTGGTGGCCATGACCCAAAGCGCCTTGATCTCGCCGCGCTCGATCGCCTCGAACATCGCCACGGCCTTGCGGCCTTCGCGGCGGGCCATGCGGGGCGCGTTCCAGAACCGGCGCACGCGGTCGATCTCGTCCGGAGCGAAGCCCATATGGGCGGCGAGCTGATTGGCGAGCCCGCCCACCTCGCGGCCGCCCATCGCATTGGGCTGCCCGGTGAGCGAGAGCGGTCCCATGCCGGGACGTCCGATGCGCCCGGTGGCGAGGTGACAATTGATGATGGCATTGACCTTGTCGGTGCCTTGCGCCGATTGATTGACGCCCTGCGAGAAGCCGGTGACGGTCCGCGCGGCCGCGTAGAACAGCTGGAAGAACGCCGCGACGTCGCCTTCCGCCACGCCGCAGCCGCGCGCGGTCGCGGCCGCATCGGGGGCGATCGCGCGGGCGCGCGCCAAGGTCTCGGCAAAACCCGTGGTGTGTGCGTCGATATAGGCCTTGTCGAGCGCGCCGTGCTCGGCCAGATGGACCAGCAATCCGCAGAACAGCGCCGTGTCGGTTCCGGGTGCGATGGGGAGGAACAGGTCGGCCTCCTGCGCCGTCACGGTGCGGCGCGGATCGATCACCACGATGCGGGCGCCGCGCTCGGCCTTGTTGCGCATGATGCGCTGGAACAGGACCGGGTGGCACCAGGCGGCATTGGAGCCGACCAGTACGATCAGGTCGGCGAGATCGAGATCGGCGTAGGTGCCGGGCACGGTATCGGCCCCGAAGGCGCGGCGGTGGCCGGCGACCGAAGAGGCCATGCAGAGCCGCGAATTGGTGTCCACATTGGCCGAGCCGATGAAGCCCTTCATCAGCTTGTTGGCGACGTAATAGTCCTCGGTCAGCAATTGCCCCGACAGGTAGAAGGCGACCGCGTCGGGCCCGTCACGTTCGATGATCGCCCGAAGTCCGTCGGCCACATGGTCGAGCGCTTGCGACCAAGGTGTGCGCGCGAGCGTGCCGTCGGCCTGCCGCAGCATCGGATGCATGAGGCGTCCCGAAAGACCCACGGTCTCGCCCAGTGCCGAGCCCTTGGAGCAGAGCCGTCCGAAATTCGCCGGATGAGTGGGATCGCCGGCAATCGCGGCGCTGCCGGCCGCGCCCGCTTGCGCGAGCACGCCGCAGCCCACCCCGCAATACGGGCAGGTGGTGCGAACCGTGGGAGCGGTTTGTGCCAAAGCGTTCATGCGGAAAGGCTTTCGCGTGCCTCAATACACATCTTGCTGATAGCGGCCGGTATTCTTGAGGTCGGCGACGAATGCGATCGCCTCGTTGGTCGGGCGCACCCCGAAGGCGGCGACGATCTCGATCAGCGCCGTCTCCACGTCCTTGGCCATGCGCTTGGCGTCGCCGCAGACATAGACGTGGGCGCCTTCGGCCAGCCACGCCCACAGATCGCGGCCGACGTCGCGCATGCGGTCCTGGACATAGATTTTCTCGGCCCCATCGCGCGACCAGGCGAGCGTGAGACGGGTGAGCACGCGCGCCGCCTTCATCCCGGCGAGCTCGTCCTCGTAGAAGAAGTCGTAACCGCTGCGCTGATGCCCGAAGAACAGCCAGTTGCGCCCGGGCGCCTTCGTGGCCATGCGCTCGTGCAGGAAGGCACGGAACGGCGCGATCCCGGTGCCGGGGCCGATCATGATGATCGGCACCGACGGATCGGCCGGCAGGGCGAAATGTTGGGCCCGCTGCACATAGGCGCGTACCTTCGCGCCCGGTTCGATACGATCGGCAAAGAACGTCGAAGCGACCCCGAGCCGGGTCCGCGCGCCGACGGGATAGCGCACGGCGTCGACCGTGAGCGCGACGCGAAGCGGATCGACCTTGGGCGAGGAGGCGATGGAATAGAGCCGCGGCTGCAGCGGATCGAGCGCCTCGATGAAGGCCTCGGGATCGGGGCGCACGCCGCGGAATTTCTCGATGGCGGCGAGCACGTCGAGTGTTTCGGCGTCGCCATCGGGGTTGTCGCCGGCTGAAAGCGCCTTGGCGGCCTGCCGCCGCGCGCCGCCGGTAATGTAAGAGTAGAGCTGGAACAGCATGTCGGGCGCGCTCCCCAGCGACACGCCGTCGATCAAGACCTCGCGCAACGTGCGCCCGCCGATGGGAAAATCCGCCGGCGCATCGAGCGCCGCGATCACCGCATCGGCGAGGCGCGGATCGTTCGAGGGAAATATGCCGAAGGAATCGCCGACCACGTAATCGATGCCTGAATCCTTGAGGTCGAGCTCGATGTGCCAGGTCTCCTTGCCGGAGCCGGGCTTGTTGAGGCGCGTGCGCGACAGGAAGGTGGCGACCGCCGGGTTGTCGCGCGAGCGCCCGGCTTCGGATGCGACCTTCGCCGGCGCGGCTGTCTCCGTCACCACCGCTGGCGCCGGCGCGGGTGCGGCTGGTGCGGCGCCGCCCACCTCGCCGAACAACGTCTTGAGCATGCGGGCGGTCTCCTTGCCGCCCGGCACGCACAGGTTCAGCCGCTCCTCGGCGCGCGACGAAATAGCGTCCGAATAGTCCTGGCAGTTGTAGCCACACTGGCCGCAGTCCTGCTGCGCCATGGCGGCCATCATGCGCCGGCGCAGCGGGCGGCCGTCGGCGAGCTTCATGCGCTCAGTGAGCGGCAGGCTCTGATCATGCCATGGCGCCTGCCCATCGTCGCCGTCCTCGAGCGGGCCCTTCGCCTGCGCCGACAGGCTCGGCATGAGGGCGGCCGACTCGGCCGGCGACAGCGGCGTGACGATGCTGCCGTCGACCGAGATCAGGCCGGCAAAGAAGCCGTTGAGCCATGCCCGCTGCCCGGGCGTGAACGGCGCGCTTTCCGGCAGCAGCGACGGCGGCGGCTGCGGAGGCGGTGCGAGATTCATGACACCAGCTCCCGTTCGATCATTTGCTTGATGGCGGCGTCGTCATGACGGCGCGTGAAGGCCAGGAAGGTTTCCTCCTTCGACGCGCGCTGCGCCAGATAGGCCTTGAGCAGGCGCTCAATGGTCGCCGGCACGTCGCCCGCCTTGACGTCGCGGCAAATCTCGCGCGCGAGCTTGGCGTCGGGCCCGAAGCCGCCGCCGACCAGGAGGTGGTAGCCTTCGATCTGCTCGCTGTCTTCGTTTTCCTGCACCTTGCAGGCCAACAGCCCGATATCGCCGACATAATGCTGCGCGCAGGAA
>DATDGG010000603.1:0-5478 GCA_036522235.1 Xanthobacteraceae bacterium
ACGCGCGCCGAGGACAACGATGCTCGATCAACCTGCTGCCGCGCCGGACGGCCGTTCCGGCATCAATGACGATATCGGCGAGGAGCTGCGGCTGCGGCTCTATCGTATCCAGTTCGAGCTGCGCGAGGCCGAGCAGCGCGCCTTCGACCTGTTCCTGCAGAACCTGGTCAAGGGCACGAGCCACCTCTCGCTCGGCCAGGAAGCGGTGGCGGCGGGCTTTGCGGCCGCCATGAAGCCGGGCGATCTCTCGTTCTGCACCTATCGGGGGCACGCCCATACGCTCGCCCGCGGCGTGCCGATCGAGCAGGTGCTGGGCGAGCTGATGCAGCGCGACAACGGCCTCATGCGCGGCAAGGGCGGCTCGATGCACTTGACCTCCGTCCCGCACGGCGTGATGGGCTCCTATGCCATTATCGGGGCGCATCTGCCGATCGCCTGCGGGGCGGCCTGGCGGGCGCAGTACAAGGGACAGAGCGACGTCTCGGTCTGCTTCTTCGGCGACGGCACCACCAATATCGGAGCGTTCCACGAGGCGCTGAACTTCGCGGCGGTTTGGAAGCTGCCGGTGATCTTCGTGTGCGAGAACAATTTCTATATGGAATACACGCCGATCGGCGACGTCACCGCCGTGAAGCATCCGGCCGCCGACCGCGCCGCTGCCTATGGGCTCGAGCGTATTGTGATCGACGGCAACGACGCCGATGTCGTCTATCGCACCGCCGCGCGCGCCTATGAGAAGGCGCGAGCGGGGCAGGGCCCCGCGCTGATCGAATGCCTGACCTATCGCCACAGCGGCCATTCGCGCGCCGATCCGGCCAAATACCGTCCCGAGGGCGAGCTCGATAAATGGAAGGAGCGCGACCCGATCAAAATCTACCGGCAGCGCCTTGCGCAATTCGGCATCGCCGAGGATGCGATCATCAAGATCGAAGCCGATGTGAAGCGGCGCGTCGATGAGGCGACCGAGAAGTGCAAAGCGGCGCCGATGCCCTCGCTCGATATCCTGACCACCGACGTCTACGCCGACGGGGGCTTCGCATGGCGGAACTGACCTATCGCGACGCGGTCGCGCGCGGCATCGCGCAGGAGATGGCGCGCGACCCCGACGTGGTTTTCCTGGGCGAGGACGTGGCCAAGGCCGGCGGCGTGTTCAAGGCGACGGTCGGGCTGTTGGAGCAGTTCGGTCCCGTGCGGGTGCGCGACACGCCGATCTCCGAGCAGGCCATATTGGGCGCCGCCATGGGGGCGGCCATGACCGGATTGAAGCCCATCGCCGAGATCATGTTCTCGGATTTCTTTGCGGTCTGCTTCGATTATATCGCCAACGAGTTCGGCAAGAGCCGCTACATGACCAACGGCCAGGTCAAGTGCCCGCTGGTGGTGCGCACCGGCAATGGCGCCGGCTCCCGCTTCGGCGCCCAGCACAGCCAGAGCGTCGAGAACTGGTGCATGATGATCCCCGGCCTCAAGGTGGTGGCGCCCTCGACCCCGCGCGACGTGATCGGATTGCTGGCCGCTGCCGTGCGCGATCCCGATCCGGTGATCTTCTTCGAGCACAAGTCGCTCTACCCGACCAAGGGTGAGGTGCCCGACGGCGAGATCGTCGACACGCTCGGCACCGCCAGGATCGTGCGGCCCGGCCGCGACGCCACCATCCTGGCGCTCGCCCTGATGGTGCCGCGCGCGCTCGATGCCGCCGACAAGCTCAAGGCCGAGCACGGCATCGATTGCGAGGTCGTCGACGTGCGCTCGCTGGTGCCGCTCGACACGCAGACCATCCTCGGATCGGTCGCCCGCACCCATCGGCTGTTCACCGTCGAGGAGAATCCGCGGCTGTGCGGCTGGGGCGCCGAGATCGTCTCGATCGTGGCGGATGAGGCCTTCTACGATCTCGACGGCCCGCCGGTGCGGATCACGACGCCGCATATTCCGCTGCCGGCCGCCGACATTCTCGAAGATCTGGCGCTGCCGAGCGCGGATCGCATCGTCGAGCGCGTCCGCCGCTCGCTCGCTTCTTAGTATTAGGTGTTCCATGTATGACAATCTCACCGCCCATGTCCCGACCGACCTGTGGATCGGCGGGAAATGGCGCCCGGCCTCCGATGGCGGCCGCTTCGATGTGATCGACCCGGCGACCGAGAACAAGATCGCGTCGGTGGCGAGCGCCAGCGTCGAGGACGCCAAGGCCGCGGTCGATGCGGCAAGTCAGGCGTTTGAAGGCTGGGCCGGAAAGAAGCCACGCGAGCGCGCCGAAATCCTGCGCAAGTCCTACGAGCTGATCATGCGCGATGCCGAGCGGCTCGCGAAGCTGATCACGCTCGAGAACGGCAAGGCGCTTCCGGATTCGCGCGGCGAGGTCGCCTATGCGGCCGAGTTCTTTCGCTGGTTTGCCGAGGAGGCGGTGCGCAATCTCGGTCAGGTCTCGCGCGCGCCGGCCTCCGGTGCCCGCATATTGGTGCAGCACAAGCCAGCGGGTGTCGCCGCGCTGGTGACGCCGTGGAATTTCCCGGCCGCCATGGCGACCCGAAAAATTGGTCCGGCGCTCGCGGCCGGCTGCACGGTGGTGCTCAAGCCCGCCTCCGACACGCCGCTCACCATGCTGGCCCTGATGCCGATCCTGGAAGAGGCCGGCGTGCCCGCCGGCGCCGTCAATGTCATCCCCTCGCGCTCGTCCGGCAAGGTGGTGAGCGCGATGCTGCACGACATGCGGGTGCGCGTCGTCTCGTTCACCGGCTCGACCGAGGTCGGGCGCAAGCTCCTGCACGAGGCCGCCGACAATGTGGTGCGGCCCGCCATGGAGCTCGGCGGCAATGCGCCCTTTATCGTGTTCGAGGACGCCGATATCGACGCCGCCATCGAAGGCGCCATGGTCGCCAAGATGCGCAACATGGGCGAAGCTTGCACCTCGGCCAACCGCTTCTATGTGCACGAAAAGGTGCATGACGAATTTGCCCAGAAGCTCACCGCCAAGATGGCGGCGTTCAAGATGGGCAATGGCCTGCAGGAGGGCGTGACGCTCGGGCCGCTGGTCAACGCGGAGGCGAAGCAGAAGGTGAGCGAGTTGGTCGCGGATGCCGTGAAGAAAGGCGCCAAGGTGCTCACCGGCGGGGAGCCGCCGAGCGGGCCGGGCTTTTTCTATCCCGCGACCGTGCTCGACGGCGTGCCGGATTCAGCCGACATGCTGCGCGAGGAGATTTTCGGACCGGTCGCGGCGCTGCAGACCTTCACGTCGGAGGACGAGGTGGTTCGCCGCGCCAACGACACGGAATATGGTCTGATCGCCTATCTCTATACGCGCGACACCTCGCGCGGCCTGCGGGTCTCGGAACGGCTCGAATTCGGCATGATCGGCCTCAACCGGGGCCTCGTGTCCGATCCGGCCGCGCCGTTCGGCGGCATGAAGCAGAGCGGCATCGGCCGCGAGGGTGCGCATGAGGGACTGATGGAGTTCCTCGAGACGCAATACGTTTCGCTCGCCTGGTGATCGCAAATGGACGTGCTGATGCCGCAACTCGGCGAGACGGTGGCCGAGGGCAAGATCACCAAATGGTTCAAGGCCGCCGGCGACGCGATCAAGCAGGGCGACAATCTGTTCGAGATCGAGACCGACAAGGTCTCGATGGAAGTGCCTTCGACCACGGCCGGCGTGCTCAAGGAAATCCGCGTCGCGGAAGGCGCGGTCGCTCCCGTCGGCGCCATCGTGGCGGTGATCGCGGATGCCGCGGGCGCTGCCGCGAGCCCGCCACCGGCCGTGGCTGCGCCGCCCGCGAGGGCGCCGGCGCCACCGGCGCGCGCCTCTGTGCCGGGTGCTGCGCCGCCGGCCACGCCGCTCGCTCCGGTCAAGCTCGATCCGTTCTTCGAGGTGCGCACGCCGGACCGAAACTATGGACCGGCGCGGCTTGCGGGCGGTGCGGTGGTCACGCCGCTGGCGCGGCGGCTCGCCGGCGATGCCGGAATCGATCTCGCGCGGCTGACCGGCTCCGGACCCCATGGCCGCATCGTCGCCCGCGACATCGCGTCTGCGCTCTCGCACCGCGGAGCATCGGGCGCGGGCGTCGCCGCGCCGGGCGCGGGTCAGATCATGGCGCTCTACCGCGACACGCCGTTCGAGGAAGTGCCGCTCGATGCCATGCGCCGCACCATCGCGACGCGGCTGGTGCAGGCCAAGCAGACCATTCCGCATTTCTACCTCACTGCCGATCTCGACATCGGCCGCTTGCTGGCCTTGCGAGCGGAGGCGAATGCGGCGGCGGCGAAGGACGCCGACGGCAATCCGGCGCTGCGGCTTTCGGTCAATGATCTCATCATCAAGGCGTGGGCGGCGGCGCTGCAGCGCGTCCCCCCCGCCAATGCGGCCTGGGCGGAGGATCGCATCTTGCGCTTCCGCCATTCCGACATTGCGGTCGCGGTGGCGGTCGAGGGCGGGCTCATCACGCCGGTGATCCGGCAGGCCGAGACGAAGACGCTGTCGGCGATCTCGGCCGAGATGCGCGAGCTTGCCGAGCGCGCGCGGGCGCGGCACCTCGAGCCGCGCGAATATCAGGGCGGCGCTTCCGCCATCTCCAATCTCGGCATGTATGGGGTGCGCGAGTTCGCGGCTATCATCAATCCGCCGCACGCGACCATCCTGGCGGTCGGCGCCACGCGCCGGCAGGCGATCGAGCAGGCCGACGGCGGCGTCGGCTTTGCCAGCGTCATGACGGTGACGCTCTCCTGCGATCACCGCGTCGTCGATGGGGCGCTCGGCGCGCAGCTGCTCGCGACGTTCCGGGGCTTCGTGGAGCAGCCGGTGACGGCGCTCATCTAGTCACACCATCAAATCACGGATCACATAGACCATGGCCGCCGAAAAACCTGATGTCCTGTTGCTGGGGCCGCCCCGACCCGTGTTCGTCAACGGCCTCGCCGCCGCCTTCACGGTGCACCGTCTGCCCGAGCCGGATGGGCGGGATGCACTTGCGGCGATTGCGCCGCGGCTCCGCGCCATCGCGGTCAGCTCGGTGGTCGACCGCGTCGATGCGGACCTGATGGCGCGCTTGCCGCGGCTGGCGATCGTCTCGACCTTCGGGGTCGGCTACGACCATATCGACGCCCACTATGCGGGCACGCACGGCATCGTGGTGACCAACACGCCCGACGTGTTGACCGAGGAGGTCGCCGACACGGCGCTCGGCCTGTTGTTGTGCACGGCGCGCGAGTTCGTCGAGGCCGAGCGCTTCGTGCGCGCCGGCAGGTGGCTTGAGCGCGGCTATCCACTCAGCAAGGCCTCGCTACGCAACTGCACCGTCGGCCTGGTCGGGATGGGCCGCATCGGCAAAGCGATCGCGCGCCGGCTCGACGCCATGGCGGTGCCGGTCGTCTATCATACGCGCCGTCCGGCCGCCGACGTCGCCCATCGCCACTATCCGAGCCTCATCGACATGGCGCGCGCGGTCGACGTGTTGCTGGTGATCGTCCCCGGTGGCGCCGAGACCAAGA
>DATDGG010000604.1:0-6761 GCA_036522235.1 Xanthobacteraceae bacterium
ATGACGACGAAGATCGCGGCGCCCCGGTGCTGGAGGAAGCTGAACTGAACAAGCTCGTGGACGGTTTCAAAACCAAGACCCTCTATGTGATCGTCGCCGTCGGTGCGCTCACGGGGATGCGGAGAGGCGAAATCGCGGGTCTCAAATGGAGTGACTTCGATCCCGAATCCAAGACCCTGCGCATCACGCGCTCGCTCGAATACACGGCCGAGGCCGGACTCCAGTTCAAGGTACCAAAAAGCAAACGTGGCCGGCGCACCATTACGATCGACGACGGCCTGGTCGGCTTGTTGCTCAAGGAAAAAGAGAAACACCTGCGCATCGCGGCCGGCGTCCCGGCTACTGCCGATGTCGACCTTTCATTGATCAAGCTGCCGGCCGAGGCGATGATCTTCCCGTCACCCGACGGCACGCTCACCACGCCGCGCCACCCGAGCGGCATCACCACCATGTTCGGCAAATACGCCCCCAAGCTCGGCTTCCCTGGCGCGCAGTTCAAGAGCCTGCGCGCCTCGCACGGGACCCTTCTGCTGGATAAGGGCGTGCCGGTGCATGTGGTCGCGACAAGGCTAGGCCACGATCCGGTGATTTTGCTGAAACACTATGCCAAGAGAACCCGGAAGAGCGACCAGAACGCGGCGGCGGTCATCGCGCAGCTGTCCAGGAACCTAACCTGAACTCACTTGGGTCCAGTTTGGGTCCGGAGAGGTCCTCGTTCCCGGAAGGTTCTGCGGGCAACTCACCACAAAACACTGATAAATAGGGGTTTCTGCCATGGCGTCGGAAACCCCTCTTCCACATTGTCGTTGTGTACGAACAGGAGCCCGCCGGTGGCGAGCTCGGCCGAGGTATCGTTGGCGAGCGCGGGCGCGACCGCGCCGGCCATGAGCACGAGCGCGGTTGCGGTTCTGAGCAACACGAGACGACCTCTATTGGCTATCGAGATATGAGACAGCCTTGATCTCGAACGGGCGCTCGCCGGCCGATTGCAGGACAAAGCCGGAGGCCCGCGCCGCGACCAGCGCGTTTGGCGCACGCACCTCCGCCACCAGGGGCTGCTTGTCGTCGAGCCCATAGATGTCGTCGCGGAAATGCACGGTGCCGTCGCGCGTGACCCAGCCGGTCAGGTAGGTCCAGGCGACCGGGACCTTGTGGGTCAGGCGGATATCGACGCGCTGGCCCTTCTCGATCCCGGCATCGATCTCGCTGCGTCCCCAGCCCGGATTTTCGGCGAGCAGCCAGGCGGCGAGATCGCGCACCTCGGCGACGCGCGTGCAGCCCGACGATTCGAAGCGGTAGTCGTTGCTGAACAGGTTCTTGTGGTTGGTGTCGTGCATGTAGACCGAATATGGATTGGGCATGTCGATGCGCACCGCGCCGAGCGCATTCCAGGTCCCGGAATCCTGCCGCAGGGTGAAATTGGGCGAACGGTCGGAATTCCAGTCGATCGTCTTGGAGTCGATCTCGTTGCCCTGGGCGTCGAGCGGGCGGATATGCATGCGCGCCAGATAGGCCGGGTCCTTGCGCATCTTGGTGATGATATCCTTCTTGGCGATGGACAAAGGCACCGTCCAGGTCGGGTTGAGATTGACCGTCGTGATCATGGTGGTGAGCGTCGGCGAAGGCCGGTCGGTCTTGCCGACCACCACCACATAGCGCCGCACCACGTGATCACCCTCGACCGCTTCGGCGACCGTCGAGGGAAGGTTGACCACGACGTAGCGCTCGCCGAAGGCCACATCCATCGCGGCAAGCCGGTCGATCGAGGCGGCGAGCTGATGCAGGCGCTTGCCGACCGGCACGTTGAGGGCGGCAAGCGTCGCGGGCCCCACGCTGCCGGTCTCGGGCAGACCGTGGCGATCCTGGAAATGGCGGACCGCGGCCGCGACCGCGTCGTCGAATACATCGCCATTGATCTTGTTGGCCGGCAAATCCTCGGTCATGGCCAGGCGCTGGCGCAGCAGCGCCACATCGGGTCCACGCGCGCCGGGGACGAGCTTGGCGCTCGCCGGCAGGGTCGGCCAGCCGCCGCGCACTTCCAGCGCCGAATAGGCCAGCATCGCGGCCGCCATGCGCTGGCCGGTGCCTTCGTCAAGCGTCGGCAGCGGCGAAGTCGACACGTGCGCGAGCGTGGGAAGGCCCGGCTCCGACGGCACGGGCTGCGCCTGCGACGGAAGCGGCTTCGGCTTGGCGGGCGGGGCGACCGCCTGGGCGAAGGCCCCACCCGGAAGGGCCAAAGCCAAAAGCAGCGCGGACCCGACGAGAGCGCCGGCCTGCCACAAGGACCTGTATGTTTTCAAATGCTTAGCGTAGAGCGCGATGCCTGCCGGCATGCCCAGCCTCCCCCCTCAACCGCGGCCGAATGCGTCCGCGGGGTCATCCCATCCGCCGAGCCGAGGATCGCGCAAAAGTGTGGCCCTCTGATGGTATCGGGCGACTTTCCCGCTGCCACAAGGGGCACTTTGAACGCAAAAAAATACCCGCCAGCGGCGGGCATTTTTTCGATTGTGGCAACTACGCCTGCGGCTGCGGCTCAAGGCCCCCGGTCTCGGGGCGCGGGCGAGGCTTGCCGGCGGGCGGGACCGCGGAGCCGCGCGGCGTCGCGGGCTCGATCACCGATTCGCGGCTCGGCCGCTTGCCGGCCAGGAGGTCCTTGATCTCGTCGCCGCTCAGCGTCTCGAACTCGAGCAGCCCCTTGGCGAGCAATTCGAGATCGGCCCGCTTGGCCACGAGGATTTTTTCGGCTTCGCTATAGCCAGCCTCGACCAGGCGCTTGATCTCGGCATCGATCTTGCGGCTCGTCTCCTCGGACACGTTCTGCTGGCGGGCCACCTGGTAGCCGAGGAAGACCTCGTCCTGGTTCTCCCCATAGGCGACGGCGCCCAGCGCCTCCGAGAGGCCCCAGCGCGTGACCATCATGCGGGCGAGCTTGGTGGCCTGCTCGATGTCGGAGGCTGCGCCCGAAGTGACCTTGTCGCGGCCGAAGACCAGCTCCTCGGCGACGCGGCCGCCCATCATGATGGCGAGCCGCGAGGTCATCTGCTCCAGGCTCATGGAGAGCTTGTCGCGCTCGGGCAGCTGCATGACCATGCCGAGCGCGCGCCCGCGCGGGATGATGGTGGCCTTGTGCACCGGATCGGTGGCCTTGACGTTGAGCGCCACGATGGCGTGGCCGCCTTCGTGATAGGCGGTGAGGAGCTTCTCCTCCTCGGTCATCACCAGCGACTTGCGCTCGGCGCCCATCATCACCTTATCCTTGGCGTCCTCGAACTCGCCCTGCGTGACCATGCGCTTGTTGCGCCGCGCCGCCATCAGGGCCGCCTCGTTGACGAGGTTCATCAGATCGGCGCCCGAGAAACCGGGCGTGCCGCGGGCGATGGTCTTGAGGTTCACGTCGGGCGCCATCGGCACCTTGCGCACGTGGACCTTGAGGATCTGCTCGCGCCCGACCACGTCCGGATTGGGCACGATCACCTGCCGGTCGAAGCGGCCGGGGCGCAGCAAGGCCGGATCGAGCACGTCCGGCCTGTTGGTGGCGGCGATCAGGATGATGCCTTCATTGGCTTCGAACCCGTCCATCTCGACCAGCAACTGGTTCAAGGTCTGCTCGCGCTCGTCATTGCCGCCGCCGAGGCCGGCGCCGCGGTGGCGACCGACCGCGTCGATCTCGTCGATGAAGATGATGCAGGGGGCGTTCTTCTTCGCCTGCTCGAACATGTCGCGCACGCGGCTCGCGCCGACGCCGACGAACATTTCGACGAAGTCGGAGCCCGAAATCGTGAAGAACGGAACGTTGGCCTCGCCCGCGATCGCGCGCGCCAACAGCGTCTTGCCGATGCCGGGCGGCCCGACCAGGAGCACACCGCGCGGAATGCGTCCGCCGAGCCGCTGGAACTTGCCGGGATCGCGCAGGAACTCGACGATCTCCTGCAAATCCTGCTTGGCCTCGTCGACGCCGGCCACGTCCTCGAAGGTGACGCGGCCATGCGCCTCGGTCAGAAGCTTGGCCCGCGACTTGCCGAAGCCGAGCGCCTTGCCGCCGGCGCCCTGCATCTGGCGCGACAGGAAAATCCACACGCCGATCATCGCGATGATCGGCAGCCACGAGATCAGGAGCGAAACGAACCAGGGGACGTCGTTCTGCTGCGGCCGCGCCGTGATCTCCACGTTCTTCTGATAGAGCTTCTGCACCAGGGTCGGATCATTGGGGGCATAGGTCTGGAAGCCGTGCCCGTCCGTGAAGGTGCCGTGGATTTCCGGCCCCTGGATCACGACGGCGCGCACGCGGCCCTGATCGACCTCGTTGAGCAGCTGCGAGAACGAGATGTCGGACGAGGCCGCGCGCTGGCCCGGATTCTGGAACAGCGTGAACAGCGCCAGCAGCAACAGGATTATGATGACCCAGAGGGCGAAATTGCGCAGATGGGCGTTCATGCCTCGCGTCCCTTCTGTCCATCACCGAGCTTCGTGTCCATGGTACGGTTCCATGGCCTGCGGCGGGCAATGGCTTGGATATAATCGTGACTCGTGGCCGATTCACGTCCATCCCGGCCTACAATCTAGGTGTCGGGGGGGCTCCTGCCAAGGGAATGACCCCATTTCTTGCGACCCTACCGCGCCGGCGATCGCCTGCACATACCATATATGCGCGTGGTTAAGGCTCCGCTGCGCCGCGACGGATCGCCGGTTTCGACCGGGGCGGCGCACGCTCGACGGTGAGGTGCCCGCCGGCGAGCGTAATCAGCGCGCCCGCAAGCGTCCGGCGCAGGCGCGGCCGCCGCCGCGCGAATTTTGATTCAGCGAGCCACTCGTAGAGAGCCTCGAGCCGTCCGAGCCGCAAAGGCGTCCCCCCGCCGGCCTGCAAGATGGCGCGGCCGAGCAGGCGGAGCGCCACCTCCGCAGGCAGTCGGATGAATTTTTCAGCATCGAGCCGGATTGGACTGCCATTGACCCATGCGGCCTCGGAGGTGGCGCCCGCCGCAACCCCGACCGCAAATTCGATGGCGGCGTCGGCGCGGCGCAGACGTCGTGCCATCACGGCAAGGCGCCTGGAATCCAGTCCCTCGCCGGCCAGCGCCGGCATCAGCTCGCGCAGCCGCGCCCGCGTGAAGCGCGGATCGCGGTTGGAGGGATCGTCGCAGAATGCGATGCGGGCCGCCTCGAGGGTCGCGATCAACCGCGCCTTCGGCAGGTCGAGCAGCGGGCGCACGATCAAGAGTGGACCGGCAGAGCGGCGCGCGCGCGCGCCGACGGCACCGGTCTGCGGCGCCAACAGGGTCTCGCGCGCCATGGCGGCGAGCCCGGTCAAGCCGCTGCCGCGTGCCATCCGCAGCAGCACCGTCTCGGCCTGATCATCGCAAGTATGCGCGGTCAGGATATGCGCGGCGCCGGCGGCGCGCGCGGCCCGCGCCAGCAGACCGTAACGCGCGACGCGCGCCGCCTCCTGCAGTCCGGTCACGGGCTTGTCGCCGGCCCAGCGCAAGGTGCGGTGGGGGATGCCGAGACGCCGCGCGAGCGCCTTGACGGAGCGCGCTTCGCGCGCCGAGCCTGCGCGCAGCGCGTGATCGACGGTGACGGCGAGGAGGCGCGGCCCGTGCCGCAGCGCTCGCCGCCAGCGCGCCGCCAGCAGCATGAGGGCCGTCGAATCGGGACCGCCGGAGACTGCGAGCAGGAGCGCCGGAGCGGAGCGAAGCGCGGCAAACAGCGTCTTGGCTTCGGCGGCTGAGACAGGCGCCGCCTGCTCAGCAGCCGACACGCTTCTGTTCCCGATCGACGCCCTGCTTCACGCCGAGCGCCGCTCGCGGATATTTGCGCAGCACCTCGCCCAGCGACGCGCAGGCCGCCTCCTTCTCGCCGAGCGCGGCGAGCGAGGTGCCGAGCCGCAGCAGCGCGTCGGGGGCCTTGGCGGTCGATTCGTATTTGGTCGAGACATTGAGGAAGGCCTCGGCGGCGTCGCGATAGCGCTGCCGCTGGAACAGGCTTTCGCCCAGCCAGTATTGGGCCTCGGGCGCCATGCGGTCGCTCGGATATTTGCGCAGGAAGGCGTGGAAGGCGTCCTCCGCCAGCGCATAGTCCTTGCGCAGGATATAGCCGTAGGCGAGGTCGTAATAATCCTTGGGGCTGTCAGAGGGCGGCAAGGTCGCGACCTGCGATCCACCGGAAGGATTGCGCGTATCAGCTGGCGGCAATCCGCCAGGCGGCAAACCGCTGGGCGACAAACCGCCGGGCGGCGCGAGCCCAGGATCGCCTCCTCCGTTCATCGAATGAATGTTGAGCGGCTCTCCGACCGTGCGGCCGCCCGGAACGCCCGGCTCCTCCGCCACTTGGTCGGGCGCCGCCGCCGCGCCGTTCCCCGAGATCGCCCCTAAGGTGCGGGGCGTGCCGGGGGCGTTCGGATTCTGCGTGGGATCGAAGGCATCGCCGCGCCGTCCGCTCGGCGGCAGTGCCGCGGGCGGTGCCGCCACCACCGCCCCACCGCTTCCCGCCCCAAGGGTCCGCGGCGCACCGGCGGCATTTGGATTCTGCGTGGGATCGAAGGCGTCGCCGCGTCGTCCGCTCGGCGGCGGAGCCACGGCAGGCGGAGGCGCCGGTGGACGCGGTTGCGCCGAGGGTTGCTGCGTCGGCGCACCATTGGCGTATTCGCCCGCCTCCTGCATGCGCCGGAGCTGATCGGTCAATTGCTGATTGCGGAACTGCAGTTGCTCGATCACGCCGGTCATCTGCCGGATCTGGGCTTCGAGGCGATCGACGCGCATGCTGAG
>DATDGG010000605.1:0-1646 GCA_036522235.1 Xanthobacteraceae bacterium
GCCCTCGATGGTGGTAATCTGCTTGCCGGCGACTAAGCTCACCGGGATCGAGCAGGAGCGCATCGCCACGCCGTCGACATGCACCGTGCAGGCGCCGCATTGCGCGATGCCGCAGCCGTATTTGGTGCCGGTCATGCCGATCGTGTCGCGCAACACCCACAGCAGGGGCGTCGAGTCGTCCACGTCAGCGCTATGCGATTGGCCATTGATGGATAGCGAGATCATTCTCGGGTCCTCCTATTCCGTCGATACCGACGAGGCGACAAAATTCAGGCGCGGGCGGGCGGGTTTGGCTGGAGCAAAGGCCGCGTTGCCGGCAGCATAGCGCTTCTCATTGTCGAAGGCGAAATCGCAAATGCGCGATTTGGCGCCTGACGGCGCCAACCGCGTATCCCTGGAATTGTCATGGCGGTTCAGAGTGTTAATGTCCCTATGTCGGGCCCGATGGGGCTCGATTCCGAGTTCCATGTGGTAAAAGGCGGAAGTCCGGTATACGGGCTTGGGAGACGATCGAAAGCGAGCCTAAAGAGCCGCGACCAAGGACGGAATGCATATGACCTGCCGGGCGAAGACCTCCGCGATTGCCGGCGCGATCGCAGTTGTGGTCGCGAATGGTCCTGCCCACGCGATCGATGCCGCCGTGGTCGAAGCCGCCAAGCGGGAAGGCGAGGTGGTCTGGTATTCCACCCAGATCATCAACCAGCTGGTTCGCCCGCTCGCGGCCGCCTTCGAGAAGAAATATCCGGGCATCAAGGTGCGCTACACCCGCGCCAATGCCAACGAGGTCGCGGTCAAGATTCTCAACGAAAGCCGCGCCGGCCGCCCGCAGGCGGATGTTTTCGACGGCACCTCGAGCGTGGTGCCGTTGAAGCAGGAGGGCTTCGTGCTGCAGTGGCAGCCCGACGCCGCCAAGGCCTATCCCGATCTCTACAAGGACCCGCAAGGCTATTGGGTCGCCAGCAACCTGTATATCAACACGCCGGGCTACAACACTTCGCTCGTGCCGAAGGGAACCGCGCCGCATGGCTATCAGGACCTGCTCGATCCCAAATGGAACGGCAAGATGGCTTGGAACGCGCTGCCGTCCGCTTCGGGCGGGGTGGGCTTCATCGGCAATGTGCTGACCGAGATGGGCGAACCCGCCGGCATGACCTATCTGCGCGCCTTGTCGAAGCAGAAGATCGCCAATGTGGCGGCCGCGGCCCGCGAGGTGCTCGATCAAGTCGTCGCCGGCGAATACGCGATCGCGCTGCAGATTTTCAACCATCACGCCGTGATCAGCGCCAAGAAGGGCGCGCCGGTCGATTGGATCAAGATGGAGCCGGCGACCGGCACGCTCTCGGTGATCTCGATCCACAAGAACGCCCCGCACCCGAATGCCGCCAAGCTCCTGGTCGATTTCATCATCTCGAAGGAGGGCCAACAGATCTATCGTGACGCGGACTATCTCACCGCCGACCCGGCGGTCCCCGCCCGCGAACCGTCGCTGAAGCCGGAGGATGGCCACTTCCGGGTGCACTTCTTCCCGCCCGAGGCGATCGAAGACAATTTGCCGAAATGGAAGCGGATTTTCGATGACCTATTTGGCTGAGAGCGTTCCCCCCGCGCGCCCGTCGACGCGCCAGACGACCTGGATCGCCGGTTTC
>DATDGG010000606.1:0-2022 GCA_036522235.1 Xanthobacteraceae bacterium
GCACGTCTTCGTCGCCAGAAAGAAATTCCTCGATGACAATCCCAACACCGTGCGGGCGATCCTGGCCGCCCACGTCGCGGCGATCCGATTGGCCCGCGCCGACCGCGCGCTCGTGGTCGCGACCTACATGGAGCGCCTCAAATTCCAGAAGCCCTATGCGGAACGCGCCTACGACGCGATCGTGCCCGGCTATGACGAGCGCGGCGCGCTGCCGGACCCGCAGAGCATGGCGGTGTTCTGGTCGCTGCAGATCGAGCGCGGCGAGGCGAAGGAGCCATGGGCGAACAGCCGCATCCTGCACGACCGCTTCATCCGGACATTTGTTGATTGGGCGCCGTAGCGCCGTAGCCCGCATGGAGCGCAGCGCAATGCGGGACCGACGTTCCCGGATTACGCTGCGCTCCATCCGGGCTACTAGAACTGGTACCGCCGCAAGCCGCCGTCGACCGGAACGACGATGCCGGTGAAATACGCAGCCCGCGGCGAGGCGAGCAGCGCCACCATCAGGGCCACATCCTCGGGCTCGCCGTAGCGGCCGACCGCGATCTCGGTGTCGGACAGCGCCTGGCGCTCGGGCTCGGGATAGAGGCGGCGGATCTGCTCGCTCATGATGCGGCCGGGCGCCACGCAATTGACCGTGATGCCCTGCTTGCCGATCTCCTTGGACAGGCCCTTGGACCAGGCATGAATCCCGGCCTTGGCGGCGAAGGCGGCGTTGAGCCGGTCGGGCTCCGATTTGCCGGTGATGTTGATGATGCGGCCGAAGTTGCGCGCCTGCATCTGCGGCAGCAGCGCATGGGTCAATTGGCGTACGCGGGTGAAGTTCAAGGTGATCGCCTCGTCCCACTTCTCGTCGGGAGCGTCGACCGGCAGCGGCTTGCTGGCGCCCGCGCAATTCACCAGGATTTCGACGGAGCCGAGCGCGGCGAGCGCCGCGTCGCGAATGCGCGTCGCCGAATCGCCCGCCATCACGTCGGCCACGATGATCGCCGGGGCCGCGCCGCCCGCCGCCACGATCTCCTGGCTGAGCGTTTCGAGCAGCTCACGCCGGCGCGCCGCCACGGCCATCTTGACACCCTCGGCCGCAAGCGTCGCCGCAATCGCACGCCCGATGCCCGTGCTGGCGCCGGTGACGAGCGCGGTCCGCCCATTGAGTTGTAGATCCATTCTGCTGCCCTCGCCTGCTTCGCTTTCCTCAGAATCGGGGGCCAGCTTTGCCCGTTCGCTTGCCAAACATCAAGCTGGTTGTCGGGCGGCGCGGCCGCGCAATTACGCGCTCGCCACCGCCCAATCGCCGAGTTGCTCGGACTGCCCGATCAGCGCCAGCCCACGCGCGATCGATTCGAATTGATGCCCGGTCTCGATGCGCGCCGGCTCAAATCGATCCGAGAATATCCTCTTGACCGCCGGGATGAACGACGAGCCGCCCGTCAGAAATACCTTGTCGATCTCCGCGGGACCAATACCAGCGCTCGCGAGCGCCTCGTCGACCGTGGCGGCGACCCTCGCTATGTCGGGCGCGATCCAGCTCTCGAACTCCGCCCGAGAAATGCTCTCGCGAATATCGACGCCGGCCTCGGCGAAGTTGAACTCGGCGCGCTCCTGCGCCGACAGCGCGACCTTCACGGCCGACACCGCCTTGTAAAGCGCAAAACCGAGATCGTTGTCGACGAGCTCGATGAACTTTTCCAAGGGAGCCGGGTCGATCGCGACGCGCGCCAGCTCCTTGAGCTCTTTGAGCTCGCCGGACGCCTTCATCATGGCGAGCTGATTCCACCTGGCAAAATTGGAGAAGTAGCCGTTGGGCATCGTCAGGATTTTATCGAATGACTTGTAGTTCCCGCCCTTCCCGAGCCTGGGCGACACCACATTGTCGATGATCCGATAGTCGAACGTATCGCCCGCGATCGCGATCCCGGCATTGCCTAGCGCGTGACTTCGCAGCCGCCCGTCTTCTCGAACGAACCGAATGACGGAGAAATCGCTGGTGCCGCCGCCGAAGTCCCCGACCAGGGTCAGCGC
>DATDGG010000607.1:0-1839 GCA_036522235.1 Xanthobacteraceae bacterium
GGATTGGTCATTGATATTTACGATGTCGTCCCGGCCGAAGAGCCGGGACCCATACTCCGCAAGCCATCGAGAGGGCACTGCGTATGGGTCCCTGCTTTCGCAGGGACGACTTTCAGGGAGGCAGCGGCAAACAAACAGCTAATCATCGTGCATCGCGGCCTTTCGCCGATGCTTGGCGCTTTCGTCCTCCACATAAGCGAGGTCCTGGTCGAACACGATGCGCTCGGTGCCGGCGAGCGCCACGAAGCGCTTGCCGCGGGCGCGGCCGATCAAGGTGAGATTGGCCTTGCGGGCGAGCTCCACCCCCCAGGCGGTGAAGCCCGAGCGCGAGATCAGGATCGGGATGCCCATGCGCACGGTCTTGATCACCATCTCGGAGGTGAGGCGGCCGGTGGTGTAGAAGATCTTGTCGTGCGGGCGCACCTGATGGCGGAACATCCAGCCCGCGATCTTGTCGACCGCGTTGTGGCGGCCGACGTCTTCCATATAGACGATGGGCTGATCGCCGACCGCGAGCACGCAGCCGTGAATGGCGCCGGCCTCGAGATAGAGCGAGGGCGTGGTGTTGATCTCCTGCGCCAGCCGATAGAGCCACGAGGTGCGCAGCTCCGCCGGCGGCAAAGTGACGTTCTCCAGCGCCTCCATCAGGTCGCCGAACACGGTGCCCTGGGCGCAGCCTGACGTCTGCACCTTCTTCTTCAGCTTCTTCTCGTAGTTGGTCTTGCGCTTGGTGCGCACCACCACGACCGCGAGCTCTTCGTCATAGTCGATGTCGGTGACCACGTCATCGGGCAGCAGCATGTGCTGGTTGAGCAGATAGCCTAGCGCCAGATAGTCCGGATAATCGTTGATGGTCATGGCGGTCACGATCTCCTGGGCATTGAGAAAGATCGTGAGCGCCCGCTCGACCGTAACCGCGGTCTCGATGGCGGCGCCGGTCTGGTCGATGCCCTTGACGCGCTCGGTCAGCCGCGGATCGAGCGGGTCGGGCTTGATGAGGTAGGGGTCCTTCGCCATGGCTTGTTATGTAGGGCGAAAGCGGCGGTTTCGCAAAAGAGGCCGGTGCGAGCGGCTATTCTGCTGGTGATATGGGCACGGCGTTTCACTCCCTCGCCCCGCAGGGGAGAGGGTGGGGAGAGGGGGCTCCTGAGATTCAGTAGAAACTCGGGGTGGCCAAATCGAGCGCCGTAACCCCCTCACCCCAACCCTCTCCCCTGCGGGGGGAGGGAGCTCGCCTGCGCGAGGGGCGGCGTTATCATTCACCAGCAAATCGGCATGCCGGTGCTCAGAGCCCCGCTTCCTTGAAGTGATCGTGCGATGCCGGGCGGGTCATGTAGGTGATCAGGGCGCGGGCGGCCTCGGACTGCTGGCTCCCGGTCGCGACGCCCGCCACATAGGTCACCACGAGCCCGATCGATTGCGGGATCGGTCCGGCCACCTTGACGGCCTTGTTGGGCAGCAGCTCGCTGGTGAACGAGATGCCGACCTCGGCGGCGCCGTTGGCGACCGCGTCCGCGACCGCGCTGCCGCTGGCCTGCAGCACCGCCTTCTTCTTGATCTCCTCGGTGATGCCGAGCTTGTCGAGCAGGCCGGTCATGTAGATGCCGGCGGTGCCGCCGGCGGCCGGATTGGTGTAGGCGACGGTGCGCGCCGCCAGCAGCGTCTTCTTGAATCCATCCGGGGTCGAGATGTCGGGTAGCGGCGCGCTCGATCGCACCGCGACGCCGGCGACCGCGCGGCCGAGCTCGGCGCGGCTGCCGGCGACCAGCGAGCCGGCCTTGTCGAGCTCATCCATGGCGGCGATCGAAAGGACGATCACGTCGGCCTTCTCGCCGCCCT
>DATDGG010000608.1:0-4368 GCA_036522235.1 Xanthobacteraceae bacterium
GCATGGCACGCACCAGCGATCCGAACTCGGCCAACAGCCAGTTCTTCATCATGTATGGCGACGGATCGCTTCTCAACGGCAAGTACACCGTGGTCGGCCAGGTGGTCTCCGGCATGGAGGTGGTCGACAAGCTCAAGAAGGGCGAGGGACAGAGCGGCGCCGTCGCCGATCCGGACCGCATGCTGAAGGTGCAAGTCGCGGCCGATGCCAAATGAGGAGGCCTCGATGCGCCGCTTCCCCATCTTGCTTGCGGTCGGGGCGGCGCTTGCGGTCAGCGGGAACGCATTGGCGCAAGGTTCTGGTGATTTATCCGAATCCGCTCTGCTGAGGGTCCAATCCGCCGATCCCGAACCGGGCGAAGCGAAGAAGGCCCTCAACACCATCGCCGAGGTTTTTGCCGCACTGGAAGCCTGCTGGATTCCGCCCGATCTTGATCAGTCCCGCGCCGGCATGCAGATCACCGTGATGCTGAGCTTCAAGCGCAGCGGCGAGCTCCTCGGCGAGCCGCGCATCACCTATGAATCGCCGGCGGCGTCCGGCGACGAGCGCAAGTCCTATCGGGCAGCGCTGGCGCGGGCGCTCGCCCGCTGCCTCCCCTTGCGGTTCACCGACGCGCTCGGCAATGCGCTGGCCGGGCGCCCGATGACGCTGCGATTCATCGACAACCGAAAACTCAAGCAGGCAGGGACAGCCCAGGAGCGAGAAAGTGAGCGAGAAAATGACCGAGAAAGCTGAAGGCGCGGACAACAGGCTCATTCTGGAGACGACCAAGGGCACGGTCTCGATCGCGCTGCGGCCCGATCTGGCGCCGGCGCATGTCGCGCGCATCAAGGAATTGGTCGCCGACGGGTTCTACGACGGCGTCGCGTTCCATCGCGTGATCGAGGGTTTCATGGCGCAGACCGGCTGCCCGCACGGAACCGGCACCGGCGGCTCCGGCAAGAAGCTCAAGGCCGAGTTCTCCAAGGAGAAGCATGTGCGCGGCACCGTCTCGATGGCGCGGTCGCAAAACCCGGATTCGGGCGACAGCCAGTTCTTCATCTGCTTCGAGGAGTCGCCCTGGCTCAACGGCCAGTACACGGTCTGGGGCATGGTGGTCGAAGGCATGGAGAACATCGACAAGATCAAGCGCGGCGAGCCGGTCGCCGATCCGGACCGGATCGTCTCCGCGCGCCTCGCCGACGCCGCATAACCGATTGTGGATGAGAGATCGCGGGAACTGATGGCGCAAGCTTGCGCCGCAGTCACGCCGGCACGATCACAAGTTTGTGTCACGCAGCCCTTTGGGGCGGTGCCGCAGGCTTGGCGATGGCCACCTCGGCATCGCACACCCAGGCATCCCTGGCGAACCATTCGTGCTGGGTGCGACACATTGGACAATGGACGCGCGCGAAGAATACCGGCGCAGCATTGAAGCTCGCACGATCCGCAACGATCCCGGTCGAAATATCGCGTCCCGTGCCCGGGCATTTAATCATGACGATGCCCATTGAATGCTCCTGTGCTCCAGTAATGCCGCCTTGGGTGAAGTGTCCCCCTGGAAGTGTCGCAGCACTTAGCGCATGCATGCGAAGATTGTTTGACACGACCGAGGTGACATTGAGAATTAGATGACATTAAGGCGGCGCTTTATGCTGCGACGCACATTCGCGCATAAGAAAAAATGCAGGCGTATAACGCATAAGAAAAAATGCAGGCGCATAAGAAGCAATCTCAGGGCATGAAAAAAAGAATTCAATTGATTTTGATCTGACGAATTAACCCGACGTGATGGAACCGATCCATAATGGAGCGCGTTACGGGTCTCTGTAAGCCATAAGGGGAGATCATGCCGGGAACCCACACGCCGAGCCAATCGCCGGTTCAAGCGTTGGTTCGGCCGCAACCGCGCAAGCGCTATGTCGTCGCGCGGCAGGAGGATGTCTGGTTCATCATGTTTGCGGGCCAGGAGTTCGGCCCCTACAAGACCGAGCGTGAGGCGAAGCTGTTTGCCATCGACGCCGCCTTCAGGCTCGGCGAGCAGGGCGAGGAGACGGAAGTGCTGGTGACCGACGAGGCCGGCGCGGTTGTGCCGGTCTGGATCTACGGTCAGCACGCTTATCCGCCGCGCGAATAGGCGCCCCCCAGCGCAGACTTGTTGCAGGAGCGGACGGTTTATGCGAACCGCGTGCGCGCGGCAGCCGTTGCGGCTGCGCGCGTGCGGGGCCTGCAATGCGTACCGATCTGTTCGATTTCGAGCTGCCGGCGGAGCGGATCGCGCTGCGCCCGAGCGTGCCGCGCGATGCCGCACGGCTGATGGTGGTGCGCCCCGATGCGCCGCCCCGTTTCAGCGATCATCTTGTTCGCGACCTGCCGCAGCTGCTGCGGCCGGGCGACGCGCTCGTGGTCAACGACAGCAAGGTCATTCCGGCGCGCCTCCGCGGGCGGCGGATCGGGCGGGGCGCGGCGGAGCCCGCAATCGAGGCGACGCTGCATCAACGCCTCGACGGCGCGCGCTGGCGCGCCTTCGTGAAGCCCGCCAAGCGCCTCGCCGCGGGCGACGTCATCCGCTTCGGCACCGAAGGCCAAGTTTGCTTTCTCGGCCAGCTCGACGCCAGGGTCGAAGAGAAAGGCGAGGGCGGCGAGGTGACCCTTGCCTTCGCATTCCACGGCCCGGTGCTCGACCAGGCGATCGCGGAGCGCGGAACCATGCCGCTGCCGCCTTACATTGCGGCGCGGCGGGAGGCCGACGCGCGCGACCGCGACGATTACCAGACCATGTTTGCGCTGGAGGAGGGCGCGGTCGCGGCACCGACCGCGGGTCTGCACTTCACCCCGGACCTGGTCGCGGCGCTGGCGGTGCACGGCATTGCGCTTCACCGGGTGACCTTGCATGTCGGGGCCGGCACCTTTCTTCCGGTCAAGGCGGCGGATACGGCCGAGCATCGCATGCATGCCGAGCGCGGCAGCGTGAGCCGCGCCACAGCGGACGCGCTCAATGCTGTCCGCCGCGCCGGCGGGCGCCTGGTGGCGGTCGGCTCAACCTCGCTGCGGCTCATCGAAAGCGCGAGCGCGGACGACGGGACCATCCGTCCGCTCGACGGCGAGACCGCGATGTTCATCACGCCCGGCTATCGGTTTCGCGCGGTCGACGTGATGATGACGAATTTCCACCTGCCGCGCTCGACCCTGTTCATGCTGGTGGCGGCGTTTTGCGGGCTCGACGTGATGCAAGAGGCCTATGCGCATGCGATCGCTTCAGGCTATCGCTTCTATTCCTACGGCGATGCCTGCCTGCTGTTCCGCGCCTAAGATCGGATGCCGATGCCCGCAGCTTTTGAGTTCCGCCTGATCGCCACCGACGGCGCCGCGCGTTGCGGCGAGATCGTGACGCCCCACGGCACCGTGGCGACGCCGGCCTTCATGCCGGTCGGCACCCAGGCCAGCGTCAAAGGCCTGCTGCCGGAGGCGGTGCGCGCCACCGGCGCCGACATCGTGCTGGGCAACACCTACCACCTGATGCTGCGCCCGGGTGCCGAGCGCATCGCGGCGCTCGGGGGCCTGCACACTTTCATGAACTGGCCGCACGCGATCCTGACCGATTCCGGCGGCTTTCAGGTCATGTCGCTCGCCGGCCTGCGCAAGGTCGAGGAACGGGCGGTGATTTTCCGCTCGCATCTCGACGGCGCCATGGTCGAGCTCACGCCCGAACGCGCCATCGAGGTGCAGGCGCTGCTCGGCGCCGACATCGCCATGCAGCTCGACGAATGCGTCAAGCTGCCGGCGCCGCACGCCGATCTCGAACGCGCCATGCGGCTGTCGCTGCGCTGGGCCGAGCGCTCGAAGCGCGCCTTCGAAGGGGCGCCGGCGGGCCGTGCTTTGTTCGGCATCGTCCAGGGCGGCGACGATCCCAAGCTGCGCCTGGAGAGCGCCCGCGCGTTGGTCGATCTCGGCTTTCACGGTTATGCGATCGGCGGGCTCGCGGTCGGCGAGGCTCCCGAGGTGATGCGCGCCACCATCGAAGGCGTCGCGCCGACGCTGCCGGCGGATCGGCCGCGCTATCTGATGGGGGTCGGAACGCCCGCGGACCTCGTGGAGGCGGTGGCGCGCGGCATCGATATGTTCGATTGCGTGCTGCCGACGCGCAACGGCCGGCACGGTCTCGCCTTCACGCGGCGGGGGCCGGTCGCCCTGAAGAACGCGCGCCATGCCGAGGACCCGCGCCCGCTCGATGAGGAAAGCCCATGCCCGGCGGCGCGGGACTATTCGCGCGCCTATCTGCATCACCTGGTCAAGGCCGGCGAGATGCTCGCCGCGGTCCTGCTGACGATGGTTAATCTCGCCTACTACCAGGAGCTGATGGCCAAGGCGCGGGCGGCGGTCATGGCC
>DATDGG010000609.1:0-2812 GCA_036522235.1 Xanthobacteraceae bacterium
AGATCGAGCTTCCGTTGGAACTCAAGGTGATGAAACAGCCTCGCCTGGTCGTCGGCGGTGAGCGCAATGACCAGCGTCCCCTCGCGGCGCAGCTCGACGTCGATGCCGGAGGCGAGCTTCAGCTCTTGCGCGAATGCCGGCCAGCGCGCCTGGCTGTCACGCCCGAGCGCCACCAGGGCCTCCTCCCCGGGCTCGGCCTCGGCACAGGCCGCGAGCATCCCGGCCGCCGCATGGGTCGCGCCCGCCCCGGCCGCGCCGCGGTCGAACACCGCCACGTCGATGCCGCGCCCGGCAAGCCGCCAGGCAATGCCGAGCCCGACCACGCCGGCGCCAATGATGGCGACGGACTTCGGCTTGGCGCTCTTGGCGATAGGCGAGAAGCGTTCCGTCAACGGGCGGCTCCCTTCGCTGGAATGACCCAGACAGAAGTACCCTACACAAGTAGTAACAAGGACTTGCGCTGTCAAAGTCACCTATCGGTGCGCATTGGCAGCATTGGGTTTTCCGCCTCACTGTCAATCGAGTTTCCGGCCTTGAGCCGGAAATAAGCGAGCCGACGCGGCGCAGCAACGCCGTGCCGGCTCTGACCACCGCAACCTGTACAGGAGGATGCAATGGCTGAGACTGAGCCTACCAACTTCATGGAGCTACATCCAAGCCGCCCGCTGACCTCGACCAAGCGCTCCCGGCGCCACCGAGAACGCAAGCGCAGGAAGCCGCGGCGAGCACCTGCAACGGCGACGCCGGCTACAACGTTGCCAGGCGCAACGGCGCAACGGGCTGCTGCAACGTTGCAGCCGATTCCCCAGTCCCATAGCGTCGTGACCGCTGCAACGCTGGTGGCCGCCTTGGCGCTGGCCACCTGCTCGGCCACCTTCAGCATCAGCGGCTTGACCAGCATCTTCGTCGGGGCGTTCTGGGCGATCATCGGGCTCGGCATCGCCTTTGAGCTTGGCAAGCTCAGCGCTGTCGCGTGGCTCGGCCGGCACGGCTCTGGCGCGCTCCGGGCAGCACTGGTGGTCCTGGTGGCTATCCTGATGGTGCTCAACTCGATCGGGGTCTATGGCTTCCTCAGCCGCGCCCATATCGAGCACACGCAGGCCAGTGATCTGACCGTGTCCGCTCACCAAGCCGACGTGGGGGCTCGCCTGATCGTCCAGACGGGCATCCTGGCGGATATCGACCGCCGCATCTCCCAGATCGATAGCGCGGTCGAGAAGACCGCCGACCACGGCCGTGGGAAGACGGCGATGGCGCTGGCCGACCAGCAGCACAAAGCGCGGGCCGATCTCGCGGCAGCGCGCGTCAAGGAAGCCGAGACGCTCGCCGGCCTTCAGGTCCAGCAGGCCGCGGTCGAGGGCGAGCGCAAGGCCGTCGAGGCCGACCTGGGACCGGTGCGCTACCTGGCGACACTGGTCGGTGCCAGCGATGAGACCACGATGAGACTTTTCATCTTGATCGTGGCCATGCTGCTCGACCCGGCAGCCGTCCTGCTCCTCCTTACGGCGACGCATCGGAGGGCCTCGCGATGATCGGCCCCGCCGACAACAATCTCATCCAGGTCATCGAGGCGTTGGTCGTCCGAGTCGGCCTGCGCAACCTGCTGCTGGCCATCTCGGCGGTCTGTGCCGAGCGGGCGATCGAGGCTGCGCAGCACGAGCCACACCTTGCCACGAACTGGCAGACCGTCGCCGCGGACGTTGAGCACTTTGCGCGTAACAGGCTTCAAGGGCTCAGATAAGGGAAGAAGGGCGCCGCCCATCCTTCAGGGCGGCGCCACTGTCATCTATCGATACAACTGCAATAAGAAGAATGCCGCTGCAAGCGTAGCCGCCGCAGCTGACGCAAGCGCTGCCCGCGCATTCCACTTCGATTGCAGGGCATATGTCTGAAGGAAGTCGACAACCTGACCAGTGTGGTCCCTGACATTGACTGGCACACCGCCATAACCGACGCCTTCACTGGCGCCGGGGCGTGCCAACACCTTCGCAGACGCGGCCTTGACCCAGAACGCGCCCGATAGCAGTCCGGCGATAACCACACCTGCTCCCAGCAAAAATCCGATAGCGTCCATCATGTTCTTGTAAGCTAATCGATTCGAATCGGGCGGCCATGGTATTGTGAGCGGAGGGCGACGGGCAAAAGCGGGCGGTCGTTGCCGCTAAAGCGCGACTCAGCCCCGGCGACCGACGCCGGGGCTTCTTTTGTGCCCTGCAATGATGACCGCGAAATCTGATCCCGACCCTGAGCCCTCAGAGACCGAAACTCTCCCGATGCGCGACCTCAGGCGTGTGGTGGATACGATTCCCCCACGCAACCTGTTGCGCGCGCTCGCTGCAGTCTGCAGCGCCAAGGCGCAAGAGGTCGGTATATGCGAGCCGCTGCTCGGCCTCGAGTGGCTGCAACTCGCGACCGGCCTTGAGGCGTTCGCAAAGGCGCGCGGCGACCTCAGATAAACACGGCAAGGCGATCGAGCGCACGAAGCATGAGCCGGCGCTCGCCGGCCAGTGGGAACTTGTCGGTCACGAGATCGAGCAGTTCGCGCGCACGTCCTTGCGGGGCTTGCGGTAACGCTTCGAAGCAAACAGCGCGGGGCGACCACTTGCCCGCGGACTTCGCTTGCAGGCTTGAGTCGCTGCGGGCCTTTCGGTTCCACCGAGGCCTGTATAGAGAAGAGTCAACCTTTCCGGCCCCGCCCCTTCACCATACTCGGGCGGGGCTTTCTTTTGTAGTGCGCGTGGCAGGATTATGCTGAGAGCGAAAAGATGCCACCAAGCCGCGAATACTCCGCCCAGTCGCGGGTTTTTTGGGT
>DATDGG010000610.1:0-17851 GCA_036522235.1 Xanthobacteraceae bacterium
GCGCCGCCATCGACGTTGAGCTTGCCGCGATCGACGGCGCCGGCCGCGCCGGGCAGATGCAGCACGTCGCGGCAGAACAGCTCGTCGGCCCAGGCCGCCAGGCAAGCCAGAACCTGCGCCGCGAAGGCCTCATTAAGCTCCCATAGATCGATCTCGGCGAGCCCCAGCCCGTGCCGCTTGAGCAGCGCGGTCGAGCACAGAACCGGACCGAGCCCCATGATGGAGGGATCGAGCGCCGACCATTGGCTGTCGACAATCACCGCGCGCGGCGTAAGGCCGTGCTTTTTGACCGCCGCCTCGGAGGCGAGGATCACCCAGGACGCGCCATCGGTGATCTGCGAGCTGTTGCCGGGCGTCACCTTGCCCCACGGCCGCTCGAATACCGGCTTGAGCTTGCCCAGCGCCTCCACCGAGGTGTCCGGACGCAAGCCATCGTCGAAATCGTAGGTCTTGCCGTTGGGGCCGAAGGCCGGCTCGAGCTCGCCCGCGAAATGGCCGTCCTTTTGCGCGCGCGCGAGCTTGAGCTGGCTCTCGACCGCATACTGATCGGCGTCGCGGCGCGAGACATTGAAGACATGGGCGAGCACTTCCGCGGTCTGCCCCATATTGAGATCGACGATCGGGTCGGTCAGGCCGCGCTCGAGCCCGATGACGGGCTTGAACATGGAGGGACGCAGCGCCGCGAAGGCCTTGAGGCGGGCCGCGAAGGTGCGGGCACCGGCGAGCGACGCATACCATTCGACCGCGCTGCGGCGATAGACCAGCGGCGAATGGCTGAGCGACTCGGCGCCGCCGGCCAGCACCAGATCGGCGACGCCTTGCTGGATATAGCGATAGGCGGTGTCGATCGACTGCATGCCCGAGCCGCAATTGATCTGCACCGTGAAGGCGGTCATCGCCTCGCCCATGCCGAGGCGCAGCGCCGCGACGCGGGCGGGATTCATCTCGTCGGCGATCACGTTGACGCAGCCGAGGATGACCTGATCGAAGGCGTCCGGCGGAAACGGCTGGCGCAGCAGCAACGGCCGGCCGCACTGGACCGCAAGATCGACCGGCGTGAACGGCCCGGGTTTTCCGCGCGCCTTGAGGAAGGGCGTGCGGCTGCCGTCGATGATGAAGACGGGCCCTACTCCGCGGCGTTCGACTGGAACGGAGTCGGTGTTGGCGATGACATGTCTCCTTGCGGGCGCGCCGCATGGCGCGGCGAAATCTCCTCGGCGGCGAAATCGTCGACCGCGACCACGGCCGCGACCGCCAATTGCACGGCCTTGAGCTGATCGGCCTCGGCATCGTTGATCAGCCCGCGCTGCCGGGCGGTCGCGATGTCGTGGACATGCGCCTGCCGCAGCCGGTCGCGCAGCGGCTGCACCGCCGAGATCAGCGTAAAGGCGCGATCGAGCCGCCCGACGCCGCCGTCATCGGTGCCGCGATAGATGTCGACGGTCAGCCGGTCGCGCGCCGCCGAGGGCTCGAGCAGGATGGCGGCGCAGGCCTGCGTCTGCTTGTCCGAAGGCCCGAGCGTGCGCGTGCCGAACGGGAACGTGAGGAAGCGCAGCAGCCACGCGGCCGGCCGGTTCGGGAAGTTCGCGAAAATTTCATCAAGCCGCGTCTCGATGGTGAGGAAGCCCTGCTCCATGCACCATTCGACCAGTGGCAGGTCGGCCGGCTGGCGGCCCTCCTCGTTCCATCGCTTGAGCACCGCGGACAAGAGATAGAGCTCCGAGAGCACGTCGCCGAAGCGCGCGGAAATCATCTCGCGGCGCTTGAGATTGCCGCCGAGCGTCAGCAACGCCAGGTCGACCGCGAGCGCGAAGGCGGCCGAGTAGCGCCCGAGCTGCCGGAAATGATCGGTGACCGCGCCCGCCGGCGGCGCCGGCGCCGCGTAGCCGAAGGTCCAGCCGCGGCCGAAGGCGCGCAGCGCATTCATGCAGCTGTGGCCGACATGGCCCCAGAAGGCGCGGTCGAACTCGTCGAGGCCGCGTTCCGGATCGCTCTCCTCGAGCGCCAGCATCTCCTTGAGGATGAAGGGATGGCTGCGGATCGCGCCCTGCCCGAACTGGATCAGGCTGCGGGTCACGATATTGGCGCCTTCGACCGTGATGCCGATCGGCACCGCGCGATAGAGGTTCCCGAGATAGTTCAGCGGGCCTTCCATCACGCCCTTGCCGCCGTGCACGTCCATGGCATCGATAGCAGAGACGCGCATCCGCTCGGTGGCCTGCCCTTTCATGATGGCGGTGATGACCGCGGGCTTGTGGCCGCGATCGATGGCCGCGCAGGTCAGCCGCCGCGCGGCGTCCAACAGATAGGCGGTTGCCGCCATCCGGCCGAGCCGCTCTTGGATGGCCTCGAAGCGTCCGATCGGGACGTGGAACTGCTCGCGGATCGACGCATAGGCGCCGGTCACATGTGCCGCGAAGGCGGCGCCGGCGGCGGACAGCGACGGCAACGAAATGCCGCGCCCGGCCGCCAGCGCGCTCATCAGCATTTTCCAGCCCTTGCCGACCTGCTCGACGCCGCCGATGACATGGTCCATCGGGATGAACACGTCGCGGCCCCAGTTCGGACCATTCTGGAAGACGTGCATTGCCGGCAGATGGCGGCGGCCGATCTCGACGCCCGGCAGGTTGGTCGGTACCAGCGCGACCGTGATGCCGATCTCGTCGCGCGCGCCGATCAGGTGGTCGGGATCGTAGAGCTTGAAGGCGAGCCCCAGCACGGTCGCGATCGGCCCAAGGGTAATGTAGCGCTTGTGCCAGTTGAGGCGGATGCCGATGACCTCGCGGCCCTCATGGGTGCCGCGGCACACGATGCCGGAATCCACCATCGAGGCGGCGTCAGATCCGGCCTCCGGGCTGGTCAAGCCGAAGCACGGGATTTCGCGCGCATCGGCGAGGCGAGGCAGCCAGTAATCCTGCTGCGCCTTGGTGCCGAACTGGTGCAGGAGCTCCCCCGGGCCGAGCGAGTTCGGCACCATCGCGGTCACCGCGGCCGAGATCGAGCGGGTCGAGAGCTTGCGGATGACCTCCGAATGGGCATAGGCGGAAAACCCGAGCCCCCCATAGGCCTTGGGAATGATCATCGCGAAGAATTTGTGCGCCTTGAGAAAGTCCCAGACATTGGGCGGCAGATCGCGCAGCTCCCACGTGATGGTCCAGTCGTCGAGCATGCCGCACAGCTCCTCGACCGGTCCGTCGAGGAAGGCCTGCTCTTCCGCCGAGAGCTGCGCCGGCGGCGTAGCCAGGAACTTGGCCCAGTCGGGATCGCCCGAGAACAGATCGGCGTCCCACCAGACGTCGCCCGCCTCAATCGCCTCCCGCTCGGTCGCCGACAGAGCGGGCAGCACCTTGCGGGCCCATCGGAAGATCGGCCGGGACAGCCAGTCCCGGCGAAGGGATGGTTCGCTCATGGAGACACCCTTATGGAGACACCCTTATGGAGACACCCTTATGAGGACACCGATTGCGCTCATGGTCTGGTTCATCACTATCAGCTCATGATGAACAAGTGCTTGCTGATCAATTCTTGATGATCAGAATGCAGGAAGCTGACCTAAGCAACGGGATACGCTCACAATAAGGACATCCCGTGACAGACGGGTGATTCTCCAAGCCTAGTCGATGGCGGGGCGCCGATCGAGGGAAACCTTGGCGGGGCGGATTGGCGCGGGCGCCATCCGCCCTCTCCTGGGCGTAGCGGACTACGCCTTCGGCTCATCTGCCCTACGGCGCCGGCGGCACCGGGCACGGCTTGCGTTCGGCATCAACCGCCACGTAGGTGAAAATACCCTCGGTCACCTCGATCCTCTCTTCCCCGCGGCCGCGGCGAGCCCAGCTTTCGACCTTCACCGTGATCGAGGAGGTACCGGTCTTGACGATCTCGGCATAGCAGCTCACCTCGTCGCCGACGAAGACGGGGCGATGGAACGTCATGGCCGTGATGGCGACCGTGACCACGCGGCCCTTGGCGCGGCGGGTCGCCACCGTGCTGCCGGCGAGGTCCATCTGCGACAGGAGCCAGCCGCCGAAAATATCGCCGGCCGGATTGGCGTCGGCGGGCATCGCGATTGCACGCAACGCCGGCTCGAATTGCGGCGGGGCATCGGTTGGATCACTGGCGCTCATTTGGAGATTCTCCGTCGTCAATCCATCGTCACCGCGTGTTCATCGAAGAACGCGCCCATCTGCGACCGCACGCCCGTCTTGCGCAACTCGGCGAGCCAGAGCGCATGGATGCGCGGATCCTGATCGGCATATTCGATCTGGGCGCCGCCGTCCTTGATGCTCACGTCGGTGCGCTTGCCTTCCGAGCCGACCCGGCGGTCGTGGATGACCGGATAGCGCTTGCTGCCGAAGCCGATCGCCACATAGCGGGCGGCGCGCGCGCTGGTGTCGAAGTGCTGGTGGAACATGTTGTCGGGCGGCGCGAAGCACATGCCGTGCCGCCAGTCGACGCGCTGGAAGTCGCGGTCGCCCTCGTTCCACAGGAGCGTGTAGCCGGTGCCATGGATGAAGAAGACATGCAGGCCGGCACCGTGCCGGTGCGCCTTCTTGTAGGTCCCGACCGGCATTTCGGAGACATGCGCGCCCATCGAGCCTTCGCTCATCAGGAACTGGATGTTGGAGGAGCCGACGCCGCGCGCCTCCCAGGGCTTGAGCGCGAAGGCGCCGAGATCGGGGACGAAATTGGTCTCCCACAGATTGCGGCCCGGGCGGATCGCGGTCATCTCGCCCTCGCCGCTGTAATAGCCCGGCAGGCCGGCGCGTTCCGGAAAGCCGAACGGATGGTCGAACAGGAAATCCGCGTTGTGCAGCAGGTTCATCAGGATGCGCATATTGTTGGACGAGGCGAGCCGTACCGGCTCGGTGCCGGAGGCGTTGAAGAGGCGGTAGCGCGAATTGAGCGGCGGCGCGAACAGGCTGCGCGGACCCCATTCGAACGCATGCCGGCCGCCGTCCGGCAGCTCGATCACGGTGCTGCCGCTGCCGGAGACGACATAGAACAGTTCGTCGAACAAATGCTGCTGCGGCGCCGACTGCCCGCCGCCCGGCAGCTCGAGCAGGAACACCGTCATCCAGTCGCCGCGCCCTTTGAGATGCACGAACGCACCCTGGCACCGCTCGCCCAGCCGCGGCCACGGCGCGGTGTCGGCCGCCAGCAGGTCGACCCCGAAATCTTCGTGGATCGGCAAGGCTTCGCCCTCGACCCAGTCCAGATAGGGATCGACCAGCAAGCGCGGCGACGCGGCGTTCATGCGCGGGCCTCGAAGACGTGCTCCATGCGCGAGGCGGCGCCAGTCGCCGAGATCGCCTCGCGCCACAAAGCGTGGATGCGCGGATCCTGATCCGCGTAGTCGATCTGCAGGCCGCCGTCCTTCAGAGATGTGTCGAACACGGCCCGGCGTTTGAGCTTGCGCGCCAGCATCGGGTAGCGATCGCTGCCGATCGAGATGGCGAGATAACGCAGCGGCTCTGCGCCCGGATTGAAATGCTGATGCAGGGTCTCATCGGTGAGCGCAAACAGCGCGCCCGGCCGCAATTCGAGCCGCTCGAACGCGGTATCGCCAGGCTTCCACAGCAGCGTGTAGCCGGCCCCCGAAATCCCCACCACATGCACGCCGGCATCGTGCCGGCGGCCCTTGGTGTAGGTGCCCGCCGGCATTTCCGCGACATGGGCGTGCATGGAGCTGTCGGAGAGCACGATGTCGATGTTGCGAAAGCCTGCGCCGCGCGCCTCCCATTCCGGCAGCGCCAAGGCACCGAGATCGGGGATGAAGCTCGTCTCGCACAGGTGCCTGCCCGGCGCGACCGGCACGAATTCGTCCTCACTCGCCAGGCGCGCCAAGCGTTCCGGAAAGTCCGCCGGATGGTCGAACAGGAAATGCTCGTTGCGGAACACGTTCATCAGGAATGGCAGATCGTTGCCGCAGAGGAGCCGCGCCGGCGCGCTGTCCAGGCCGGCGAGGCGGAAGCGCGTATTGAGGGGTGGAGCGAACAGTGCGCGCGGCCCCCAATCGAAGCTGCGGGTTTCGCCCTCGCCCAGTTCGATGCTGGTGCTGCCGCGGCCTGACAGCACAAAGAATACGTCGTCATAAAGATGACGCAGCCAATCGGTCTGCACGCCGGGCGGAATCTCGATGAGCTGCACGCCCAAGAAATCCCCGCGCCCGCGCAAATGCACCAACGCCGCGCGGCACCCGCCACCGAGCCGCGGCCAGGGCGCGGTCGCGACGTCGTCGAGATCGACGCCTAAACCTTCGACGACCGGGACCCTCTCGCGCGCCACCCAGTCGAGGTACGAATCGATCAGATAGCGAAAATTGGTCGTCCCGCCACTCAATGGCTTAGCCCCATAAGAACGCCGTCAAGAAACCTAACGCAAACGCGGGGCAACATGCCAGACGGTATGGTACGGCAGCAGGGTTGCAGCCTTCGGCCGGAGAAACTAACGTCACATCGGGCGGGAACATCCGACATGAGCAAATCGGACATCGAGTTGGCGGTGACTACCGCCCGGCGTCTCGAAACTCTGCTCGAGAGCCGCTTCGGCGCTTCCGGCCGCGGCCTGCATGAGAAGCTGGCTTCAGTCGAGGCGACACTGCCGCCCGAGGCATTGCGCGGCGGACGGTACGTGGCCACCATGCGCAACAAGGTGGTGCACGAAGACGCGTTTTCGCTTCCCGACCGGGATCGGTTTCTGCGTTGCGCGCGCGCCTTCGAAACGGCCCTCGGCGGCTCGCCGAAAGCGAGCTCGAAGATTTCGTGGAAAATCGTGATCTTCGTGATTTTTTTGATCGGCGTCGTCATCTCGTGGAAGGCGCCCGTGCCCTTGATCTTGAGCTGGGGCGGCTTCGGAGCGCTGGCCGTCGTTCTTCTGATGGTCTTCGTCCCGCCATTGTTTTTGGTTTGGCCGATCCTTCGGACCCGCAGACGGCGCGCTCTGGTTCTGGGTGCTGTCATCGTATTTATGGTTGGCTGGATGATGGCAGCGCCGATCGTGCTCAAGGACGTGATTCACGGACGCCAGAATCACGCCCTTCCGGTGCCCACCGGGAGGATATGATGACCACGAACTGGCCGACGCTCGGCAAATATGTCGAGGGTCTGGAGAAAGCCGGCAAGCTCGTCCGCATCTCGACGCCGATCAACAAGGATACCGAGCTGCATCCGCTCGTGCGCCTGCAGTTCCGCGGCCTCCCCGAGAGCGAGCGCAAGGCGTTCCTGTTCGAGAACGTGGTCGATGCGCGCGGGCGCCATTACGACATTCCGGTGCTGGTCGGCGCGCTCGCCGGCTCGGCCGACATTTATGCGCTCGGCATGGGCTGCGACCTCGAACAAATCGAGGAGGTCTGGGCCAACGCGCTCGCGCATCAGATCGCGCCGGTCGTGGTCGGCGACGCGCCGTGCCACGAGGTGGTGATCAACGGCGCGGCGCTCACGCGGGCGGGCGAAGGGCTCGGCCGCCTGCCGATCCCGATCTCGACGCCGGGCTTCGACAACGCTCCCTATACGTCGGCCGGCCATTGGGTGACCAAGGACCCGGAAACCGCGATGCACAATCTCGGCAATTACCGCGGCATGGTGAAGGCGGAGGACCGCATCGGCGTGCTGCTCGGGCGGCTCGCCTGGGGCATGCGCTGGCACATCGACCGCTGGCGCGAGCGCGGCGCAGAGCGCGTGCCGGCCGCGATCGTCATCGGCGTGCCGCCCCACGTCTCCTACGCGGCGGTGACCCGCATCCCCAACGACATGTGCGAATACGACGTGGCGGGCGGCTTTGCCGGCGTGCCGCTCGAGGTCACGCGCTGTGTGACGCAGGATCTGCTGGTGCCGGCGCAGGCCGAGATCGTGATCGAAGGCACGGTGCCGACCGAAATGGTCGAGATGGAGGGCGCCTTCGGGGAATTCCCCGGCTATATGGCGCAGCGCGATTTCAGCTTCTTCATGGACGTGACCGCGATCACCACGCGGCGCAAGCCGATCTATCTCTCCATCATCAGCCAGATGCCGCCGAGCGAAAGCAGCAAGATGCGCAATATCGGCCGCGCCGCCGCCGGCATCCGCCTGTTGCGCGGCGCCGGCATGGATAACGTGATCGCGGTCGAATATCTGGAATGCGCCGGCTCGAACGCGGTCGCCGTGGTCAAGCTCAGGAAGCGCGACCCCAACGACGGCAAGAAGGCGCTGCGCCTGTTGGCCGAGAAGTTCATGGGCAAGATGCTGGTCGCGGTCGACGAGGACATCAACATCCGCGACGCCGAGAACGTGCTGTGGGCGATCGCCTACCGGGCGCAGCCCTATCGCGACACTGAAGTGGTCGAGGCGCCGCCCTTCACCCTCGATCCGGCCGCCGTTCCGCCCGGTCAGTCGCGCGGCCTGGTCACGCGCGACGCACCGCCGCGCTCGACCGCGCTCTTGATCGACGCCACCATGCCGTGGCCCTATCCGCCGCTGTCGCTGCCCAAGCGGCAATTCATGGAGCGGGCGGTCGAGATCTGGCAGGGCCTGCAGCTCCCCCCGCTCAGTCTCAAGGAGCCCTGGTGGGGCTATTCGCTCGGACACTGGACGGCTGAGGAAGAGCAGGAGGCGGAGCTTGCGGTCGAGGGGCGCCACTACGAGACGGGAGAGAAGCAGAAGCAGATGCGCCGGCGGTTTGGGGAGTGAGACGCAGAGGCTTTGCGAGTCAGATCGCGGGCGCCGGGGCCTGGTCGAGCCGCAGCGAGGCCAGGTACTGGGTGGGGCGCAGCAGGCGCTGCTTCTGTGCCGACAGGTGGGTCAGCCAATTTCGATAGAAGGTGACGGCGAAGGGCTGCCAATTCGTGTGCGACAGCGCGTTCGCGCTCGCTTGGGCCTCCGCCGCGACCGGGAAGTCCACCCAGAGGTCCTCGTGCGGCTCGCGTTCGGCGCGCTGTCGAAACGCCGTCAGCGCAGCTTCGGTCGGCGCGTCGAAATAGTGCTGCGGCATGGCCGGATAGCCCTTTCGCTCGCCCGTGAGAAAGCGGGCCACGTCCCGGCGATATTCGCTCAGCAAGGCGAGCGCGCCGTATTCGGGATGGCCCTGGAAGAACAGCAGCAGGCTTTGCTCCTGCCGCACGAAGGCGTCGACTCCGGCCGCGGGCGAGCGCGTCAGCACCTGGTAGCCGCTCTCCGCGAGCGCGGCCTCGCTCAGTGCGTTCCAGCGCGCGTGCGGGATGGCGGATCGCGGCGGCAGGCTTTGCGTGAGCGGATGGTCGGCGAGCTTGTCGCACGCAAAGACGCCAATGCATTTCTCGCGCAGCGGCACGCGCTCGATGCCATCGAGATGCAGCACCGCCGCGTGCGCCGCCAGACACGACCAGATGGTCGAGATCGTGTTGTGCCGCGCCCAATCGACCAGCGTGGTGAAGGCCGGCCAATACGGCTCGTCCGGCAGGCGCGCGGCCTTGGGCTCGGTGCCGGTCACGATCAGGCCATCGAGACCGGCTTCGCGAATGTCGGCCGCACCGCCATAGGATTGTCTGAGATAGCGCTGTCCGCGCTCGCTGGGCGGCACGCCCGGTAGAGAGAAGAAACGCAGGCGGACCCAGCTGTCGCCTGATGCGGCGCCGAGCAGAGCCAGGAACTGCTGCTCGGTCGGCTCGAGCACGGCCTCCGGCATGTTGTTGACGAGCCCGATCTCGATCCATTCGGAGCCAGCCGGATGGCGGCGGGCCTCGACCCGCGCGGCGGCAGGCTCCTTGCCGGCCAGGATGGTGCAGCCCAGCGAACCTTTGTCGATCAGAACGGGCATGCGGGTTCCGCCACCCTCCTATTCGGCCGCGATCACGCGCGGGCGATCTGCCACGGTCGCCGCCAGCGCCTGATCGAGATCCGCGATGATGTCGTCGATATGCTCGATGCCGACGCTGAGGCGGATCATCTCGGGCCGCACGCCGGCGTGCCGCTGCTCCTCCGCCGACATCTGCCGATGGGTGGTGGAGGCCGGATGGCAGGCGAGCGACTTGGCGTCGCCCATATTGACCAGCCGCTTGAACAGCCGCAGCGCGTCGTAGAGCTTCTTGCCGGCTTCAAAGCCGCCCTCGACCCCAAACGTAAGCAGCGAGCAGGCGCGTCCGCCGAGATATTTCTGCGCCAGCGCGTGATGGGGATTGTCCGGAAAGCCCGCGTAGTTGACCCAGGCGACCCGGCGGTCGTGGCGGAGGAATTCCGCCACCGCCCGCGCATTCGCCACATGCCGCTCGACCCGCAGCGCCACGGTCTCGATGCCCTGCAGCAGCAGGAAGGCCGAGAGCGGCGCCAGCACCGATCCGGTGGTGCGCTGGAAGACGCTGCGGCAGCGCGCGATATAGGCACTGGCGCCGAAGTGATCCGCATAGACGAGGCCGTGATAGGACTTGTCCGGCGTGCAGAACATCGGGAAGCGCTGCGCGTGCTGCTTCCAGGGGAACTGCCCGCCATCGACGATGATGCCGCCCATGGTGGTGCCGTGCCCGCCGAGGAACTTGGTCAGCGAATGCACCACGATATCGGCGCCGAACGCGATCGGCCGCAGCAGGACCGGGGTCGCGACCGTGTTGTCGACGACCAGCGGAATGCCGTGGGCGTGCGCCACCTCGGCAAGGGCCTCGATGTCGCAGATATTGCCGGCCGGATTGCCGACCGTCTCGCAGAACAAGGCCTTGGTTCTGGCGTCGATCAGCTGCTCCATGGCGGCGGGCTGGTCGGAGGCCGCGAAGCGGACGCCAAACCCCTGCGCCGGCAGCACATGCGAGAACAGCGTATGGGTGGTGCCGTAGAGCTGCGGGACCGAGACGATGTTGGCGCCGGCCTCCATCAGGTTGAGGATCGCGTAGTTGAGCGCAGCCTGGCCGGAGGCGACCGCCAACGCTTCTACGCCGCCTTCGAGCGCCGCGACGCGCCGCTCCAGCACATCGGTGGTCGGATTGGCGATGCGGCTGTAGCGATAGCCCTCGGCCTCGAGGTTGAACAAGGCGGCGCCGTGATCGGCGCTGTCGAACTCGTAGGCCACGGTTTGATAGATCGGCACCGCCGCCGCCTTGGTGGTCGGCTCGACATCGTATCCGCTATGGATGGCGATCGTTTCGCTTCGCATCTGCCTCACTCGACGCTTCGAACCGCGGATGCCGGGACCGGCCACTGGGTCGATGAAATCCGCGCGCGCATTTTGAATCGTATTGAGTCTCATTGCCGCCGCCGCGTGCCGGTTGACGGATTGCAGAGTCTGCAATTTCGACGCTTCCGGCACGTCCGTTCTATCCGGCGCCCCACGTCGAAACAACGAATGCGCTAAAAATCAAACGCAATAACGTTAACCATTATGCATGCCGCGATCTCAAGAGACCGCGCGGCAATTGAACGTTTGCGGAAACCAAATATTGAGCATGCCGGCGGCTGCTTCGTGCGCGCGGCCAAGAACATTTACGAGCGTCCTGTTTGATGCTTGCCACGGATCGGCAAGCCCGGCAAAGGCGTAATTCATGAGCGTGCTCGAATTCGAGCGGACGGGGCACGAGCTCGAAGGCGGCGCAACCGCCGCCAAGGCCTGGCTGCGCGCTTTGGCGGCGACGGCACCGATCACCGCGCATCCGCAGCGCACGTTCCCGGCCCTGATCGAGGAGTTGGCGGAGCGCTACGGCGAGGCGCCGGCGCTTCTTTCCGAACGCGAGGCCCTGACCTATCGGCAGCTCGCGGAGCGCGCCAACCGTTACGCACGCTGGGCGCTCGAGCTCGGCATCGCGCCCGGCGACACGATTTGCCTCATCATGCCGAACCGGCCGGAATATCTGGCGATCTGGCTCGGCCTCACGCGGATCGGCGGCATCGTGGCCCTCGTCAATACGAGCCTTGCCGGCGCCGCGCTCGCCCATTGCATCAATATCGTGGCGCCGAGGCACGTCATCGCGGCCGCCGAGTTCATCGGCGCCGTCGAAAGCGCGCGCCCTCGCCTCGCCTGCGCGCCGCGCATCTGGGTGCATGGCGCCGATCACGAACACTTTCCGCGCCTCGACCGCGCCATCGCGCGCCACTCGGGCGCGCCGCTCGAGGGCGAAGAATTGCGCCACGTCACCATCGCGGATCGGGCGCTCCTGATTTACACGTCGGGAACCACCGGCCTGCCCAAGGCCGCCCATATCAGCCATCAGCGCGTGCTCAACTGGAGCACCTGGTTCGCCGGCATGATGGACACCGGTCCCGGCGACCGGATGTATGACTGCCTGCCGATGTATCACAGCGTCGGCGGCATCGTGGCGATCGGGGCGGTCCTGGTCAACGGCGGCTCGGTGCTGATCCGCGAGAGATTTTCCGCGCGGGCGTTCTGGGACGACGTCACGCGCTTCGATTGCACCTTGTTCCAATATATCGGCGAGCTTTGCCGCTACCTGGTGAATGCCCCCTCCCATCCGCGCGAGCGCGCGCACCGGCTGCGCATCGCCTGCGGCAACGGCCTGCAAGCCGATGTGTGGAATGCGTTCAAGGACCGGTTCGCAATTCCGCAGATTCTCGAATTCTATGCCGCAACCGAAGGCAGCTTCTCGCTCTACAATGCCGAAGGCGAGCCGGGCGCCATCGGCCGCATCCCGCCGTTCCTGGCGCGCCGCCTGCCGACCGCGCTCGTTGCGTTCGACGTCGACAAGGGCGAGCCGGTGCGCGGTGCCGACAGCTTGTGCATCCGCTGTTCCGCCAATGAGGTCGGCGAAGCCATCGGCCGGATTTCTTCCGCGTCCCGATCGCAGGAGGGGGCGAGCGAAGCGGCCGGCAGCCGCTTCGAGGGTTACACCGACGCGCACGCGTCCGCGAAGAAAGTCCTGCGCGATGTGTTCGCGCCGGGCGATGCCTGGTTTCGCACCGGCGACCTGATGCGGCGGGATGAGCGCGGCTTCTTCTATTTCGTCGACCGGATCGGCGACACCTTTCGCTGGAAGGGCGAAAACGTTTCCACCTCCGAAGTCGCGCAAGCGCTGGCCGAATGTCCTGGCGTCCAAGAAGCGAACGTCTACGGCGTCGCGATCCCCCGCGCCGACGGCCGCGCCGGCATGGCGGCGCTGGTGGTCGACGAGCGCTTCGATCTTGTGGCCTTGCGCGCGCACCTCGACGCGCGGCTACCCGACTATGCACGCCCGCTGTTCCTGCGCATCCTGCGCGAGATGGAGGTGACGGCGACCTTCAAGCACAAGAAGAGCGATCTGGTGCGGGCGGGTTTCGATCCATCGCTGACGGATGACGCGATCTATTTCAACGATGCGGAAAGCGGCGCATTCGTGCGGCTGGACCAAGCGCTTTATGAGCGCATCTGCAGCGGCACGACGCGGATGTAGTCTAGTAGCAAACACCCGAGTCAGCTATACTACCGGCACTTCACCAAACCCGTTACTCGCATTTCAGGGGGGAGCAGCGGTGGCAGAAGATCGGCCCATTTGGGGCACCCACATGGAGATGCACCATGGGATGCGCCCCATCTCGTTGAGACCAGGGAGCACGGCTTATTTGTGACACTCGGCAATTGCACGCCTCAGGCACGGCAATTTGAGCGCGGAAAGCACAATCTTCGCTTAATTGGTGGCGAGGAATTGGTGACTCTGATCCTGAACCATTACGATCGCTTCGAACCAAGGTATCAGGTGCTATTGCCCATGAAGAAGATCTACATTCCGGGCTCGGTCTCGACGGAGAGTATTGTCGATTGAAGCGAAGGGCTGTGCCGAGCGGAATCACGCAACGGCCGTCCGGTGTAATAGTATGCCAGAGCTTGGAATCACAAATCAGAATCGCCAGACGCTTCTCGAGAAGACCAATAAGTGTGGCAACCATCGGTTCTCCCGGTTGTGGATTCTTCGCTGCCAAACTTGCGGTGAAGAATACGGCGCCAGCGGCTGTGACTTTCAAGACCGAAAGTGTCCGGCGCCAATCTCGAAATGCAATGATGGCGGTGGCAAGCCAAGGCTGCCAATCACTTAGCTCGGCAGCACCTTCGGAATATGCCGGACGAACTCACGCCGTGCTGCCGGCGTCGACCGTCAGCACCGTTCCGGTGATGCTCTTGGCCTTGTCGCCCATGAGGAATTCCACGGCGTCGGCCACGTCGTCGACATCGACCAGGCGGCGCAGCGCGCTGCGGCGGGCGACCTGCTGGCGCTGGTCGTCCTCCATGCCGGCCGTCATCGCGGTATCGAGGAAGCCCGGCGCGACCGCGTTGACGTTGATGCCGAGCCGGCCGACCTCGCGCGCCAGCGAGCGGGTGAACCCGATCATGGACGCCTTGGTGGCGCCGTAGACCGACAGGCCGCTGAAGCCGGTGAAGCCGATGATCGAGGCCACGTTCACGATCCGCCCGCCGCCGTCGGCCATCATGGCGCGCGCCACATATTTGCTGAGCATGATGGGGGCGAGCGTGTTGACGCGCAGGAGCTCCTCGATCTTCGAATCCCGCATATTGGCGAGCAGGCCGTCGGTCCCCACCGCCGCGTTGTTGACGAGCCCGTAGAGCGGGCCGAACTGCTTGCGCACCGTGCGCGCGAGTTGCGCAATGCCGTGCGTCTCGCCCAGATCGAAGGCAACGAAGTCGAGCGAGCCGGGCCGCGAATTTCCATTCTCCCGCATGGCGCCGGCCAGCTGATCGCTCATCGCCCGTGCCACCGCCACCACGCCGTAGCCCGCGGCCGCGAGCCGGCGCGCGATCGCCAGCCCCAAGCCGCGGCTGCCGCCGGTGACCAACACGTTGCGCTTGGGTGGATCGCGCTTGGTTGCTTGGCGCTTGTTCGATTCAGGCTTGACGGATTCAGGCATGAGGGCGCTCGAGCTTGCCACTGGCCGCGACCGCCAGCGCCGGCACGAAGGAGATCATCGCCGGCACCTTGTGCTGCGCCAGCCGCGCGCGGCAAAGCCCGAGAATCTCGTCGCGCAGCGTTCCGCTTCGCGCCGCGCCTTCCGGCTTGCCCTCGTCCTGCAACACCACCTCGGCCACCACGATCGCGCCGGTGATCGGGCTCTTGCGCGGCCGCACCAGCGACATGCGCACCTGCGGATGCCGGTTGATGACCGCCTCGACCTCTTCGGGATGAACCTTGAGCCCGCCCACATTGATGATGCCGCCCTTGCGGCCGGCAAAGTGGTAACGCTCGCCGATCGGCTCCAGCATGTCGCCGGTGTCGACAAAGCCCTCGGTGTCGGTGAGCGGCGCCGCGCCCGCCCCCACATAGGCGATCGCGGTTCTCGGCGAGCGAATACGCAGGCTGCCGTCCACGACCTTCATCTCGACATCGCCGGGCGCGCCGATCAGGCTCGCTGGAAATCCTTCGCGCCCGTCATCGACGTCGAACCCGACGCCGGCTTCCGTCGACGCATAGGCGTGACCGACTCGCGCCGGCCGGTAGAACGCCGCCAGGCTGTCGAGGATGGCCTGGTCGGCGATCTCGCCGGACAGGCGGATGTAGCCCGGCGACATCGCACGCGCCGACGGGCTCATCAGGAGGCGCCGCCAATGGGACGGCGTGCCCGACATATGGGTGACGCCGTGCCGGCCGAGCCGCTTCAGGAAATCACCGACCGGCTCGTCGGCGTCGGAGAGCACCAGCGATCCGCCGTCGTGCATGGCGCGCAGGAAAATCTGCAAGCCGCCGTAGCGGCGGATGTCATAGAACGTGCCCCAGACCCTGCCGCTGTCGCGGTTGGCGCCGCGCGTGATCGCGCCGGTCAACCCGGCGAGGCTGTGGATCACCATTTTCGGGCGGCCGGTCGTGCCGGAGGTGAACAGCACCCATTCGGTCGGCTGTGGATCGAAACGCGCGGGCGCAACCGGGCGCAGCTGCGGCCGGCAGATCACGCGTGACGCAATGCCGAAGGTTTCATGATCCTGCGTTGAGGCATCGGACAGCACGGCGTCGATGGCGGCATCGGCCATGACCGCGGCGAAATGCGCACGCGGCACATCGGGCGGCACCACAGTGAGCCGGCGCGCCACGCCGTCGAGCTCGATGAGCGCGAGCGCGGCCGTCAGCTGATCGCCGGTCGCGACCAGGACGGATCGGCCCTGCAATGTGGCGAGATCGACATCGAGGCTCGAGCCGCGCTTGAGCGCGCTCAGCGCAACCTGCGCGCTACGCCCAAACAGCTGGCGCCCGCAATCGTCGGAATTGTCGTCGAGCCAGTCGCGCAGCCACCGCACCTCAGCGGGCGGCATTTTCGTAGGCCTGCACGAAGTCGCCGAGCGTGACCGGGAAGGTGACATCGTCGGCGGCGGTGAACGGATCAACGCCGAGGCAATCCTCGAGCCGCGCGACCAGGATGGCGAAGCACAGCGAATCTAACCCGGAGTCGAGCAGATTCAAATCATCCGCCAGCGGCGCAATCCGCACGTTCTGCTCGGCTGCGACCTTTTCGATCTCGGCGGTTATCGTTAATTTTGTGGTCATCTCTTGGCCGCATATGTGTCTGTTGCATTTGAATATATTTGCGCAGTGTCGCGTTCAAGCTCGCGTGCCGGATATGGTCAATACAGGCTTGACTTCCTTGGCGCCGAAAGTCCGCTGCCGCCGAATCGAGGATGCCGACGCGGAGCGCGTCGTCACGCTGCTCACGCGCGGCTTCGCGGCGCGCCGGCCGCGCGGCTTCTGGGAGCACGTCTTTGCGTATCTCCAGACCCGCGCGCTGCCGGCGGACGCGCCGCGCTACGGCTTCCTGCTGGAGAGCGACGGCGCCGCCGTCGGCGCCATCCTGCAGATGTTCTCAGGCCTGCCCGCCGGCGCGGGCGACCAGAAGGCGCTCCGCTGCAACGTCTCGAGCTGGTACGTGGACGCGGATTTCAGGAGCTATGCGCCGCTGCTGGTGTCGCAGGCGCTGAAGCAGAAAGAGGTCACCTATCTCAACATTTCGTCGGCCCCGCACACCCGCCCGATCGTCGAAGCGCAGGGTTATATCCGATACGCCGACGGGGTGTTCGTGGCGCTGGCGTGGTTGAGCCCCGCGAGCGCGGGGATTCCTGTCCGCATCGTCCCCGCGGGCGCGCAGCCGCAGGCGCCGTTCGAAGCTTACGAACGCGACCTGCTCAAGGACCATGCGGAATGCGGCTGCATCAGCCTGTGGTGCGAGACCCCCGAGCGCGCCTATCCGTTCGTCTTCCGCGCGCGCCGGGTCAAAGGCTTCATCAACTGCGCGCAGCTCATCTATTGTCGCGACGTTGCGGACTTCGTCCGCTTTGCGCGGCCGCTCGGACGCTACCTCGCATGGCGCGGCCGCCCGGTGGTGATCCTCGACGCCAACGGCCCCGTGCCCGGCCTCCGCGGCAAATATTTCGACGACACCATGCCGAAATACTTCAAGGGACCGCTGCGCCCGCGGCTGGGCGACCTCGCCTATACGGAAACCGCGTTCTTCGGCATCTAGAACAGATTCCGCTCGGATTGAATCATGACATTGAAGGGCGTGTAGGGTGGGCAAAGCGCGGCCGGCGCGTCTCCGTTCGGGCACGCCGGGAAATCCGCGCGTGCCCACGCGGCGGCGCCCGAACGTGGGCACGGCGCTACGCGCCTTTGCCCACCCTACAAGAATTTTGATCAACACGGGATGCGCGCAAGAACGCCGGCGCAATCAGTTAACGATAACGCCGATTTTGCCGACGCGGTGACCGGCGCGGAACCGTGCGCTCGCAAAATTTCGCTAATTTGAAAGCCCGAAACAAAGGATCATCACGCATGCGCCCTCTCGAGAAAGCGCGGACCGCGGCGGAAGCGCTGGTCGATCAACTCATGATCAACGGCGTCGCCCATGTGTTCTGCGTGCCGGGCGAGAGTTACCTGGCGGTGCTCGACGCTTTTCACGATCGCGCCATCGCGGTCACGGTCTGCCGCCAGGAAGGC
>DATDGG010000611.1:0-3932 GCA_036522235.1 Xanthobacteraceae bacterium
AGTACTTTGGCCACGCCCGTCGAACCGACGGTGCACAGGACGGGATGCAGGGCGCTTTTCTCGGACCGGAGTTCTCGCAGACCGAGATCGAGGAACGCTTAACCAAGTTAGGTGCGAACTACTCGGTTGCCGAAGAGCCGGCCCTGCTCGAGCGTTGCTGCGATGCTTTGGTGGCAGGGCAAGCCGTCGGTTGGTTCCAGGGCCGGATGGAGTTCGGACCGCGAGCACTAGGCGCGCGCTCGATTCTCGGTGATCCGCGAAATCCCGAAATGCAAAAGAACCTGAACCTCAAAATAAAGTATCGCGAGAGCTTCCGGCCATTTGCGCCTTCCGTGCTCCGGGAAGACGTATCGGACTACTTCGAACTTGATGAGGACAGCCCGTACATGCTGCTGGTCGCCGACGTAAAGCGTAATCGGCGCCGGTCCATCGTAAGCGGTTCTCCGCCCGCACGGGTTTGACACATTGACCGCTGGCCCGGACTTCGGCAGCCCGCCGCGGGTCACGCCGCTTGGCGGATTGCGGCGCGGTCGGCTGCCCAGGCCCATGGCATGAGCTCGTCGATGCGCGAGGCCGGCCAGAGATTGACCAGCTTGGTGAGCACGTCGGTGAAGTAGGCTTGCGGATCGACGCCGTTCAATTTGCAGGTTTCAATGAGCGAAGCAATGCAGGCCCAGTTCTCCGCCCCCTGATCGTGGCCCGCGAACAATGCATTTTTTCGATTGAGAACAATGGGGCGCATGCTTCTTTCGACGATGTTGGTATCGAGCTCGATGCGGCCGTCATCGAGGAAACGGGTGAGCCCTTCCCAGTGGTTCAAGCCATAGCGGATGTCTTCGGCGATCGTCGCCTTGGCGGAGACGCGCGCGAGCTGCCGCTCGAGCCAGGCTTTGAGCGCCAGCACCAAAGGCTTGCTCTTTTCCTGCCGCACCGCGTGGCGCTCGGCGGCGCTGCGGCCCCGAATCGTCTTCTCGATCGCATAGAGGGCCGCGATGCGCGCGAGAGCCTCGCTGGCGATCGGAGCGGGGCCGCCCTGGACGATGTCGAAGAATCGGCGTCGCAGATGCGCCCAGCAAAAGGCGAGCGTGATCGCCTCCTCACTCGCTGCGTTGGCAATCGTCTTGTAAGCCGCATACCCATCGCATTGCACGATGCCCCGATAGTGATCGAGCAGCTTGAGCGCGTGGACCGCACCGCGACCCGGAGCGTAGGTGTAGGCGACGGCCGGCGGGTCGGTCCCGCCCCAGGGGCGGTCATCGCGGGCGATGGCCCAGAAGTATCCTTTCTTGGTGCAGCCGCGGCCGGGATCGAGCACCGGCGCAACGGTCTCATCGACTGCGATCTTGCCTGCGGTCAGAATAAGCTCACGCAGCCGAACATAGAGCGGCTGAAGCTCCGCGGCCGCATAGCCCACCCAGAACGCCAGGAGCGCGCGCTTGATGTCGAGCCCTTGCGCGAGCAGCATCTGGGCTTGCCGATACAGCGGCAGATGCCAAGCGTATTTGGCGACCAGCACGTAGGCGACCATCGCCTCGGTCGGCAATCCGCCCTTGATCAGCCGTTCCGGCGCCGGCGCCACAACCACCCCCTGCTCGCACGCCCGGCAGGCATATTTGGGACGGTGCGTCACGATCACCCGGAACTGCGCCGGGATCACGTCGAGCCGCCGCGAGGTCTCTTCGCCGATCACATGCATCGGCTCGCGGCAACAGGGGCAGTTGGTATCTTCCGGCGCGATCGTCACATCGACATGCGGCAGATGGGCGGGAAGCGCGCCGCGATTGGCGCGACGCTTGTCGCCGCGCGCTCGTGCGGCTGCCGGGTCCTTCTTGTCATCGGCGGCCTCGTTGCCGGCAACGGCTTGCTCGATATCTTCCAGGGCCAGAAGCAGCTGCTCGGGATCGAGCTTCTCCGAACGCCGGCCGAACTGCGCACGCTGCAATTGGCGCAGAAGATGCCGCAGGCGATCGATTTGCGACAGCGCCTGGTCGCGCTCGGTAACCGCCGCGTCGCGCTCCAGGCGCGCCGCCGCGAGGAGCGCCTGCAGCGCTTCGATGTTGGTCGGAAGCTGGGGTGCGATCTCGCTCACGCCCGACACTCAATCAGATTCGCGCGCCGGTGTGGAACGCGGCGAGCCGCATGATTCAATACGTCGCAGGGCTCACGACACAGCCGTCGGCCGCACCACGTCGCGCGCATGCAGACGCGACCAATCCATCCCGTCAACCAGCGCGGCGAGCTGCGATGCAGTCAGTCGCATCACCCCATCGCTGATCGGCGGCCATCGGAACGCACCTTGCTCCAGCCGCTTCCAGAACAACACCAAGCCGGAGCCGTCCCAGGCCAGGATTTTCAAACGGTCCGCTCGCTTCGAGCGGAAAATGAAGATCGTTCCCGAGAACGGATCATGCTGGAGTTGCTCGCGAACCACAGCCGCGAGACTGTCGGCGCCTCTGCGGAAGTCCACCGGCTTGGTCGCCACCAGGACCTTCACGCCTGCCGGAGCCGCAATCATGTCGCGGCCTTCACGGCCCGCAACACGTCCCGCAGCCAGGCGAAGTCGACGCCAGGGGCCACGCGAACCACCGCGCTACCGATCTCGATCGTAATCGCCGGGCAACCCTGGGCCGACGCTCCCGACATCATCCCATCGTGGCGAAGCTCTGTCACGACCGGAACGAACAGCGGCGCCTCGTCGGCCGGCAAGCTCAGCAAACCGGTGCGCGCCGCCTTGCGCCATGCGAACAGATGCTGCGCCGAGATGTCGTGCCGGCGCGCCACTTCCGATACGACAGCGCCCGGCGCATAGGATTCGGCCACAATCCGGCCCTTCGCTTCATCGCTCCAGCGACGTCGACGCCCCGCCCCGACCTGGACATCGACCCGGCCCCGTGGCCGCGAAGTTTCAACTATATGGTCAACCATATATGCGACTCCACATCCCGAATGTGGGCCGCATCGTGCTGCGCAGCGCGCGCATTACAAGGTGGGGGCGGAGAACCGCTTACGCTTCAAGAGAGGTCACCAAGGTTGCGAACCCCGAACGTCCGAACCCGACCTGACTCTGGAATTTGCTCAGAACGGCTCCTGCGCCCTATCCTGACGCAGCCCGAAGGCATCCGGCCGGCCAAAAATCGTTTTCACACGGCCAAGACCCGAAGCCGGCATGCGGCCAATTCGCGAGTTGCAAGTTGTCTTCGTTACAGCTTTTGCTGACCGGGTTCTAATTGCACCGAAGGGGCGGCGGTAGGGTTTCTTCGTAACCCTTAATCGCGCTTGGCGTTGCGGGGGGCCGTTCAAGCCCGATAGTCGAGGCGCGTTCATGGTCAGCAAACAAAGACTGATGCATTCAACACCGAGCCCTTACAACGATCGATGGACCGGCGATAGCGTAACATGGCCGGAGGAAAGCGTGCGACGCAGCGATGAAGATGACACCCAGCCTGTCATCATGCCGTGCCCTGTGTGCAAAGACCCGATGCGATTGGTGAGCGTCGAGCGCTCCGTTGCGGGAATGCCCACAAGTATGGAGCGGCACACGATCAAATGCTGTGTCTGTGACTTTGCCATGGTTCGCGTCTTCGATTGTGAGAGCGCGGGTTAGGTTTTCTCGCCTCCCCATCGGCTTCAATCGCTACAGCGATCATTTCCTCTTGTGGCATGTGCTTCGAGGATCGCGGCTGCGTCGTAGGGAGTGTCATCGGCCCTCCCCACGTTTCCCCAGAGGGAGACGAGCGGCGCGCGATGGCTGCCAAAATCGCCGTCGGCGGGGAGTTGACGATGTTGCCTTTCCCGCTCATGCGCCCGAACAAGTCGAAGCCGACCTCGCGATCATCGGAGGCCAGCATTAATCGGCGCGGTTCGATCTGCGTCACCTTCCATCCGGCGATTTCATCGCCAACGCGGGCGTGGATCGCCTTTCCTGAGGTGCG
>DATDGG010000612.1:0-1602 GCA_036522235.1 Xanthobacteraceae bacterium
GCCCGAACGGATCGGTGAGAATGCCAAGAAACGCGTTCATCAGCTGGCTGTTGGCCTGCTGCGCGCCGGTCGCAGCCTCGCCGGAGAGCTGGGTGAGCGCAGTGGCCAGGGCCGGGCCGGAGAGCCCGAAGATCGGAACGAAGCCGGGCGGCACGGTACCGCCATTGTTGAGGAAAGTGTTGAGCGTCGTCGCGACATTCTGCTGATTGCCGGAGAGCCCGCTGGTGTCGAGCGCCCCGGTGAGGTTCAGCATCACGTCGGTCGTGGTGTAGCTCAGCGAAGCGAGGAAGCCCCTCGGCACGTTGCCGGTCACGCCCGTGAAGGTGGTGCCGCCGAGCCCGGTGGTGTGCAGGATATCGTAGCTTTTGGCAACGTAAGTGCCGGCGGTGAACTGCGCATTGACGCTGCCGCCGGTGAGCGTGCCGGCGCCGCCGACATTGGCGATCGACGCGGTCGTCGGCGTGACCTGGACCTTATAGGTGCCGCCCGACTGGAACGTGAGGGGGCCAGTGGTCGACATCGAGCCGGGCGCACCACTTGGCCCGGGTGCAAACGTGCCGCCGTTATTCACAGTGACCGCGCCAACCACGCCGACGCCTGCCAGCGCGCCGCCCGTGTTCACCGAGGTCGCCGACACGATCGCGCCGTTCACCACCAGCGCGCCGCCGTTGATGATCGTCGCACCTCCATATGTGTTGGTTCCCGTCAACGTCTCGGTGCCGGTGGTCAGGGTCAGCCCGCCGGTGGTGCCGCTGATCACGCCCGCGAAGGTGTCCGAGGCATTCGATAGCGTCAGGCTCTTTGTTCCGAGCGCCACCGCGCTGTTGGCGACACCGGACAGCGTCGTGATGGTCGCACCGTTGGTCGCGGAGGAGATATCGAACGTGCCCGCCGCATTGGCGACATTGACGCTTCCGAGGCTGCCGATACCGCTTCCAGCCAAAGCCAGGTTGCCGCCGTTGATCGTGGTCGGACCCGTATAATTCACGGTGCCGCCCAGCGTCAGTGTTCCGGCGCCGGTCTTGGTGAAGCCGCCCGCGCCGGTTACGGTGCCGGCAATAATCGAATTGAATCCGTTGGTATCGATCGTGTTGCCTGACACGTTGTTGAACGTGAACGTGCGCGAGGACGACGTATTGAACGTAGCCCCCAGTTGCAGCGTGCCGCCGTTCAAGGTCACGCCCCCCGTCGACGCGCCAAGATTGGCGTCGGCGGAGACGTTAAGCGTGCTCGCCGTGACGGTCGTGCCGCCCGCATAAGTGTTGGTGCCGGACAGGACCAGCGTGCCGCCGCCGGTCACCGCGACCGCGCCCTTGTTGGCGGCATTGCCGCCATTGCCGGCCTCATCGGCGATGTCATTTACGACCGTGTAGGTGTTGCTGTTGCCCGGCGAGAACGTGATGGTGTTTGCGCCGTTGATGAAGATGTCCTTGCCGAAGGCGGAGCCGGCGGTTGAGTTGCCACCACCACTTGCGCCGCCCGTGACGCTGTCTGATGCCGCCGTGCTGCCCTGGCCCGCGATCGTGAGAGTGCCACCAGCGACGACGAATATTGCGCCGCCCATTCCTGCGCCACCGCCAGCGTTGGTGCCAAAATTGGCAT